>NZ_JARBDC010000005.1:0-259215 GCF_036577625.1 Paenibacillus sp. GYB003 | reverse complement strand
ATCATCCTGCACCCTCTACAATGGAGATTTTTTTCGGTTTTGTCCACGAAAATGGTATAATATTTGGAACAAATAGTAAATTATAGATCGTTTTTTTATATGTGAGCTTTGATGCAACGCTAGTGGAGAAGCTCCCGATAATATCGTGCGAATTGCGCCTTTTGCCGATGCGGCGCAAATTTACCGGGAGCTTCTCCCGTTAAAACGAATCGAAGCTTGCCCGGTGACGAACAAACGGGAGGAATTCCGGTTAAACGAGTCGCTTGGCAGGATAGGGGGCGCCCGGACTTGGAAAAAGAAAGGAGTATCCCGAGCGTCCCGAATACGCTTGCTTTGCCGGCTGTCCCGATTTCCCGCAAAGTTTGGTACGATAACGGTATCGCATAGGCGGCTTCGGCTCGAATGCGACCATTCGATGGGAGGCGATACGGACGATGGACGCTAACGCCAATGGGAACCGCGCCCGCACGGGCGCCGCGGCGATTCAACCGGAAGAGCTGCGCACCGGGGAAGTCGTGGCATCGGCCGGCGGGCCGGGAGAGGACGTATGGAGCATGCTCGCAAGCTGCATAACGGGCGATACCGCGACCGCCGCCCGTTTGCTGGAACGGAATCGGGAGCTTGCGAATTGCTGCTGGGGCTATTTCACGCCGCTTCATTTCGCCGTACGCGAAGGGCATGCCGGGCTCGTCCGGCTGCTGCTGGACTGCGGGGCGGATGCGACGTACAAGTCGGGCCTCGGCTGGCAGGACGATCCGCTGACGAAGGCGATCGATCGCGGACACGGCGAAATCGCCAGTCTGCTGAAGGAGCATTTGGCGCGGAGCTACGGGACGACGCCGACCGGCGGCGAGATCGGCGAGCTGATCCGGGCGCGCCGGGTCGCGGACGTCCTGCGACGGCTGGACGAGTCGCCCGGAATTGCGGCGCAGGCCGACGAGCGGGGCAATACGCCGCTCCACTGGGCCGTGTTGACCCGGCAGCTGCCGCTTATCGCCGCCTTGCTCGACCGAGGCGCGAATATCGCGGCGGCGCGTGCGGACGGGGCGACTCCGCTGCAGCTCGCCGTCGCCGGCGGCGATTACTGGTACCGGGCGAAGCGGGATTTGCCCCGGCAGGCGCTGCGCAGCGAAGCGGTGCTCGTCGGCTATTTGCTGGCGCGCGGGGCCGACTACGACATATGGACGGCAGCGGCCGTAGGCGACGCCGATCGGCTCGGCGAGCTGCTCGAAGGGGATCGGCAACTGGCGAACGCGAAAAATTCGGTCGGCAAACGGCCGCTCGGCTATGCGGCGAAGCCGGGGCATACGGCGGCGGTGAAGCTGTTGCTCGAGTGCGGCGCCGATCCGAACGCGGACGAGGCGGACGCGCCGCGCGGCAGCGCCCTGTGGCACGCCGCAAGCGGCAATCATCTCGAATGCGCCAGGCTGCTGCTCGCGCACGGGGCCGATCCGAACGCGCTGCTGGACGCCGGCGGCAGCCCGCTCTCCATCGCCGTTTCCAAAGGGCACGACGAAATGGCGAAGCTGTTGTACGCCCACGGCGCGACGATGAGGCTCGATTTTGTATGCTATTTGGGCAACATCGAGGTCGTCAGCGCTATCCTCGGCACGAACAAGTCGCTCGCGAACAGCGGCGGCGATTACGGGCCGCTGTGCATGGCCGCCGGCTTCGGCCACGCCGATATCGTCCGGCTGCTTCTGCGCAGCGGAGCCGAGCTGAACGCGCCGTGGTACGCGAACAACTATATGGGCTATGCGGCCGATTTCGGAACGGACATGGTCCGGCTGCTGCTGGAGGCGGGAGCGGACCCGAACCTCGCCAACTGGCAGGGCGTCACGTATTTGCACATCGCGGCCGCCAAAGGGCAAATCGGCGTCGCCGCGCTGCTGCGCGAATTCGGGGCCGACCTCGACGCGATCGACGGGGAGTACGGCGCGACGCCGCTCGGATGGGCGGCCAAATACGGACAAACGGAGATGGCGCGCTGGCTGCTCGAGCAAGGAGCCGATCCGCGCCTGCCGGCGGAGGAGCCGCGGTCGCGCCCGCTCGCGTGGGCGAGGCGGAGAGGGCATGCCGCTATAGAGGCGATGCTCGCTCCGTACGCCGATCGCGCCGACTGAGCAGCGCGGGCCGACCGTTCCGTCACAAATCGTTCCATAACGGTGTGATTGCACGCACAGGCATACGCCTCCTCGCGGCCTATACTTGGTGTATACCAAACCAAGACAAAGCGAGGAGATTGCGATGCTTGCCCCTGCGACGATCGAAATCATTAAATCGACGGTACCCGTTCTGGAAAAGCACGGAACGGCGATTACGAAACGGTTTTACGAGCTGCTGTTCGACAATCATCCGGAGCTGCTGAACGTGTTCAACCATGCGAACCAGAAGCAAGGCAGACAGCAGGCCGCTCTGGCGGGAGCCGTATATGCCGCCGCGCAGCATATCGACAACCTGGAAGCGATTCTTCCGGTCGTGAGGCAGATCGGCCACAAGCACCGCAGCCTCGGCATTAAAGCGGAGCAATACCCGATCGTCGGACGCAACTTGCTCGCCGCCATTCAGGACGTTCTCGGCGATGCGGCGACGGAAGACGTCATCCGGGCGTGGGGGGAAGCGTACGGCGTCATTGCGGATGCGTTTATTGGCGTAGAGGCGGACATGTACGAGCAAGCGGAAAAGCAGGAAGGCGGCTGGGCCGGCTTCCGCGCGTTCCGCGTAGAGCGGAAGGTGCGGGAGAGCGAAGAGATCGCATCGTTTTATCTCGTTCCGGCCGACGGCAAGCCGATAGCCTCCTACGCCCCGGGCCAATACGTCAGCGTGAAGGCCGAAATCCCGGGCGAGCCGAACGTCCACATTCGCCAATACAGCTTATCGGGCGCCCCGGGCAAGCCGTATTACCGGATTTCGGTCAAACGGGAGGACGCCGCCGCGGATCGGCCGGCCGGCAAAGTTTCCGTTTATTTGCACGAAACCGTCGGGGAAGGGGACGTATTGCCGCTGTCGGCCCCGGCGGGCAGCTTTACGTTGGACGAAGGCGACCGTCGTCCGGTCGTTCTCATCAGCGGCGGAGTCGGAGTAACGCCGTTGGCCGCCATGCTGCACGCTTTGGCGGAGAGGAACGATCCGAACCGACCGGTTGCGTTCATCCATGCGGCCCGCAACGGGGACGTTCACGCGCTCCGGAAAGAAGTCGAGGAGCTTGCTTCGGGCCGCTCCGCCATACGCGCCTACTGGTGCTACGAGAAGCCGACGGAACGGGACCGGGCTGCCGGCGCGTTTCATCAGGAAGGCTATATCGATTTGAATTGGCTTCGGCGGATCGTGCCGACGAAGGACGCCGGCTTTTATTTTTGCGGACCGATCCCGTTCATGAAAGCGATCAACCGCGCTTTGCTGGAATGGGGCGTCGCTCCGGCCGACATTCATTACGAATTTTTCGGACCCTCGGGCCGGCTGGACGACTGAGCGGCGATTCCGGCCCGCAGCAGCCGGTTGACCGTCTCGCGGCGAACGCCGATCAATTGGCCGATTTCGTCCTGCGTGAGCAGCTCCGTCATCGAGACCGGCGCGATATAGGCGCCGAACCAGGCGTCCAGCTTGCGCAGCTTTTCGGCGGGCGCGACCTCGGTCAGCTGATCGATCCGCTGCTGCATCATGCGCAGCTTTTCCTGCAGCTGCAGGGCGATGGCGCGCATTTTGTCCGGGCTGCTCTCCGCTTCCCGGTACCATTCGTTCGCCGGCAGGACGTCGACCTCGCAAGTGACGAGCGCTTCGGCCGTTCCGAAATACGGGTTCGGGCTGATGAGCGAATGGTGCGGAATCGTTTCGCCCGGCACGATGAGGTTGACTACGAATTGCCGGCCGTCCTCGTGGACCCGGACGATTTTGAGCAGGCCGCTGTTTAACCGGTAGAGCGGCCCCGTTTCTCCTTGGCGGAACAACGTCTCGCCTTTGTGCAAAATCATGGAAATCCCCCGATTCGGGAGAGCGAGCGCCGGGAACAGGTTCGGCCGCCCGCTTCTTCCCGTTTTTTCGTTTACGATGATTATAACCTTTTTCACGTATGGCGGTTCAAGGAGGACATATGCGATGACGACGCTGCGCGAAGTGATGGACAAGCTCGAAGCGATGGGATCGGAGCAAACGAAAAGCACGTTTTTGCGGCACGGGGCCAAGGAGCCGTTATTCGGAGTCAAGGTCGGAGACCTGAAGAAGCTCGTCAAAGAGGTGAAAGCAAACCAGCAAGTCGCACGCGCTTTGTACGATACCGGGAACAGCGACGCGATGTACTTGGCCGGACTCACGGTCGATCCGAGGACGGCGGACAAAGACATGCTGCAGCGCTGGGTGCGTGCGGCGAACTGGTATATGCTCGCCGAGTACGCCGTCGCCTGGGTGGCGGCCGAAAGCCCGCACGCCCTCGAGCTCGCGGAAGACTGGATCCGGTCTCCCGACGAGATGACGGCTGTCTGCGGCTGGAGCACGTACGCGAACTATATATCGATTACTCCCGACGGCCGGCTCGATCTGCGGCGTATCGAGCGGCTGCTGGGTCAGATCGAAGCGACCGTTCACGAAGAACGGAACCGGGTCCGCTATGCGATGAACGGATTCGTCATCGCGGTCGGCGTCTATGCGGCCCCGCTGCACGAGAAAGCCAAAGCTTGCGCGGACGCCATCGGCAGCGTCAAGGTCGACGTCGGGCAAACGGCGTGCAAGGTGCCGCGGGCGTCCGAATATATCCGCAAGGCTGAGGAGCGGGGGAAGGTCGGCGTCAAGCGGAAGACGTGCATCTGCTAGAAACGATGCCCGGCGGCGCGTGCCCGGCTTCTAGCGGACATAAGCGAGCTTATCCGGATTGACGACGATATACACCGCCGCGATTCGTCCGTTCTCGGCATGGAACGAAAACACCGATTGCGGAACGCCGTTTTCGTACGTGACGATGCCGGCGTCGCTCCCGACTCGGGCGAACCGGAACGAGAAGGCGGGGGACGCTTTTTCGAGCAAGCCCGTAAGAAATCGGATCACGCGGTCCGCTCCGACGATCGGGCGAGTCGCCGCATGCACTTTGCCGCCGCCGTCCGAGTAAAGCACGGCGTCTTCGGACAAGATGCCGAGCAGCCTGGCGATATCCCCGCTTGCGAGCGCCTGAACGAATTGCCGGACCAGCTCGCCCGTTCGTTCGGGATCGGCCGGGCGGGACGACGCCGCCCCCGGCACGGGGGCGGCTTCTTCGTCGTGCGGCGGGCGGAGGCTGATGCCGCGCTTCGCCCGGTGAAAAATTTGCCGGCAGTTCGTTGCGCTTTTGCCGACGATGCCGGCGATTTCGTCGTAATCGTACTGCAGCACTTCCCTCAGCAAAAAGACGGCCCGCTCGACCCACGACAGCTGCTGCAGCAGAAGCAGGTAAGCCGTCGACACCGACTCGCTGCGCACATACGCTTGAAGCGGGTCCGCCTGCGCGTCGGTCTCCGGCGTCACGATCGGCTCCGGCAGCCACGGCCCCACGTACACTTCCCGCTTCGCCTGACCGGAACGGAGACGATCGATGCAGCGGTTCGTGACGATTTTGCACAAATACGCTTTGCCGTTCCGAATGGGCGCAGGGTCGGCTGCGGCACCCAGCGACAGAAACGCTTCCTGCACGATATCTTCCGCGTCCATGACGCTGCCCAGCATCCGGTAAGCGAGCGAAAATAAAAGCGGCTTGTAGGCGGCGTACCAGTCCTCGATAGGAACGGTATGGTCCATAGCGATCATCCTTTCGGCGGGCCGGTCAGGTCAGCCCCATTTGGTCAACGGCCGCACGGCGTCCGTCCGGACGGCGGGCGAGGATTGCAGCAGCTCCCGCACGGCGCGCTCGGCGCTTGCCGCGGCGGCGTCGGCGAGCATTTCCCCCCGGGTGACCCAGTCGCCGGCGACGTACAATCCGCCGATTTCCGGTACGGCGGGACCGGGCGCGTCTTTTCGGCCGACGCGGACGACGTCGTGAACGACGGTCATGTTCGGCAAATATTGCTTCGCCGCCACTTCGTTCCGCCAGCCGGGGTGCAGCAGATCCATCGTCGATTCGAGCATTGTCTCGTCCGCTTTCGGATCGCTTTCCGCGCCGTCGTTATACTTGATCAGATGCATCACGAGCGTCGCGTCCCGGCTCAACCGGGCGACCCGGGAATGATGGGTGAAAAAAACGGGCTGATCGATGCCGATCGCGAAATGGCGATCCGGCACCGGAAGCTTGCGCAGACAAAGGTCGAGACACGCCGCCTTGACCGGCCTGGCCGCTTCTTTCCAGCGGCGCAAAGCGGTTCGCTCCGCGTCGCGGACCAGCCGGTACGTGTCGGCCGGGGACAGCGTGCTGATGACGCCATCGACTTCAATGGCGGCGCCGTCCGCGCAACGGATGCCCCGAACCGCTCCGTCGTGCCGAATCTCGGCGACGCTTTTGCCGGTCATGACGGTCGCTCCGGCGCGGACGGCCATCTCCCGCAGCTGATCGACGATCGTCTGCCAGCCTCCGTTCAAATAGAGAACCCCTTCCTTCAGCGATCGCTGGATTTGCCGCATGACCGGTCCGATCGGCTGAATATCGATGTCTTTATTATAAGTGGCCGTCCGGCACAATGCATACAGCAGATGACGCACCATCGGGTCGCGGATTTCCCGCTCGGCCCATTCGCGCAAGCTGATGTCGGGCAGGTCGGCCGTGCGGATTTTGCCGATGCGGAGCATGGCGCGCCCCAGCTCGATTTTGCCGGACCATGTCAAAAGCCGCGAAGCGAGCAGCCGAACCGGATCCCCCGGCAGCGGCAGCAGCCGGTTTTGCCATAACGCGAACCCGTCGGCGAGCGGCTTGCCGCCTTTGAGACGCACGCCAAGCTCCTGCAAAATCGAATGCGCTTCTCCGCCGCGATACAGCGCATGGCCGCCGAGGTTGAAGAGGGCGCCTTTTTTGTCGATCGTCATCGCCCTTCCGCCGATACGCTCGGACTTCTCCAGCACGACGACCGATTTGTTCGCCCGGGCCAGCAGGACCGCCGCAATAAGACCCGACAAGCCTCCGCCGATTACGGCTGCATCGTAACGATTCATAAGGATCATCCTCCGTCTTTTCGTTTTCGTTACACAAGACGAGGAAGGAGGCGAAGCTGTGACAGACGGCTCAAAAAAATAGGATAGATGCCGAAACAGGGGGAAAGCGATGTCGATCGGCTTGTCCGGCTCGTTTCTCGGCCAAAAGCGCGTCATTCCCCGCATGATCGAAAACGGAGGCGGTTCTTTCGCAAGTAATGCCCGGCATTGCAAAGTAATGCTTGACAATGCCGGATAATGGAATCAAGGAAAAACCGCCCTTCGGATGAAGGACGGCTTTGGTCGTTGTTGCCGAAGCGACGGCATCGCGCGGCAGAGCCGGTATGCAAGATCACGACCGCACGACATCGACGGCAAGCGGACGCCCGTCCGGGTCCCGCAAAATCCACCGGCGAATGCCGGCTGCGCCGTCTTCCGCAGCCTGGGCAACGGTCATGTCGCATTTCCGGATCAGCCGGTAGGCTTGATCGGCATCGGCCGTCTCGAACCGCAGCTTGAAGGACGAGTCGGGGCCGTACTTGTCCGCGAAACGGAACCATCGACCGGCCTCGTCCGGGCCGAACAGGTCGGCGTACGCCCGCGCCGAGGCGATCGGATTTTTGGCCGCGACCACAGCCGGTCCGGCGTCGAATGCGAGCGGATGCCGAGCCGGGGCGGCGCCGGCGAACGGAAAGGCGTGCGACAGCGAATGGCTGCCGACGATCAGCTGATGTCCGTCCGGGTCGGCGGCGATGAAGAAGTCCGTGAACAAACCGCCTTTGTCCAAAAAGTTGACGATTTTCCATCCTTGCCGCCTCGCATCGTCGTACGCCTTGTCCACGTCCGGGACCCGGATATAGAAGGCGGGCTGCCAATCCGCATGGTTGAGGTCGAGTCGCCGATCCATCAGCACGAGCAATCGGGCGTCCCGAAGCGGGAGGAAGCCGACCGGTCCGCTCAGCCTTTCGGGCGCCGGTTCGATGCCGAGCAGCTTGCCGTAGAACGTCATGCTTTCCTTCAGGCTGGCGCACATGCAGACGACGGCTTCGAGCGCCCCGGCTTTCGAAGGTTCGTTCGAAGGCTTCGGACGATTGCCGCCGAACGAATAAAACGGACTGAGCGCGATATGTTGAACGGGAGCGATCGCACTTCCGCCGGAACGTTCCCGAAGCGTCCGCAGCAGTTCGCGAATGCGAGCGATGCCGGATGCCTCGTCCTCTCTCGCCTTGCGAAGCAGCTGTACGGCTTGCCGCATGCAATCCGGGTCGTGCGGCGTCCCTCCTTGCGGGAACGGGAACAGCTCGCGCAGCTTTTCGAACGTCTCGCTCACTCTCTCGTAGCACCGTTTGACCTCAAGCAAGCCGTCCTTCGCCAAACGATGCCGATCCGCCGACTCCGGCCGTCGGCCATCGTATTCCCCGATCCGTTCCTTCCAGAACGATACCGCCTGTTCCCGAAACCATCCGTACAGGTTCAAGTTCGACGCGTTCCCGAGCGGTTCGATCGTGCCGCTCTCGAACGCGGCGATCCATTCGTCATAGGCGCGCAAGCCGCCTGCGCACGGCATGAAGGTCGGGTCGTCTCCGTCCGAGTGACGCACGATCCGCTCCAGCAGCCGAACGAGTCTGTGCTCCGGAAGCCGCCGATCGTCGTCCAGCTCCCCGTCGAAGACGAACGCATACAGCTCGCGGGATATCGCTTTATCGATTTTCGGAGAGCCCGAATACAGGCTGCTGTACGAAATTTGCTCGCACGATTGCGGGTCGGCGACGTAGAGCGTTTGCTTCTCGTCGTCGTAGCCGTAAACGACGGCAAGGTCGTAGGAAATCGCGCTGCTCAGCAGCGCGGGCATCCCCCGGTCGATCGAATCCCGGATCATATCGAGCGTAAACAAAAGATTGCGGGTTTTGTGCGGGCTCGAACCGGCATTTTTATAATGCTGGTAATCGACGTAACGCGAATGGAAGCCCAAATTGAGCAGGGCGTTGGAAAGGAACGTATCCCAATCCCAGATCATCGGACTTTCGGCGCCGATCGTCGAGCGCCGGACGTTCAGCACGAAGGCGTAGCCTGTGTAGCCCGTCGCTTCGGCCATCGTTACCGGCCTGCCCAACGAACGGAGAATATGATAGAGGGCGTTCGGAAAGGCGGCTCCGGGGTGAACCGGGGGCTCGTCGGCGAGTCCCGGCTTTGCCAGAACGACTCGTTTGCCGCCGCCGCGCGCATCGATATGGGACCGGATGCGGCTGCGGATATCCAGTTCGATGCGGGTATCTTCGGCTTTGCGCCGAATGCGGGACAACGCCTTATGGATCGTGTTCACGTTCGTATTCCAATGGTCGGCGATTTCTTGCGGAGACAGCTGCCCGTAAAAATGTTTCTCGAATACGTCGCGCTCCCTCGGCCCGAGCGCTTTGACGACGGCGGGCAGCCATTCCGCGAGAGGCGATTCCGCGCCGGAGGCGGCGCTGTCGGTCCCGTTGTCCGTTCCCGCACGTTTCGCATAATGGCGCAGCACCGTGTCCAGATCGCGCCAGTCGGGCTCGGCGCCTTCGGAAGCGGACGTTGCCGAATCGCGAAGCGGCGGGAACGGCTTCTCCCGTCCGTGCGGACCGCCCCGCCTCAGCTTCATCATCGCCTGGTTGCGCACGATCGTCCGCAGCCAGGGCAGAAACTTCGTCAAATCCGTCATCGTCCCGAGCTTCAAGAACGCGCGGACGAGCGCTTCCTGTACGATATCTTCCGCCAAATGATGGTCGGAGGTAATCTGCTTGGCCCATGCGAACGCCCGACCGCGATGACGGGCCAGCAGCTCGTTGTACGCCTCGCGGTTCCCTTGGCGGGCGCGCTCGATAAGGGCCTCGTCCGAATCCAATTCCAGCTCGATGTCCGTCGTCATAGGTCCTCCTTGTTCCGGCAAAGCCTCACCGCTTTTTATTCGCGCCGGGGCGGGCGTACTCCTCTTCGAAATTGTTTTCGACTTTTTTGGCAAAAGGATGTCACGTTTCGAAGGTTGCGCGGCATCGTCACCAGTGAATTTTCCAAATCAAATAACAGCCAAAGGCAGAAAGAGGAGAAGTTCATGATCCCCATTCACAAAGCGACGCCGTCGCCCGTTGTCGCGTCCGTCATTCCGACCTTGTTCGTCGGCGAGCTCGAAAGCGCGTTGGCCTGGTATTGCCGTTGTTTGCGGTTTAAGGTGCTGGCCTTCAATCCGCATTTCGCGACGATGGAAATGTCGCCCGGGCGCATTTGCTGGATTCGAAAAAACGTCGAGAAAAAAGGACAAGGGACGCTCAATTTCCATGTGAGGGATGCGGGGGCGTTCCATGACCGACTCGTCAGGGAGGGGGCGGATGTCGACCCGCTCGAAATCGGGGTGGCGAATACGCATTGGTTTCAATTCCGCGATCCGGACGGCAACACGTTCGGGGTATGGAGCGGGCTGTTCGGCTTGAACGAAACGGAGAACGTGAACGGACCGAATTTTCCGAGGCTCGTTTCGTACACGTTCGTGAAGCTTCCCGAGATCCGATGCGCCGGCGTGCAGGCGACCGTGGATATAAGCGATCCCGGATCCGCATGGTCCGACGCCGTTTCGACGCTGGACCGTCACACCGAGGGAATCGAGGGAGTGCTGCCCGGCCGTTTCTGCGTCAACCCGATTATCGAGCGTTATGCGGGGGTAACGGAGCACCGTTTGTTCGTCTGCCGGGAGTTTGCGCCGAATGTCTCCGTTCCGGAACAATTGGTCGAGCTGGTCATACCGGGGCAGTATTACGCCGTTTTTTCGTTCGAACGCGCCAGGGACGATTTTAGGGCGGAGTATTCGAGCCTATACCGCTGGCTGGGCAAACAGTTCGGCTTTCTGAAGGCGGAACCGGGAGCGCCTAACGCGTACCATTTGGAACGGATGCACGAAGATAGCCATGAAGTATACGTCCCGTATACGGTGGGGCCGGACGAAACGCACGACTACTGCTGACTTCGGCATTCCGTGAGCGAGAGCATGCGCGGTAAGGCGATTCGCGGAGCGGGAGGGGACGGAAGCCCGAACGAGCGGAAGACGACCGGCTCGAACGTTCGCTCGGGGTCCGTTTTCTTTTGCATGTTCGGCCGTCCGGTACGTATATAAGATTGCCCGAAACAGGGGAACCTATCATCTTAAGCTGTACGAAAAACGGGAAGCCCCTTTCGTCTGCACGGCCGGAACCGCGAGGTGATCATTGGTGGGAAACAATACGGTAGTCGGGAAAATAACCCAAAACGTAATCGACGCGCTGCAGCTTTCGCTCAAGGCGGATATGCCGATTTATATAGGCGACCAAAACATCGCTCACATGAGCAAGGAACATCCCGCGGATTTTCAAACTTATTTTCCGTATCTTCGCGACATTCTGCAAAATCCGGATTACGTAGCCCTTCATCCGAAAAGAGGCTCGCTCGAGTATATCAAGGTGTTTCGTGAAGAACGCGACGTCTATGTGTTGGTCGCCGTAAGGCTGACGAGCAAAAAGAAATTGTTCGCCCGGACGCTGTTCGTCATGTCGGAGGATAAGGTCGCCAAGTATCGCGAGGAAGGGTCCCTCAAGCGGGTGTAAAATTCGCGCGGGCGAAATGAAGGGGCCCGGACTTGTATCGATCTGGAATCAACATTATAATAAAGACTGCTGTTACATAAAATAGCATGGAATGGATCATTTGAGGACGGAACAGGCAGCCGTCGCCCATCGTTTGGAGATGCAGATTGTCACCTGCCTATGATCTGTTCGGCACGAAGCCACGGAGAGTCTCCCGTGGCTTTTTTATGTCCCCGGCTATCTGCCGACCGGCGAACGGTCGCAAAAAAACGCGCGAATTCCGACCGAATTCCGGCCGGTGTTACGAAGTATTGTAATGGAGCGTCTTATTCGAGAAAGCCGCGAACCGACAAGTCGAGATAGCGGACCGCATCGTTTGGCGTTGCAAAGCATTACCGCGCCGGCCGATTCGGCATTGCCCGGTAATACCGAAAAAATGAATCATAAAGGAGGCTTGGCTTTTATGCAGTATCATTTTTTCGTCGGAAACGATAACGGGAACAGCGAGCACGATTTGTTTATCGACGGCAGGCTGATCAAGCAGCCGAATGTGTATTGCGGAGTGGACAAGCTGCCTTGGAGCGAGGAGCTGCCGCCGGAGAGCTTCATCAAAAATTTGTCCGAGCAGCTGATCGTAACGATCGATTCGCCGGCCGTAAAGCCCGGCATGTATTATATCGGGAAGTTCGCGCTGGAAAGCGGCGAGCTGCTCGATACGCTGCAAATCGGCATCGACCAAAAGTGCGACATGGACTTGCCGATCATCAATACGCTCGGCCAAATCGCGGCGGTTGCCGTGCAGAAGGCGTACGAAGAGACCCAGACGATACCGGAGCAAGTCGAGGTCCATGTCGACATGGCGACCGCGCTGCCGGTTACGCAGCATTCCGACGAGACGGCCGCCCGGTTCGAGAGACGGTTTACCGACGGTGCGCATCACGTGACCGTGCATCTGAACAAGCAGCGGGTCGCCGTCAAAGTCGTGTTCGATTACACGAAAGTAATCCCGGAGGCGACGCCGGTCATTTTCGCGCTGCAAAAAGACGTGGAAGGGCGTCCGCGGGAAGGCGACATTTTCGAGGAGTTCGTGAACACGTACCAGCTCGGCAAGTCGTTCAACGGCGGGTATTTCAAGGACAAACGGATCTTACATACGGATATCGGGGACGGCTCGACGGAATATCCGATCACGGAAGGCAACAAGTTTTTGCGCCAATTCGTGCACGGGAGCCATCACGGAGCGGGCTACGCAATCGAGGAGGCGCTCGGCGAATTCAACCGTCTCGTCCATTTGCCGGACAGTCCGCGGCAATTTTTCAGCGACGTCATCAAAAATCCGAAGCACAAATATTACGCGAGGGCGATCAACACGCTGAAGCGTCCGCTCGAAGGACAAGCCCGGCATATTATTCAAAACATCCGCAAGCAGCTGACGAAGGCGCGCAACGAAATCGACGTCATCTGCGTTTACGGGGGCGGCAGCATTTTGATGCGTTCCTTCTTGTATCCGCTGCTGAAGGAGCTGTGCGACGAGCGCGAAATCCGGCTGCTCTACATTCCGCCGCAGCACGCGATCACGCTCAACGCCGAAGGGCTGAACGCGTTCGTGCACGGGAAAATATACGAAACGTTGAAAGGCAAGGCGATTAAAGCCGGGTAAGCGGGGACGACCCGGCCCGAGGTGAACGAAGCGTGAAAAAACGGAAACTGCCCGGCGAAAACATAAGCCTGAAAACGAAAAAGAACGAATCCGACGCGATTATGGAGTGGATCAACAGCCAGTCCAATCTGATGGATTCGATCCGGTATTTGATCGAAAACGAAATTCGCGAAAACGGGCTGCGAAATTTGCAGCATTTCATTCCGTCCGATCGTCCGATGATTCCGGCCGACGCGGCGAGGACTCGCGCGGAAGCCGCGGCCGCCCTGGATCTGGCGCCGGGCCCTTCCGCGGAGAAGCGCAAGCCCGAACCGGACGATATCGACGACGAGGATATCGAATCTTGGCTGTAACGCGTTAAGCGAATGGCGAAAGAAGCGCTGCAAGTAATACTCGGTATTGCTTGCGGCGCTTCTTTTTGTTGTTCGGGTCACACTTGGTATTACCCTGCTATGTCGTAGGGAAGCCCGGCGTCGTATCCTCCCGCTCGGTCGGCGAAACGAACGATTAATCCGGCGGTGCCGCTTCGGAAACTCTTCATGGATGCACGGGACAGATGGGCTGACTCTTATTGCCGGCAAAACCTGCAACAAGGAGACATGTTGATGGAAAACGTCCATGTAATTTGTCGGGTTCCCCGATTTAGGAACATTTTAAAGGGAAGACATCCCGATAATGCCGCTCGAAACGCGCATTCTTGCCAATGCAAGTGCGATTAACGGGAGCTTCTCCCGTTCTTTCAAGCCGATGCTTGACTGGAGAAGAATGAACGGGAGGTATTCCTGTACTGTTCGAGCCCCGTGGCAACCGGAGAATACGCCAGCGCAGAAACGGAAAAATATTGGCGGAGGATCACTCTTCAAATCGTTTGCAACGGACCTCCCCAAGTTGACAAAACGGATATCGTGTAACTATAATTGTTACAGGTTGGATTGGGCCGCAGGTCATACTTTGTTCGGCGGAGATTCATACTAAGCTCGATACGGCAGTCGACCTTAATTCAAAACGGCAATCGACGATTCCGATCCGGGGCGGACGATAACGTGAAAACCTCCCGATAACCTTTTCCGATTTCCTTAAGTCGGCCGCTATAAAGGAAAAGCTCCCGCTAATTTGGGCGAAGCCGTGTTTTTCAACGATGCGGGACGGAATTTAAGGTAGCATTTCCCGATAAATCGCTTAGTCACCCTGACAGAAGGCGAAATAGCGGGAGATATTCCGGTTACGTCCGGCCGAACCGTCCAGCGCGCCGCGTCTAGTACGGCAACGTCGACAAAGGACTTGCGTAACGGAGCGAAGAAACCGCTCTGCCTTTCCCTTACCGACCAACCGATTCCGAATACGGGAGGATATGCCCTTATGAAAATCGCAGTCATCGGCGCAACCGGCAAAGCGGGGAGCCTTATCGTAAAAGAAGCGGCCGCAAGAGGCCACGACGTGACCGCGATCGTTCGCGACGCGTCGAAAGCGGGCGATTTGAACGTCGCCGTCATCGGGAAATCGGTATTCGACTTGAACGCGGACGATTTGAAAAGCTTCGACGCGGTCGTCAACGCGTTCGGCGCGGCGCCAGGCCGCGAGCATCAGCATGTGGAAGGGGGGAGAGCGCTCATCGAAGCGCTGAAAGGAGCCCCGGACACCCGGCTGATCGTTGTCGGCGGCGCGGGCAGCTTGTTCGTGGACGAGGCGCTGACGACGCGGCTCCTCGAGACGCCGGAGTTTCCGAAGGAGTACTACGCGACCGCGTCGAACCAGGGCCAAAACCTGGAAGATTTGCGCCGGTCGACCGGCATTCGCTGGACGTTCGTCAGCCCTTCGGCCTTTTTCGACCCGGCAGGCAAAAGGACCGGCGCCTACCGCACCGGCGGCGATCGATTGCTCGTCAATTCGCAAGGCAAAAGCTACGTCAGCTACGCCGATTTCGCAATCGCGATCGTCGACGAGATCGAAAATCCGCGGCATGCGAACGAACGGTTCACGGTCGTGTCCGAAGCGGAATAAATGCCGGCCGACTAACGGAGGCCGAAAAACGAAAGACTATCCGCAGGCGTTTGGGCGCCGTCGGATAGTCTTGTTTTTTCGCTATGCGCTAAGTTCGGCGGCCGATCATTTCACGCCAAGACGCATCCGGTAGCCGAACAGGAGCTCAAGCGTCCGGCCGGCGAAAAATCGTTCCGCCGCTTCGCGGAACGCGGCGATCTCGGCGTCCAATTCGTTCGTTCCGAGCTTCAGCGCCGTTTGAACGCCGCCCTGGCTGAGCGCCAGTCCGACATAACGTTCGGCGTCGCCCTGCTCCGCGTTATGAAACACGATTTCTTTCGTGTACCGGAACGCGCCGCTGTCGCGCAGCTGCTGCAAATGCCGCTCTTTATCGCGCTTGACGGCTTTGTCGCGTTTGTCGGCGAGCCGATCGACGATCGCGTCGGCTTTCTCGATCAGCTTGTTGTAGCCCTGCTCGACGGTCCAATGAATCGTCGGCGGCCAGTCGCAATCGTAAGCGGCGAAAATGCCCCCCGGACGCAGAATGCGGGATACTTCCCGCAGCGTGCTGACCGGCTCCATCCAATGAAACGATTGCGAGCAGGTGACGATATCGGCGGATTCGGATTCCAGCTCCAGCTTGTTCGAATAGCCCTGAACGAACGATATAGAGCCGGCGCCGTCAAGCGCGGCCAGCTTCGCCCTCGCTTGGCCGATCATATCCGCATTCGGCTCCACGCCGACGACGCGGGCGGCGCTGCCGCGCCAGACGAACGTCGACAGTCCGGTTCCGCAGCCGACATCGACGACAAGCGAAGGGGAGCGGCCCAAATAGGTCGTCAGGATGTCGATGACCGGGCGCGGGGCGGTCGGACGGAAACGGTCGTACACGTGCTCGAAGCCGGTAAAACGGTCGATATTGCTTTGCAAATTTCCTTCCGGAATCATGGGCGCAAACCTCCGATCTTGATGCGAATACTATAACGATTCGATATCGGACAAGGAAAGCCTGCCTGCCGGCATGAAAAAAACGGAAGCGGCAAAAAGTTGACTTTTCGGATGCTGCTAACTAAAATATAGTTAATATTTTAAATACAGTCTCTATAAAATTGGGATTCGTTTTATGCCGTTCCAGTTTACGGAAGGCGAAGGCGAAGGATGCCGGGCGCGGGAGCGAAGCGGGCAACGTCCGGCCGCCTTTTTTCAACCGGCCGGAATTCTATATAAATCAAACCAATCGGAGGGAAACTGATCATGAAAGTCGTTGCAATCGTAGGCAGCATCCGTAAAGAATCTTACAACTACAAGCTGGCGAAATACGTACAAAACCGGTACAAGGACAAGTTCGAGCTGGACATTTTGAGCTTGCGCGGCTTGCCGATGTACGATCAAGATATCGAAAACGAACCGTCGGACGAAGTGAAGGCGTTCAAACGCAAGGTGGCCGAAGCCGACGCCGTTCTGTGGGTGACTCCCGAATACAACGGCACGATTCCGGGCGTTCTCGGCAACGCCATCGATTGGCTGTCCCGCGTCGACAAGGTGATGAACGGCAAGCCGTCCTGGATTATGGGCGCTTCGATGGGCAACCTCGGCACCGTAAAGGCGCAGCTGCATTTGCGCGAAATCTTGTTCTCGCCGGGGATCAACTCCCCGCTTTTGCCGAGCAACGAAGTGTACGTGGGCGCCGTTCACGAAAAAATCGACGCGGCCGGCAATCTCATCCACGAGCCTACCGTCAAATTTTTGGACGGCGTCGTCGACAACTTCCTCGCTTGGATGAGCAAGCAAGCTCGCTAATCGATCGGGCGAGATTCGAAGGCGGAGACGGGCGATTTCCGAAAGGGATCGTCCGTTTTTCGCCTTTTTGGCGTTCGGCCCTTTCGGCAAGCGTTTCGAAAAAATAAAGGAATGTTTCCGGCCTTGGGCGAATTTCCTGTATAGAGCCTGAGCTACGGTCCGTGCGGGCAGCGGGCGATTTGCGGAGAAGCCAAGGAGGAAGCGGCATGCACAAAACGGTTTTGGCGAACGGGCTAACGGTCGTTAGCGAGCATCGCGAGCAGGCGTCGTCGACGCTGCTCTGTTATTGGGTGCGAGCCGGCGGGCATTACGAGGAGCATTATCCTTACGGCATCGCTCACCTGTTGGAGCATATGATGTTCAAAGGGACGGGGACGAGAACGAAGGAGCAAATTTCGTACGATATCGAACATTACGGCGGACATCTCGGCGCCGGGACGAGCACGGACCGGACCCGCTATTACGCGTATATGCCTTACGACCGGATGAAGGACGGCATTTCGCTGTTGACCGATATGGTGTTTCATTCGACGTTTCCGGAACGGGAGCTGGAGCTCGAGAAAAAGGTCGTTATCGAGGAAATTCATCGCGCCCGCGACAATCCGCGGGAATTCGGCGGACGGACGCTGACCCGGACGCTCCGGGCGATGCATCCGGAGAGGGCGAGCAACCTCGGCACGGAGGAGAGCGTGTCCGGCATTACGCGCGACGATCTGCTCCGGTTTCACCGGGAGTTTTACGGCGCGGGCAACATCGTGCTGGCGGCGACGGGGCACGTTCGCCATGACGAGCTCGTAGCCGCCTTGAACGAGCTGGACATCCCGGCCGGCTCCGGACCCGCATACCGGTTAGGGAAGCTGCGGCCCTACGAGCTGGGCGGGCAGCTGATCCACGAGGCGAGAGACATTCGCCAGGCGCAGCTGTATTGGGGCATGTACGGCCCGGATGCGTACGACGACGCGAAATACGCCGGCTATGTGGCGATGCATGCGCTCGGAGGCGGGCAGGCGTCCCGGCTTTGGCGAAGCGTGCGCGGCGACAAAGGGCTTGCGTACGAAGTGTGGGCCACGATGAGCCCGATGGTCAGCGAAGGATTTATCACCGGCTACGTGGCGACCGATCCGCTCCGGCTCGCGGAAGCGAAGTCGATCATTACCGGCGAGCTGGAGCGGCTGCGGAAGGAGCGGCTGCCGGACGAGGAGCTGACGCGCGCGCAGCAGGCGATTACCGGCCGGCATTTGATCGCGCAGGACAAACCGGAGGCGATCAACGCCAACATGGCCGCCCGCTATTTATACGACCTGAATACCGATCCGCGCTATTTCGCGGAGCGCATTCGCGCCGTGACGAGCGAAGCGGTGCTCGATTTCGCCAACGCCTATTTGGACCCGAGCCGGATGCTGTATGTGCAGGTGAGCCGCGAGGCCGACGCGGGGGCGGGAGGAACCGGCGGCGAAAGCGGAAGCGAGAGTCAAGCGGCCGGTTGAGGCTGATCGGCCGCAACGGGAAGCCGCTCATGCCGGCAGCCGGCGGGGTCCTTCCGCCATGCGCCGCGCAGGGCGGCTTTTTGCCGTCCCGCCCGACGGATTGGCAGGTTTCTTGCGTTGAGGTCGAGACCGATTTCGTATATGATGTTTAAAGATTGTCCTTCAACATACGATAAAGGGAGATATAGCTTCATGTACCCTACCGATATGCAATACTCGATGCCGGCCGAATGGGCCAAGCACGAGCGCACGTTTCTGTCCTGGCCGGTCCGGCAGTCGATGGTTTATCCGGACCACTACGAGCGGGTAGCCGAAGGCTATGCGCAAATCGCCGAAGCGATCGCCGAGTTCGAGCCGGTTACCGTCATCGCCAATCCGGACGATGCGGAGCGCATTCGCGGCCGTTTCGCCGGGACGAGCGTCGACGTGCTGACGATTCCGCATAACGACGCGTGGTTCCGCGATAACGGGCCGACGTTCGTCGTGCGCGAAGGCGGCGGCGTGGCCGGCATCAACTGGCGGTTTAACGCGTGGGGCGGCAAATACGCGCCGTGGGATTTGGACGACGCGGTCGCCCCCAAAGTGCTCGAGCATTACGGCGTCGAGCGGTTCGACGCGCCGCTCGTCATGGAAGGCGGCTCGCTCCACGTCGACGGGGAAGGGACGCTGCTGACGACGGAGGAATGCCTGCTCAACCCGAACCGCAACCCGGACATGACGCGGGAGCAGATCGAAGACGCGCTGAAACGGTACTTGAACGTAAGCAAAGTCATTTGGCTAAAGCGGGGGCTCAGCGGGGACGAAACGGACGGCCACGTCGACAACATCGCCTGCTTCGCCGCTCCCGGCAAAGTGCTTATGCAGGTATGCAGCGATCCGGAGGACGACAACTACGCGATCACGCAGGAAAACTTGCGGGTTCTCGCGGAGGCGACCGACGCCAAAGGCCGCAAGCTGGAAGTCGTTCCGATCGAGCAGCCGCCCATGGCGACATACGAAGACAGCCGGCTTACGCTCAGCTATTTGAACTTTTATTTCGTCAACGGGGGCATCATCCTGCCGGTATTCGGCGGAGCGGCGGCCCGTACGGACCGGCTCGCGGAGCAAACGCTGCAGGCGCTGTATCCGGAGCGGCGCATCCGCACCGTCGACGGGATGGCGATCATTCGCGAGGGCGGCAACGTCCACTGCACGACCCAGCAAATGCCGGCGCGCGGATAAGCAAACAAGAGAGGAGCGATAGCGATGAGAAACGTCAAAGTGGCCGCAACGCAGATGAGCTGCTCGGACAATATCGACGAAAATATAAGCAAGGCGGACGCGCTCGTCAGACAAGCCGCCGCGGAAGGCGCGCAAATCATTTTGCTGCAGGAGCTGTTCGAAACGCCGTACTTTTGCCAGAAAGAAAAGTCGGACTACTACGTGTACGCGACGGAGATGGAGCATAACAAGGCGGTCAACCATTTCCGCGCGGTCGCGAAAGAGCTGAACGTCGTTCTGCCGATCAGCTTCTACGAGAAAAAAAATTACGCCCGCTACAACTCGCTCGCCGTCATCGACGCGGACGGAGAAGTGCTGGGCAAATACCGCAAAAGCCACATTCCCGACGGTCCGGGCTACGAGGAGAAGTTTTACTTCAATCCCGGCGATACGGGCTTCAAGGTTTGGAAAACCCGCTATGCAAAAATCGGGGTAGGCGTTTGCTGGGATCAATGGTACCCGGAAGCGGCCCGCTGCATGGCGCTGATGGGCGCGGAGCTGCTGTTTTACCCGACGGCGATCGGCTCGGAGCCGCAGGACAGCTCGATCGACTCGAAGGATCATTGGCAAATGTGCATGCGGGGACATGCCGCGCAAAACTTGATGCCGGTCGTCGCTTCGAACCGGATCGGGGAAGAGCGGGACGAAGACTCGACGATCCACTTTTACGGCTCGTCGTTCATCGCCGGGCCGCAAGGGAACATGGTCGCGGAGGCGGGCCGGACGGAGCAGGCGGTGCTCGTCGCCGAATTCGATCTCGATCAGCTGGAGACGCAGCGGATCGAATGGGGCATTTTCCGCGACCGCCGGCCGGAGCTGTATAAAGCGATCGCTACGTACGACGGCGATTTGAAGCTGTAACAGCGAAACGATCGGCAAGGGCGCTCTCGCGGGCGTCCTTTTCTTTTAAAGTAAAACAATCCGTTGTTACATACCGGGTATCGAGTACAATAGCAGTAAAAAGCCGTTCCCGACGCGTTCGGGGAATGGAGGTCGTAACCGTGACGGACAAGCGATACCGCTTCAAGCAAGATGAAATCGACGGCATTACGGGCCGCTTCGGCCAAGCTTTTTACGAAAAAGCGTCGAGGGACATCGAAACGTATGCCGACAAATGGGCATTGACTTCGTTTCAGCTTATTCCTTCTTATTCCGCCAACCTGGTCTTAACGTGCCGTTCCGACCGGTTCGGAGACGCGGTGCTTAAAATCGGCGGTTCTTCCTCCGGAGGCGCTTCCACGGAATTCTATACGCTGCGTCAATATAACGGCAGACGATTTTGCAAACTGTTCGACGCGGACCTTGCAAACGGCGTAATCCTCGAAGAGCGGGTGCAGCCGGGCCGGCCGCTAAGGGACGAGACTTCTCTGGAAAAACGAATGGCCGTATTCAGCTCCCTCTACAACGGCCTGCACGAGCCGCCCGCCGATGCCGAGCTTTACCCGACCTACGCCGGTTGGGTCGGCAGCATTACGGATCACATGAGCAAGCGGACCGATTGCCGGGAACTGTATGCGTATATGAAGAAAGCGCACGACATCTGCTTGTCGGTTTCGGCCGAATATTCGCGGCGGATGCTGCTTCACGGCGATTTTCACCATGACAACATTTTGCTGGGCGCCGGCGGGGAGTATGTCATTATCGATCCCAAAGGCGTCATCGGCGATCCCGTGTTCGACGTTCCGCGGTTCATATTGAATGAGTTCGAAGATGAAATCACTCCGGAGTTATACGAAAAAATCAACAAAGTTATCGCCATATTGGAGAATCATCTGCAAATCCCGGATTCGATATTGAGGCAGTGCGTGTTCGTGGAAACGGCGATGGGCGTATGTTGGAGCGCCGAAGACGGACCGGCCCCGGGGGAATACCCGAAGCTCGTGCGGGATGTCGCATTCGCGGAAGCCATTTTGAACGCCGGGTAGCGATAGTAAGGCAGGTCGAACAGCAGACCGTGGAAACATTTGGAGCGCCCGTACGGCGCTCCTTTTGTTCACATCCCGCCGCGATTCGCTTATACTGGGACTTATGTTCATTTGAACTTCACAGCTCAGAGAAAGAGGACATCATGATGAACAGGAACATGAACATGGCGTTCGTCCCGCTCCTGGTCTTCGCGCTTCTCCTGCTGCTGTTCGGACCGGCCGCGCCGTTTATGCGAACCGAAGCCGTCCAGGCGGCGAACGAGCCGGCCAAGGCGGCCAAGAAGCTCGTGATGGGCACTTCGCCGGACTATCCTCCGTACGAAAGCGTGGATGCGAAAGGAAGCGGCGACATCGTCGGGATGGATATCGATATCGCCAAGACGATAACGGCCGAGCTCGGTTACGAGCTGGAGATCGCAAGCATGGACTTTAACGGACTGATCGCCGCCCTCCAATCGGGACGGGTCGATTTTGTCATGTCCGGCATGTCGGCAACCGAAGAACGCAGGCAGAGCGTAACGTTTTCCGACGGCTACTATACCGCCCGCAATACGATCGTCTCCCGCAAGGAGGCGGCTTATGAAACGGCGGGGCAGCTGTCCGGCAAGCTGGTCGGGGCGCAGCTCGGCTCGGTTCAGGAGCAGTTCGCGGAGACGCTCGAGGGCGCGAAGCTGAAGAAGCTCAATAAAATATCGGACCTCGTTCAAGAGCTGAACTCCGGGCGGATGGACGCCGCGATCGTCGAGGATGCGGTCGCGATCGAAATGGTTCGCGCGAACCCCGGCCTGGCTTTAAGCTACCTGCCCGCCGCGGAGAAGGATAACGGCTACGCGATCGCGTTTCCGAAGCAGAGCGAACTGGTCGACGAATTCAACCGAGTGCTCGGCCAGATGAAAGAAGACGGCCGGCTGCAGCAAATCGTCGCGAAATGGTTCGATCAGAAAGATGCGGCCCCGACCGAACGTCCGGCCGGTTTGAATATCGATTTCCGCGTATTGAACGGATACGTGCCTTATATCCTCAAGGGCGTCTATGTAACGCTGCTGTTCACGCTCGTCTCCGCCCTGCTCGGACTATGCTGGGGAGCGATCCTTTCCCTGTTCAAAATATCCGGCGTCAAGCCGCTGCAGTGGTTCGCCACCGCCTATACGTCCGTATTTCGCGGAACGCCGCTGCTCGTGCAGCTGACCTTGATCTACTATGCGACGCCGCAGCTGCTCGGCTACGATATTCCCGCCCTGCTGGCGGCCGGGCTGGCGTTCGGCCTCAATTCGGCGGCTTATTTGTCGGAGACGATTCGCGGCGGCATTATGGCGGTCGACAAAGGGCAGCGCGAAGCCGCCATCGCCCTCGGCGTCCCGTACCGGAAAATGATGACGCGCATCATATTTCCGCAGGCGCTTCGCCATATTTTGCCGGCGCTGGTGAACGAGTTCGTGGCGCTGCTCAAGGAGTCTTCGCTCGTCTCCGTCATCGGCGTAACCGAATTGATGCGCCGCGCCGACGTCGTGCGGGCGAGCACCTTCCGCGCCTTCGAAGCGCTGCTGCTCGTCGCCGCGATCTATTACGTGCTCGTGCTCGTGCTGACATCGTTGGCCCGCATGCTGGAAAGGAGGCTGCGCCGCAGTGATTGACGTAACGGACTTGACGAAATCGTACGGCAAACAGCAGGTGCTTCGCGGCATTACGACCCGGGTCGAAAAAGGGGAGGTCGTCGCCTTGATCGGCCCTTCCGGCTCCGGCAAGTCGACGTTTCTGCGCTGCCTCAACCTGCTGGAAACGCCGACGTCGGGAACGATCGCCATCGACGGGATCGAGCTGACGAATCCGAAAACCGAAGTCGCTCGCATTCGCGGGCGGATCGGCATGGTGTTTCAGCATTTTCACCTGTTTCCGCACATGACCGTGCTCGACAACATTACGTTCGCGCCCGTCGAGGTGAAGAAGATGTCCGTGGAAGCCGCCCGGGTCAAGGCGCGCGAGCTGCTCGCGCAGGTCGGGCTCGCGGATAAAGCGGACAGCTACCCGTCCCGGCTGTCGGGCGGGCAGAAGCAGCGCGTCGCCATAGCGCGCAGCCTGGCGATGGAGCCGGACGTTATGCTGTTCGACGAGCCGACGTCGGCGCTCGATCCGGAAATGGTCAAAGAAGTGCTAAGCGTGATTCGCGGACTCGCGGACAGCGGCATGACGATGCTGATCGTCACCCATGAGATGAAATTCGCGAGAGAAGCGGCGAATACGATTTATTTCCTCGATCAAGGGACGCTCGTCGAGCGGGCGACTCCGGAACGGTTTTTCGCCCGGCCGGAAAGCGAGCGCGCCGCCCGCTTTCTGGATCAGGTTTTATAGAGCGTCGACGCAGCCCTCGGAATCCGGTTCCGGGGGCTGCGCATTGTCGCGGCCGAAACGCGCGAAGGAAAATACTGCCTTTGACATATTCCGACCAAACCGCTATGATTTATTTTATTCGACTATTTTCGACGAATTCGAACAACAAACGACGTTACGGCATTTCGTTTGGAGGGACACCGTTGATCCGACTCGTTGATTTATATAAACGTTACGATACGAAAAAAGGAAGCGTCGTCGCCGTCGACCGCGTGAACCTGCATATCCGCCAAGGGGAAATTTTCGGCATCGTCGGCTACAGCGGCGCCGGCAAAAGCTCTGTGCTGCGGTGCATCAATCTGCTGGAGAAGCCGACCTCGGGCCGCGTGCTGGTGAACGGCGTCGAGCTGACGAGCTTGTCGAAAAACGAGCTGCGGCTCGCCCGCCAAAAAATCGGCATGATTTTTCAGCATTTTCATCTGATCAGCAGCAAAACCGTTTTCGACAACGTCGCCTTCGCCCTGAAAGCGGCGGAAACGCCGAAAGCGGCCATAGCGGGCCGGGTGAACGAGCTGCTCGGCCTCGTCGGACTGGCCGACAAAGCGGACCAATATCCGGCGCAGCTGAGCGGAGGCCAGAAGCAGCGGGTCGGCATCGCGCGGGCGCTTGCAAACGAGCCGCAAGTGCTGCTGTGCGACGAGCCGACGTCGGCGCTCGACCCGACGACGACCCAATCGATTCTCGCGCTGCTGAAGCAGATCAACCGCGAGCTCGGCTTGACGATCGTGCTCATTACGCACGAGATGGAGGTCGTCAAAGATTTGTGCCACCGCGTGGCGATCATGCAGAGCGGCCGAGTGATCGAGGAGGGGGACGTCTATTCCGTCTTCGCCGACCCGGTTCAGCCGCTGACGCAGCAGTTTATCCGCAACGCGCTGGAGTTCAAGCTGCCGCAGAAGCTGTGGGACAAGCTCGACCCGGCGGGCAAGGTGCTGAAGGTGCTGTTTCGCGACGAGGTCGCCGAGCAGCCGGTCATCGACGAGCTGCTCAAAGCCGGCGGCATTCGGGCGAACATTTTGCACGGCAGGATCGAATATATCGGGGATAAGCCTTTGGGCACGTTCATTATGGAAGTGACCGGCCATACCGGCGAAATCGACGAGGCTGTCCGCTTTTTGACCGGGCGCGGCTGCGGCGTGGAGGTGATGTCGAATGTCGGTTAGTTCCCTGCTCGAGCTGCTGCCGGATATGCTCAAAGCGTTTTATGAAACGCTGTACATGGTCGGCATCTCGCTGGCGATCTCGATCGCGCTCGGCATCCCGATCGGCATTTTGCTGTTCGTCAGCGGCAAAGGCCTGTTCGTGGAAAATCGCACGCTGAACGCGGCGCTCGGCTTGCTCGCCAATATCGTCCGCTCGATTCCGTTTTTGATCCTGCTCGTCCTGCTGCTGCCGTTCACGCAGTGGATCCTGGGCACGACGATCGGCCCGACCGCGGCGTCGGTGCCGCTGTCGGTGGCGGCGATTCCGTTTTACGCCCGCCTGGTCGAAGCGTCGCTGCGCGAAGTGAACAAAGGCGTCATCGAAGCGGCGGTCGCCGCGGGCGCGAAGCCGTGGCTCATCATTCGCGAGGTGCTGCTGCCGGAAGCCAAACCCGGCATCATTTCCGGACTGACGATTACGGCGATCAGCCTGCTCGGCTTTTCCGCGATGGCGGGAACCGTGGGCGGCGGCGGCATCGGCGATTTGGCGATCCGCTTCGGGTATTACCGGTACAACAACGAAGTTTTGTTTACGACGGTTATCGTGCTGATCGTGATGGTCCAGCTCATTCAGTGGTTCGGGGACTGGGCCGCGCGAAAAGTCGATAAGCGTTGATTCATATACACGACTGCAGCTTGTACAGACAGAAAGGGAGTAGGAACCGTATGAGAAAAACAGTTTCGCTGTTCGCCATGCTGACGGCGCTGCTCGTGCTGCTTGCCGCCTGCGGGGGCAACCAAACGGGAGGGAGCGCCGGTTCGTCCGGTGCCGCCGGCGGCGGCGAGAAGAAGACGATCAAATTCGGGGCGACGGCCGGTCCGTACAGCGATATGGTAACGAAGGCGATCAAGCCGCTGCTCGAGAAGAAAGGGTATAAAGTCGAGCTGGTCGAGTTTAACGATTACGTGCAGCCGAACAAAGCGCTGGCGAACGGCTCGATCGACGCCAACCTGTTCCAGCATATTTTGTATTTGAAGCAATTCGCGACCGACAACAAGCTGGACATCCAGGAAGTGATCAGCGTCCCGACCGCGCCGATGGGGCTCTATTCGAACAAATTCAAGACGCTCGATTCGATCGAGAACGGCAGCCTGCTGACGATCGCGAACGACCCGTCCAACCTGGCCCGGTCGCTGCTCATGCTGCAAAGCATGGGTCTCATCACGGTCAAGAAGGACGTCAACGCGGCCACGCTGTCCGAGAAAGATATCGTGGACAATCCGAAAAGCTTGCAGTTCAAGCCGGTGGAAGCCGCCTCGCTGCCCCGCACGCTGGACAGCACCGCGCTTGCGGTCGTGCCCGGCAACTTCGCGCTCGCGGCCGGAATGGACTTGACGAAGGCGCTCAAGCTGGAGGAAATGGCGGAAAACTACCGCAACGTCATCGCGATCAAAACGGCGGACAAGGACAGCCAGTTCGCCAAAGATTTGAAGGAAGCGGTGCAATCGGACGAGTTCGAGAAGACGATCGACGAGCAGTTCAAAGGGTTCTCGAAGCCGCAATGGATGACGGGGAAGTAAAGAAGGAAGTTGAAAGCTGCCGATGCGCTCGGCAGCTTTTTTTATGTGGTACGTGCAAGGCGTGCGGTTCGGCTCAAAAGCTTTTGGCGACCATGAAGTACAAAATGACGACGGGAAGCAGCGTCGTAATCGTGCCGAATACGGCCCAATACCGCGACGCCCGGCGATACGGCTCCGTGACCGCGCCGGCTTCGATCGACTGCTTGCTGTGGCGGATCATGCTCCGCTGCAGCGGGATCAGGATGCCGAGCCAGAGCGCGCCGGTGACGGCGAACAGGACGAGCGACAGGGCGAGCCAATTGAAGCCGGACTGGAGCGCGCCCGTGCGGACGGCCATCCCGATTCCCGAGACGGTCAGCAGGACGAGGCCGGGCAGCGTGAAGGCATAGTCGGCGATCATCACGTTTTGGGCGGCGCGATGAATGACGACCGGGTTGCCCGTGACGTCGGCCCGTATTTTCCAAAAGGCGGCCGTCACGATATTGCCCAGAAACAGAAAAGCGCCGAAAATATGAACGAACAGAAGCAAGCTCATCGGTTACACGTCCTCTCTCATGGCGGAACGCTTGCGCGGATCGCCTCTCTTTGATCTTATTATATAAACCGACCGGCGGTTTGTAAATACCGAAACGAAAATCCCGCCAAACGCCTGGCGGGAGTCGTAGGCCGGACCGCACACGGCCAAGGGGCCGGCGAGGTCAGCCGATCGTGATTTTTCCTTCCGGGTACCGGAACAGCTCTTTCTCCGCTTTCGACGTAAGCGTAAAGGCGAGCGTCACCGGACCGAGCCGGCCGATAAACATGAGCAGCATAATGACGATTTTGCCGGGGGTCGTCAATTGCGATGTCAATCCCATCGACATGCCGGTCGTGGCGTAAGCGGACGTTACTTCGAAAAGGATGCCGAGAAACGGATAATCTTCGGTAGTCGAAAGCACCATGGCCGCCAGTACGATCAGAAAAAACGACAGCAGCGTGAACGTGATCGCCTTGTAAATCCGGTCTTTGGCAATCCGGTAGCGGAACATGACGATGTCTTCCTTCCCCCGGACCATCGCGACCATCGCCCCGATCAGGATGGCGAACGTCGTCACCTTGATGCCGCCGCCGGACGAGCCGGGAGCCGCTCCGACGAACATGAGCAGGATGATGAAAAACTGCGTCGCCTGCCGCAGCGATTCGATGTCGAGCGTGCTCAATCCGGCCGAACGGGCCGTGACCGATTGGAACATCGCGCCGAATATTTTCCCGAACGGCGAGAGCGGATGCAGCGTGTGCGGGTTCGTCAGCTCGAACAGGAAAATGACGAGCGTTCCGACGACGATCAAAGCGGCCGACACGGTCAGCACGACTTTGCTGTGCAGCGTCAGTTTCTTCTGCTTCGGATACGAGAGCAGGTCGGAGATGACGATAAATCCGATGCCGCCCAAAATAATGAGCACGATCGTCACCGCATTGACGACCGGATCGTCCACGTAATGCATCAGGCTGGCGCGGCGGTCGGGAAACATGCCGAATAAGTCGAAGCCGGCGTTGTTGAACGTGGAAATGCTGTGAAACATCCCGAAGTACAGCGCCTGCCCCAAGGGCATTTCGAACATCCAGCGGACCGCGAGCACGACCGCGCCGACCGCCTCGATGACGAGAGCGTACAGCAGCACCTTTTGAATCAGCCGCACGATGCCTTCCGTCGTCGCCTGGTTCATCGCCTCCTGCAAAATGAGCCGCTCGCGGAACGATATTCGCCGGCGGAATACGAGCGCGGCGAGCGTCGCGACGGTCATGAAGCCGAGCCCGCCGATTTGCACGAGCAGCAGCAGCACGAGCTGGCCGAACAAGGAAAAATGCTCGCCGATGTTGTAAAAGGAAAGCCCCGTCACGCAAGTGGCCGAGGTCGCCATAAACAGCGCGTCCAAAAACGGCATCGCCGTCCGGCTGGAAGACGAAACCGGCAGCGAAAGCAGAACGGAGCCGGCCGCGATCATGACGATAAACCCGAACGCCAGCACTTGCGGCGGATTGGGCCGAAACCGTTTCAATTTTTTATGAAATTGACCGAACATATCGAAATAACCCCGTATCGTTTGTTTGCGATCTATTCTATCGGTCGCGAACGGAAAAGTAAAGGTGTTTGGGGAGGAGTGTGGTATAATCGGAAAACGAACGAATGTTCCATTCATGCGGGAAACCCGTAACGGCAGGTGAAAAAGGACCATGTCCGATCTCGTAGAAGTATCGGTGCGTTCGCTCGCGGAATACGTGTTTCGCGGGGGCAGCATCGATGCCGGCTTTCGCACCGGCGCCACGCTCGCGGAAGGAACGAAAGCGCACCGGGCGATCCAGCAAACGTACAAGGAAACCGACTTGAAGGAGGCGTACGTCCGGGGCGACGTCGAATACGAAGGCATCGTGTACCGGATCGACGGCCGCTGCGACGGCTTGCTGTTCGATGAAGCCGGCGACGGCGTTGCGACCGTGGAAGAAATCAAATCGACCGGGGGAAGCGTGACGCTCCTCACGGAGCAGTCGCACCCCGTCCACTGGGCGCAGGCGCAATGCTACGCCTATTTGTACGCCAAAGCCGAGAAGCTGGAGCGGATGCGCGTTCGGCTGACCTACGTTCATCGGCAAACGGAGGAGCGCAAGTCGTTCGAACGGATGCTGACCCGGGGCGAGCTGGACGCGTTCGTCCGAATGCTCGTCAAGGCGTACGATCCGCACGCGAGGCAGCGGCTGGCCTATGCCCGGGACCGGGAAGCCGGCATCAGGGAGCTGCCGTTTCCGTTCCCTTCGTACCGGCAGGGCCAGCGGCATTTCGCCGGCGCGGTGTACAAATCGATCGCCGACCGGAAGCGGCTGTTCGCGCGGGCGCCGACCGGGACGGGCAAGACGATTTCGACGCTGTTTCCGGCGGTGAAGGCGATCGGGGAAAAGCTGCTGCGCCGCTTTTTCTATACGACCGCCAAGACGACGACCCGTGCCGCCGCGGAGGATGCGCTCGCGCTCATGCGCGCAAGCGGGCTTTGCCTGAGATCGGTCACGATTACGGCGAAGGAGAAAATATGCTTCAAGGAAGAGACGCGGTGCGAGAAGCTGTACTGCGAATACGCGGACGGTTATTACGACCGGATCAACGCGGCGCTGTACGATTTGTGGTCCCGGGAAACGGCGATCACCCGGGACGTGATCGAGGCGTACGCCCGCAAGCACCGGGTGTGCCCGTTCGAATTTTCGCTCGATGCGGCCTACGAGGCCGATGCGGTCGTGTGCGACTATAACTACGTCTTCGATCCGCGAGTCTCCTTGAAGCGGCTGTTCGAGGAGGAAAAGCGCCATACGGCGGTGCTGGTCGACGAAGCGCACAACCTGGTCGACCGGGCGAGGGAGATGTATTCCGGCGAGCTGACGAAAGCGCCGTTCCTCGAGCTGAAGCGGCAGACGAAGGCGGGAAGCGGGAGCCGCACGCTGCACGAAGCGGCGAAGGCGGTCAACGAGGCGTTTATCGCGCTTCGGAAAAGCTGCGGAGAAGGCGGCGGCGGATTGATCGTGCTCGAAGCGATTCCTCCCGCTCTCGTGCCGCTGCTCGAATCGTTCGCGTCGGCGGCGGAGGCGGCGCTGCTGGCCGGCGATGCGGCGGCCGACCGCCAGCTGCTTACGGATATGTACTATACGGTTCAGCATTTTATCCGGACCGCGGAAAGCTTCGACGAACGAAGCCTCGTCTACGTCCAGGTCGAGCGGAGCGACGTGCGGATCAAGCTGCTGTGCGTCGATCCTTCGGGCATGCTGCGACTGATGGGCAAAGGGTACCGCTCGCTCGTTTATTTTTCGGCGACGCTGTCTCCGATCCCGTATTACCGCGATACGCTCGGCGGAGACGAGGACGACTACGCGACGGCGATTCCGTCGCCGTTCCGCAGCGAGCAGCTCGACGTGCTGCTGCTGCCGGTGTCGACGCGCTACCGCGACCGCGGGAGGTCGAAGGCGCGGATCGCGGCGATGCTGCGCCGGGTGACGGACGAGCGGCCGGGCAATTATTTGGTCTTTTTCCCCTCGTACGATTATATGAACGAGGTCGCCGAGCTGTTTCTCGGCGCCGGCTGGGACGGGGAGGCGCTCGTGCAGCAGGCCGGCATGTCCGAGGAGGAGCGCGATTCGTTTCTGGCGGCGTTTCGCGCCGGGGCGGAGAAGACGATCGTCGGCTTCGCCGTCATGGGAGGCGTGTTTGCGGAAGGGATCGATTTGGCCGGCGACCGGCTGACCGGCGTCGTCATCGTCGGCGTCGGATTGCCGCAATTCGGCGGGGAGCGGGAGCTGATCCGGCGGTATTTCGACGATACGGGCCGAAACGGCTTCGATTACGCGTACAAGTTTCCGGGCATGAACAAAGTGCTGCAAGCCGGCGGGCGGCTCATCCGCACCGAAAGCGACAGCGGGACGCTCGTGCTCGTCGACGACCGGTTTATGCAGCCGGACTATTACGCGCTGCTGCCGGAGGAATGGAAGCCGGTGACGACGATGCGCTGAAGCCGGCTGCACTTGGGGAAGGGTAACCGGAATGAGGGTATCCCGTTTAAAGCGCAGGAAACGGGAAATCCGGAAAATGGCATGAGGCTTTCCGGCAAGGCGATAACCGGACTCATCGACCTCGACGACGGACGTCGGGGTTGACGGTACGAGACCCGAGTCACTATACTTGTGGCATTCGAAAAAAGCTGATCGCTCCCGGAAAGGATACGGAACAGAATGAACGAACGCGTCGGAGCGACGCCGCCGGCAGGCCGGAGCGCCAGCCGCGCTTGGCTCGCGCTCATTCTCGGAACGTTGTCGGCCTTCGGGCCGTTTTCGCTCGATATGTATTTGCCCGCTCTGCCCGAGCTGGCCGAAGATTTGCATACGACCGCATCGCTCGCCCAGCTCAGTCTGACCGCTTGCCTGGCCGGTCTCGCCTTGGGGCAGCTGCTCGCCGGCCCGCTCAGCGACGTGCGGGGGCGGCGCGGTCCGCTTTTGCTCGGGCTCGTCCTGTACGCGGTGTCGTCGCTGCTGTGCATGGTCAGCCCGTCCGTATGGACGTTCGTGCTCATGCGCTTCGTTCAAGGCGTCGCCGGGGCGGCGGGCATCGTCATCTCCCGGGCGGTCGCGCGGGATTTGTTCGGCGGCTCCGAGCTGACGAAATTTATGGCGTCGCTCGCGCTTGTCAACGGGGTTGCGCCGATCGTCGCGCCGATCGCGGGCGGACAGCTGCTGCAGGTCGTTCCGTGGCGCGGCGTGTTTCTCGCGCTCAGCGCGCTCGGACTGCTGACGCTGCTCGCCGTCCTGTTCGGCCTGCCGGAAACGCTGCCTCGGGAGAAGCGGTCGCGCGGCGGCCTGAAGCAAACGGGACGGACGTTCCGCCGCATCGTCCGGAACCGGCCGTTTATGGGCTACGCGTTATCGCAAGGACTTGTCGCCGCCGCGATGTTCGCCTATATCGCCGGGTCGCCTTTCGTGCTGCAATCGATATACGGGGCGTCTCCGCAGCTGTTCAGCCTCTGCTTCGCGATCAACGGGGCGGGCATTATCGCGGCCAGCCAACTGACGGGAAGACTCGCGGGACGGCTCGGGGAAACGCGGCTGGTGGCGGGCGGACTGATTATGGCCGCCTGCGGCGGAACGGCGCTGCTGCTTGCGATTATGGCCGATGCCGGGCTGTTCGGCATCCTCGTTCCGCTGTTTTTCGTCGTGTCGAGCGTGGGCGTCGTCAATACGGCGTCGTTTTCGCTGGCGATGCGGGATCAGGCCGATTCCGCGGGCAGCGCGTCGGCTTTGCTCGGGGTGATGATGTTTTTGTTCGGAGGCATCGTCGCTCCGCTAGTCGGGCTCGGCGGAGAAGATACCGCTTTGCCGATGGGGCTCGTCATCGCCGCGGGGGATTTGGGGGCGCTTGCCGTCTATGTGTGCATGATCGGGCTGAAAGAGCGCCGCGTTTCGAACGAACAACCATAATCGAGCAGCAGCGCGCGAAATCGGGCGGAAAGTTCCCATAATGCGCGAATAGGGGAGAACCCGGCCCGTTCTTGTCACGAAATGTTCACATATGTCAAAAATTGATTTTTCCTTATTTTTCGGATGAGGGGTATAATAGGGACATATAGGGTTCTTGTCGAACCTGTTCCTGCTCTTGGAAATGGAAGACTACTTCTTTAACCCGAATACCCGGCGTCATGACCTGATGCGTATTCCGTACGCTCAGGTCATGCTTGTGAAAAATGGAACAGCTGCGCCGGGCACGGGCAACCGTTTTCGCCATTATGCTATTTTTGCGTTTTGCGGAAGAGACGTACGTCTACCTTGCTTGAACAGGTATCGGGATACTCGGCGGGCTTCTATTTCATGCAAAGGAGGACGTTTACAAATGTCAGAAACAACTACGCAAGAAGCGGTTCTGACTCCGGCAGCGCGGGAGGATGTACTCGATCTATTGATGAAGCCCGAGGTGCAGCAATCGCTGACGGTTCTCGTCGAGAACATGCCGAAGCTGGCGGAGATGGTCACCCTCATGACGAAGGCGTACGATTTCGTGCAAAGCGTAACGACCGACCAAGTCCTGATCGAAGACTTGAAAGGCGGCATGGACGAAATCGTCAAGCCGATTACGGAAAAAGCGAAAGGAATCGCCTCCGCCGCTATCGAAGCGAGCGATCGCGCGCAAGCGGAAACTTCCACGATCGGTTTGTTCGGCCTGCTCAAAATGTTGAAGGATCCGCAAGTGCAGCAATCGCTCCGCTACGCGCAAGCGTTTCTGGAAGTGCTCGGCGAACGTCGGAAGCAAGGCTAATCGGTTTCAGCCAAACCGAAATCAGAACGGAGGATTCGTATGTCCAAGCAAATCGTAATACTCGGCGGCGGCTACGGCGGATTGCTTGCCGCGCTCAGCGCACGCAGCCATATGTCGGCCGAAGAAGCGACGATTACGGTCGTCAACCGGTATCCGACCCATCAAATCATTACCGAGCTTCACCGTCTGGCGGCCGGCAACCTGGCCGAGAAAGCCGTCGCGCTTCCGCTCGAGAAGCTGCTTCGCGGCAAGCAAATCAATCTGATGATCGACACGGTGCAGGAAATTGCGCCCGATCAGAAGACGGTCAAGCTGGCCGGCGGCGCTTATTTGAAATACGACGCGCTTGTCGTGGCGCTCGGCAGCGAAACGGCGTTCTTCGGCATCCCGGGCCTTCAGGAGCACAGCTTCATCCTGAAGTCGGTGAACGACGCCAACAAGCTCCGCGAGCATGTCGAAGCCCGCGTCGCCGCTTACAGCCAAACGGGCAACAAAGCGGACGCTACGTTCGTCGTCGGCGGCGGCGGCTTGACCGGCATCGAGCTGGTCGGCGAATTCGCGGATATGCTTCCGGGCTTGTGCCGCAAGCACGGCGTCGATTTTAACGATATCGAGCTGTACTGCGTCGAAGCGGCTCCGTCCATTTTGGCCGGCTTCTCGCCGGATTTGGTCGAGCATGCGCAGAAGAGCCTGGAAAAACGCGGCGTCAAGTTTTTGATCGGCGTGGCGATTACGGAAATGCAGCCGACGACCGTTTCGCTCAAGGACGGCAGCACGATCGAAACGAGCACGCTCGTTTGGACCGGCGGCGTTCAAGGCAACTCCGTCGTGGCGAACTGCGGCATCGAAGTAAACCGCGGACGCGCGACCGTCACCGAAACGCTGCAATCGACTTCGCATCCCGACGTGTTCCTCGCCGGCGACAGCGCGGTCGTCATGAGTCCGGAAGGACGCCCGTTCCCGCCTACGGCACAATTGGCTTGGCAAATGGGCGAGCTGGTCGGCTACAATCTGTTCGCTTATTTCAACGGGGCGAAAATGGATACGTTCCAGCCGGTATTCTCCGGTACGCTCGGCAGCCTCGGCCGCAAAGACGCGTTCGGCACGATCGGCGGCAACAAAACGAAGCTGAAAGGCTTGCCGGCTTCGCTCATGAAGGAAGCGAGCAACATCCGCTACTTGTCCCACATCAAAGGTTTGTTCTCGCTCGCTTATTAATAACGACACGAACGAAGGGTGCCGCTCGGCACCCTTTTCTATTTACCTCGGTTACAGCGACGCATACGCAAGCGCCGAGAGCAGAACGGACGTGATCGCCATCGCCAATACCGGGCGCAGCGCCTTCGTCCGCAGCTGCTTCAAGTCGACGTTCAGCCCGAGCCCGACCATCGCCATCGACAGCAAAAACGTCGTCCCCGCGGCCAAGCCGTTCATCGCCGAAGCCGGCACATCGATATCGTTTCCAATTATGAAGCTGCCTATGAGGCTTGCGGCGAGGAAGCCGAGCAGAAACCAAGGGAATTCCAGTCGCGCGCCGGCCTGCATCGTGCCCGAGCGGCGTTTCCAGGCGACAAGCAGCAGGCAGAACGGGACGAGCAGCAGCACGCGTCCGAGCTTGGCGAGCAAAGCCGCCGCCAGGGCGTCCTGGCCGGCGGGAGCGGCGGCCAGCGCGACGTGGGCGATTTCGTGCAGGCTGATCCCCGACCAGGCTCCGTAGTCCGCGGCGTCCAGCGGCAGCAGCGGACGCAGCAGCGTATAACCGACGGCGAACGCCGTTCCGACGAGCGCGATCATGCCCGCGCCGATCGCCGTATCTTCCTCCTTCGCCTGCAAAATCGGCGAGACGGCGGCGATGGCCGCCGCTCCGCAAATGCCCGTTCCGACGCCGAGCAGAAGCGTGACGGACGGGTCCGCTTTGAACCGTTTGCCGAGCCATACGGTTAGAGCGACGGCGAAGGCGATGGCGCATGCGCCCCGCAGCAGCAGTCCGAGTCCGTCGTGCAGCACGACGCCGATATCGAGCCGCAACCCGAACAGGACGATGGCGAGCCGCAGCAGCGTTTTGGACGAAAATTGGATGCCCCGGCGCAGCGTCTCCGGGTATCCCCGAAAGCGGCGGTAAGCAACCGCCAACGCTATCGCGCAGGCGAGCGGTCCGAGACGGTCGAGCCCGGGAATATGCGCGGCTCCCCAGCCAAGCGCCGCGACCGCGATCGTAAAGGCGACGCCGAGCGCCCATGCGCCCCGCGACGGACGGCCGGACGGCCGTTCCTTCGCAAAATCGCGTTTCGCGGCAGGGGGTGCGGGGGTTGGTGCGGGCGCGGGCGCCGCAGTCCACTTTTCCGTTTGTACAGTCATCGTCGACAACTCCTCGTGAAGGATACACCTTCAGCATACGACCGGAATTGCAATAAATAAAATAAATCATTATGATTAGATTCATAAGTATACGCTTATGATTAAGGTGGAAAGGACGGGGCGCGGCATGGATCAGGCGCTGCTCGTTTTTATTACGGTAGCCGAGAAGGGCCATTTTACCCGGGCGGCCGAGGAACTGCATATGACCCAGCCGGCGGTTAGCCAGTATGTGCAGCAGCTGGAGCGGACCTACGGCACGAAGCTGCTCGAACGGGGCCGTGGGCAGGTGCGGCTCAACAAGGCGGGGGAAATCGTATACCTTCACGCCAAACAAATCGCCAAGCTGTACACGCGGATGAATTACCTCGTCGACGATCTGCTGCACAAGGCGAGCGGCGCGCTGACGATCGGCGCGAGCTACACGTACGGCGAGTACGTGCTGCCTCGCATGATCGCCCGGCTTCAGGCGGAATATCCGCTCATCCGGCCCGCGATCTCGATCGGTAACACGCAGCAAATATCGGAGGAGGTCGCCGGAGGCGAGCTCGACATCGGCATCGTCGAAGGGGAGTTCCGGCACGAAAAGCTCGATATCGAGCCTCTCGCCGAAGACGCGATGGACGTTATGGCCGCGTCCGGTCACCGTTTGGCGGGCCGCGCCCGCGCGGACGCCGCCGAGCTGGCCGAGGAGACGTGGATCGTCCGCGAAACCGGGTCGGGCACGCGGGCGGCGACCGATGCGATGTTCGACCGTTTCGGCTTGCGGCCGCGGCGGTGCATGGAATTCGGCAGCACGCAGCTGATCAAGGAGTCGGTTGAGGCCGGACTCGGCGTCACGCTGCTTTCCCGCTGGGCCGTACGCAAAGAAATCGCGCTCGGCACGATGCGGCGGCTGCACGTCGAGGGCATGCCGGTTACGCGGCGGTTTTATTTGATTACGCCGGCGACGAAGTTCCATACGCGGGCGACGGACGTGTTCAAGGCGCTGCTGCGGGACGGGGGCGAAAGCCCGGATGGCGCGGCGACGCCGGTAAATGAATCGGGTAATGCAAATTAGCGGACCTTGGGGCTTTTATTTCCTCCGATCTCGTCACGACCGTTAATTGTTGGAATCGGCCGATCCTGGTCGGTTAAGATGCTTCAAAGACCGTTATTAAAACGAATCACGGTCGGGGGAACAGCAGTCCGTTTAACCCCGTATAGGTTTGCCTCAAAAGAAAAAGCTTCCGCCCTCGGGAAACCCGGTCGGAAGCTTTTTCGGTTAAGTCGCCGCAGCCTGATGCCCAAGCGCGTCCGCGACGAGCGAGGCGTACGCCTCGGCCCCTTCGGCGTTCAGGTGAACGCCGTCCTGCGAGAAATAATGGTCTTTTTCGGCGCTGGCCGAATACCAGTCGATCAACGTCGCGTTCGGATGCGACTTGGCGACCTCCGCCAAAGTCGCGTTGACTTCGGACTCCCACGGGCGCGGAACGCGCGTGTTCACGAGAACGATTTGGCGGTCTTTGCCGATCGAGGCGAGCAGCGCTTCGAGCTTTTTGCGGGGAAACGCTCCGTTCGTGCCCAGCTCGATAATGACGCGATCGCCGAGCTTGTTGCCGGTTTTCATTGCGTCGACGATGTCCGCGGCTTGAACGAGCTGCCGGCCGATTTTGCCGTCCACCTCAATGCCGGGAAGCAGCTTCTCCAAATACGGCTTGGCGTCCAAAATAACCGAATCGCCGATAACCGTAATCCCTTTGCCTTTGCCGTCTTTCGTGTCGGGCGGCGCGGCCGGGTCCGGCTTTGCCGCCGCTTCTTCGCCCGTTTCCGTCTCCGGACGGTGCGGCGGGAGCGGCTTCGTCCCGCTGCCGTTCGCATCGGGGCTGCCCGGACCGCCGGCACTGCCCGGCACTGTCTCCGGCTTCGGCTTCGGCTTGCCGCCCGTATCGGCGGGATTGCCGGGCTTCGGCTTGCCGCCGGACGATCCGGCGGGTCCGGCCGTTTGGTCGGCCGGCGGCCCGGACGGAACGCCGGCACCGACGCCGGCGACGACGCCCGCCGGGTCGTCCTCGTGCGGAAGCGGGGCTTCGGCGGCGGGGACGGAGCTCGCCGTAGCCGGCGGATACAGCCGGGTCGCGCCGATGCCGAACACGGCGATGGCGATCAGCGAGCCGGCGACGGCGATCGACGCCGTGCGTCCGCCGCGGCGTCCCGTCCGCTTCCGGTTGCGCCAGAGCATCCACCGCTTGCGGATGGCGCCGCGCCGGATCGGCTCTTCGACGAATCGCCAGGACAAGGCGGCGAGGACGAGGGTGGCGGCCAACTGAAAGGCGGCGAGCGGCCAGTCGATCCCGCCCGTCCGAACGGCCGGCTTCGTCAGCGCGATGACGGGGAAATGCCATAAATAGATGCCGTACGAGCGGACGCCGAGCCAGCGGAGCGGCTTCATGCCGAGGAGGCGGCCGAGCCGGGCGGCCGGATGGGCGAGCGCGGCGACGACCGCGGCGGCGGCGACGGATAGCGCGACCATCCCGCCTCTGTACAGCGAGGCGTCGTATTCGCTCGTCCGCGCCATCATGTACAGGACGGCGAGCAGCCCGGCCGCGCCGACGCAGTCGAGCGTGCGCCGCGCCGCCGGCGTCGCGCGCCCTGCGGCCGGCTTCGCCGACGGCCAGACGACGGCGAGCGCTGCGCCGATCAGCAGGCCGAACGCGCGGGTGTCCGTGCCGTAATAGACCCGGCTCGGGTCGGTTCCCGGCTCGTACAGCAGCGCCATGGCGAGCGCGGACGCCAGCGCGCCGGCGATGAGGAGCGCGAACAGCTTGCCGCGCTGCGGCGCGAATCGCAGCCCGAAGGCAAGCGCAAACGGAAACAGCAGGTAAAACTGCTCCTCCACGGCGAGCGACCATAGATGGCCGAGCGGCGACGGCGGTCCGAAGCTTTCGAAATAAGACACGTCGCGGTAGACGAACCACCAGTTGCTTGCGTACAAGACGGCCGCGATCGCGTCGCCCCGCAGCGAGGCGAGCCGGGACGGATCGGCCAGCAGCAGCCACAAGCCGACCGCGGCGAGCATGACGAACAGAGCCGGCAGCAGCCGTCTCGCCCGGCGGAGCAAAAACGGCTTCAGCGCCAGCCGCCCGTTCGTTCTCCATTCGGCGGCAAGCAGGTCCGTGATCAAATAACCGGACAGCACGAAAAACACGCCGACGCCGAGCAGTCCGCCGGGGAACGCCGACGGGTCGAGATGGTACGCGATGACGGCCATGACGGCTATCGCCCGCAAGCCGTCCAGACCGGGCATGTAGCGGCCCACGCCATTCGGTTTAGGCATTGCGATCGCCCCCCTCGCCGGGGTTGAGGCCGGTTCGTCCATAGCGCTTTCCCGAAGCCGACGCCCCGAACCCGCTTGCGGTCGTTCTCTTGCTGTCCGCTTTCACCATCATGTTCATCTGCGATCTGCCCTTTCGTTCGCGTTGCCGCTCTGTCAATTCTCCAAATTAGACGGGGCAGCGAAACGATTGGTTACATGCCGAAGCAAACTTTTCGGCTGGAAAACGAAGGCTCGCGTCTTTCGGAGCGATTGCGCGAAAATGCGCGGATTGGCGCGAATGCCGCAATAAAGCAATCGAAAGAGACGTTCTCATTTTCAAAAGGAACGCCGAAAGGCTCCTTCGATCCCGAAGCGGGACGAAGGAGCCTTTATTGTTTCGAACGGGACTCGGGGAAACTTACTGCTTCAGCAAAAACGAGTTGCCGTCCTCGTCGGAGAACGTCGCGTACGTTCCCCATTGCATGCTCTGCGGCTCCCCTTCGAAGCGGACGCCGCGCTGCTTCATGGCCGCGTAAGCGGCATCGATGTCGTCGCATTGAAAAACGATCGACGCCTTCATCTCGTTCGAGCCCGGCATCATGCTTTTCGGATAAATGACGAGGGCCGACTCGGCGCCTTTCGGAGCGACCTCGAGCCAGAAGGCGTTCGGTCCCATCGGCGTTTCCCGGACAAGCTCGAAGCCGACCTTCTCCGTCCAAAACGTTTTCGCTTTTTGCTGATCTTCCACGTATACCGCAACCGTCGCGATTTTGCCGATCATGGGCGGTTCCTCCTCTGCTTGAATTCGGACAAGCTTTACTTTACCACGCCGCCGGCGGCTAGTCTTGTAAAAAAACGACATCGTTTTTGTTGGCGAACGACGCGGACTTGCGCCTCATCCAGCTTTTGTATTCCGGGGCGTGACGCCGAGGCAAAGTTTGAAGTCTTTGGAGAAATGGGCGTAATCGTAGTATCCGAATTCGAGCATGCATTGATGCAGATCGATCGTCGGCTCGCGAAAAATACGCAGCCGGGCTTGATTGAAGCGTGCGATTTTTTGCAGCCGCTTCGCCGGCATGCCGACGAGCTCCAAGCATTTGCGTTCGAACTGCCGGCTCGAATAGCCGCTTTCGGAGACGACCGGAGCGATATCGGTTTCCATCGGCTCGCGGTACAGCCGGGACAACGCCTGCAGCAGCCTCGGGTCGATGCGGTCGGGGGCGACGATCGACAGCAAATACCGCTCCAGCAGCGAATAAGCTTCGTCCATATCGGCCGACGCGAGAGCCGTTTGCAGCTTGGCGACGTCAGCGGCTTCCAGCACGCGGTCCAGCGGGACGGCCCGGTCGTTGAACGACTTGAGCGGGGCTTCGGAAAAAGCTTTCAGTCCCCAAGGCAGCAGCCGGACGCCGTACAGCCGAATCCGGCCTGCCGCATCCAGCCGGAAGCTGCGCGACAGCATGCCGAGGAAGAAAGCCGGGGGCAGCGAAGCGCCGTCCGCGGAGTAGGCGGAGCCGTAATGGAACAGCATTTCCTGGCAGCCGTCCGGCCACAGCGTTTCGCCGCCTTCCGCGCCGGAGTAATCGCGGTTCAGCGTCCATATGCATTTGACATAAGGCTTCAGCGCCTCGGTCGGCTCGCGTTCCTCGTATCGCACCCGTTTTCCTCCGTTTCCGTCGGTTTGTCCCTTATTATACAACATGCGCGCCATCGGAATGCCGCGTTCGCAAATCGGCTCGCGCGATCAGCCGGTCAGCCGCCGATACGTATCGGCGTCGCAAATGACGAACAGCCGGGCGTCGTCCGGAATCGGCTCGTCAAGCCGGCGGTTGATATTCAGGTTGTCCCCTTCGGACAGCAAGGTCGCTCCTTCCCGCAGCAGCTCGTCGAACGCGTCTCGGAACGTGCGCCAATGCGCGCGCTTGCCGATTTCGTACAAGTCGCCGCTGTCCTTGCTCGTCAGCAGCTGCGAGACGACGCGGGACGCGCCCGGATGGAAAGCGGAACGGACCGCGAGGCGCGATACGGTTTCCGGCCCGAGTATGAATTCGTCGACGTGAACATGGGCGAAGTTCGGGATGTTGTCCCGGTCCTTCACCTCCGCGATCGTATGTATGCGCCGGAAATGCCGTTCGATCGTCGTGGCGACGAGCAGCGTTTTGCCGTCGATAAAAGCGCTGTCGCGGATGATCTGCTGATTGTCGAGCGTTTCGTCGGCGAAGATGAACACCGCCCTCGCCTTGGACAAGTTCGCGTCCTCGAGCGTTTGCCGCTGTACCGGATTGCCTTGAACGTAATGAACCCGGTCATGGGACAACGGCGTTTTCGGCAGCTGGGCGATCAGCACGATGTCCGCGTTCGGATCGCTTTTCATAATTTCTTGAACGGCCAGCTCGGCGTGCTTGCTCCAGTCGATCAATACGAAATGATTTTCGCCCTTGTATCGCAACTTGCCTTCCTCCTTGTTCCGGTTGTACGCGAAGATGAAATCGACCGTTTTGCTGATGACGATCGAGATCAGCCCGATGCCGAACACGTACAAAAACATGCCCAGCAGCTTGCCCGGCACCGTCTTCGGATAAAAATCGCCGTATCCGACCGTGGTGACGGTCGTCATGACCCACCACAGCCCGTTGAACGGGTGCTGGAACGTATCGGGCTCGAGCATGTAGATCGCCAGCGAGCTGAGCAGCAGAAGGATGGCGGCCGTACCGAAAACGGCGCCGTTGTTCATGCGGATCAGGCGAATGACCCATTTGCTGAAAAAAAGCATGCGCTCCCTCCATAATAAAGCGGCTTTCGGCTACGGGAAAATCATACCATAATTATCGCGCCGCGCGCGGGATGCGTCCCTTTCAAAAAAGAAACGCCCCGAACGGCGCGGGCGCCCTCTGACGAAAATCTCCGGCAAACGCCGCCGCGGCGAGCGTAAATGTTGACACCGGAATGTTTTGTCCGCCGCCCCCATACCTTTTTAACAGGAAATCATGGTTCGGGAAAAATAGGGAATCCTACCGGAAGGGAATCGCTTAACCGTCGCCAAAAATATATATTGACAATCGTGTGAACGCGGGAGTATTGTTATGTACATAATTCCTATCGGATATATGGGGTTACAATCGCAAAGGAGAGGGTAGACTTGAAAAACAACTTGTGGATCGCCTTGCAGACGAACTGGGTCAGCCTCGTCGTTTCGATCGCGATTATCGGCTTCCTGTACGTGCTGGCCCGCAAAAGAGTCGGCTTCGGCACCCGCGTGCTGATCGGGCTCGGCCTCGGGCTCATCGCCGGTATCCTATTCAACAGCTTCAAGCTGGATTACAAAAGCGTAAGCACGATCGGGACGATTTACGTCAACCTGATCAAAATGCTCGTCATGCCGCTCGTGTTCGTGCTCGTCATTAACAGTATCGCGCAGCTGTCCAGTCTCGGTCAACTGCGAAAAATCGGCGTGAAGACGATCGGCTGGTTTTTGCTGACGACCGGCATCGCCGCGATCATCGGTCTGATCGTCGCTTTGGCGATCGATCCGGGAGCCGGCATTCAGGCGGCCGTGCCGAAAGATTACAAGCCGCGGGACATCCCTACGTTCTCGCAGGTCATTCTCGATCTCGTGCCGTCCAATCCGGTCAGCGACGCCGCCGGCGGCAAAGTGGTGCCTTTGCTTATTTTCGCGATTTTCGTCGCGGTCGCCATCATTCACGTAGGGTCGAAAAAGCCGGATGCCGTCGCGCCGATCAAAGCGCTCATCGAATCGGCCACGGCCGTTCTGCACCAAGTCGTCAAATACGTCATCCGGCTTACCCCGTACGGCGTCTACGCGCTGATCGGCGCGATGGCGGCCAAATACGGCATCGAAACGCTCGCTCCGCTCGTAAAGCTGATCGGCACTTCCTATTTGGCGCTTCTGATCCATTTCGTCCTCGTGTTCGGCGGGCTCGTGCTGCTCGTCGCGAAGGTGAATCCGATCAAGTTTTTCAAAAAAGCGTATCCGACCGTCGCCGTCGCCTTTACAACGCGAAGCAGCTATGCCACGCTTCCGGTCAATCTGGAAGTGATCACGAAGCGGCTTCGCGTCTCGCCCCGCATCGCCAGCTTCGTCGCTCCGCTCGGCGCGACGATGAACTTCAACGGCTGCGGCGGCATATGGCCGGCGATCGTGGCGATATTCGTCGCGAAGGTATATAATTTGCAGCTCGGCTTGTCGGATTATATCGTGCTCGTCCTCGTCGCCGTCATCTCGTCGATCGGCGTAGCCGGCGTGCCGGGACCCGCGACGATATCCACGACCGTAGTGCTGACCGCGCTCGGCTTGCCGCTCGAAGGGATGGGGCTCGTCATCGCCGTCGAATCGGTCATCGATATGGGACGGACCGCCGTCAACGCGACGGGGACGACCGTCACTTCGCTGCTCGTGGCCAATGCCGAAGGCGAGTTCGACCGCGAATCGTTCGACCGGGACGAGGAAGATCCGCTCGAGGTCGGTGCGGCGTAACGTCTCCCCGACCTACGTACAGGTCCGCGCAAGCCTTATGTCCGATTTGCTTTTGCCCGTTTCCCGGTAGTATAGTGATAGTATCTATACAGGGGTGGAACGAATCGGATGGTTGCTGGCTTGGATTTGTCGGGGTTTCGCTGGGAAGACACGGAGCAGCTGCTGCATCAGTTTGAGGCGCTCGGGCCGCTGCCGGGCTTTGTAGCCGCCTGGCTCGAATCGCTGCTGCCGTTTTTGCCGCTTGTTGCGATCTTGATCGCCAATGTGAACATATACGGCTTTCTGGAAGGGTTTCTGCTGTCTTGGTTCGGCGTCGTCACCGGAGCGTTTACCGTCTTTTGGTTCGTGCGCCGGTTCGGCGGCCGGGTCCGCCAATTCGTGGAGCGCAAGAGCCCGCGTTCGACTCGGCTCATCCACTGGCTCGAGCGGCACGGCTTTATGCCGATCTTTCTGCTCTCGTGCTTTCCGTTTACGCCGTCGTTTCTGGTCAACATCGTGTCGGGCTTGTCGAAGGTGCCGTTCCATACGTTCATCATCGCCACGGTGCTCGGCAAGGGCGTCATGATTTTGATCGTATCGTTCGCCGGCCACGACTTGTTCAACTTGTTCCAGCAGCCGTGGAAGCTGGTGCTGATCGTTTCCGTATTCGGCATTTTGGCGGTGACGGGACGCAAGATCGAAGCGAAATATTTCAAATAAGATCGACGGGCCTTCCCTTTCGAAAGGGGAGGCCTTTTGCGTTGCCGGCTCGCGCGGACGTGTTCAGAATATGTTCAGCCCCCTTTGCTACGATGAAAGAAACGGTTCAGGTTACGGAGGCGGGCGGATGGCGAAAATTATGGTTGTCGACGACGCGGCATTCATGAGGCAAATGCTGAAGCATATACTGGAGAACGCCGGTCACGAGGTGCTGTGCGAGGCGGCCGACGGCGCGGAAGCGGTCGAGAAGTACCGGGCGTTCCGGCCCGACCTCGTCACGATGGATATTACGATGCCGGAGATGGAAGGGATCGAAGCGCTGCAGCGCATTCGCCGGGACGACCCGGACGCGAAGGTCATCATGTGCACCGCGATGGGGCAGCAGCGGCTGATCGTCCAGGCGATCCAAAACGGCGCGCGCGATTTTATCGTCAAGCCGTTTCAGACGGGCCGCGTGCTGGAGGCCGTATCGAAGGTCATGGTTTCTTTTTAGCGCGATACGAGACGAACAGGGAAAAGTGGCAAGCCGCGGACGGGTATCCCGCGGTTTTTTCGTGTATCCGGCGGCAGCGGCATGGCGACGAACGGGGGCGCCGGCAAACGGATTGCTTTCCGCGTTCGGGATCGGTATAGTGAAAGTATCAGGTCGAACAGAAAGGACCCGGGCCGCGCGCGGAGCGGTTCGGCGGTGCTTGTCTATGAGCGAAGACGGCAAAAAGCGCGCCGGCATCGTGCCGGGGCTCGAAGTGGATATCGTGCTGAAGCAGGATCAGCGGACGGGGAAGACGACCCGCGGCGTCGTCAAGGACATTTTGACGAAATCGCCGGAGCATCCGCACGGCATCAAGGTACGCCTCGCGGACGGACAGGTCGGGCGCGTGAAGCGGATCGTTTCGGACGGAAGCGGGAAGCGCGACGGCGGCTGACCGGCGGATTTATTCAGATTAGCGAAAAAAGGAGCGGATCGCGATGAGTTTGCGCAAACCGGGGCCGGCGGAGTATGCCGGACATTTCGGCGAATATATCGGGCAAGTGCCGGACGGGAGCTTGACGGACATTTTGAACGAGCAGGCCGATCGCGTTCGGCGGCTGTTCGGGTCGGTTCGCGAGGAGGACGGAGGTTACCGGTATGCGCCGGACAAATGGAGCGTCAAAGAGGTGCTCGGCCACATCGTCGATACGGAGACGGTGATGAGCTACCGGATGATGCGGGTGGCGCGGGGCGACCGTACGCCGCTTCCGGGGTTCGACGAGAACGACTTCGTGCGCGGCGGGGAGTTCGGCCGGCTGACGATCGCGGCGCTGCTGGAGCAGTTCGACGCGGTGCGCCGGGCGACCGTCCTGCTGGTCGGAAGCTTGCCGGAGAAGGCGTGGGCCCGGGAAGGCACCGTATCCGGCCACGCGATCACGGCGCGCGCGCTGGCGTACGTCATCGCCGGCCACGAACGCCACCATACGCGTCTGCTGGAAGAGCGCTACGGGGCCGTAGTCGCCAAAGCTTAAACAAAAGCCGCCATCTGCGGTTTCGGGAGCGTACTGCCCGCGCCCGAGATTACAGATTGGCGGCTTTCGCTTTCGAGCGGGGCTTCAGCGCGGCCCAGCAAGCTTCCAGCCCTTGCGACAGCTTCAGGGCGGCCAGCAGGCCGACGAGCGAGCCGCAGACGAATACCGGAAGCGTCCAGACGTTCGGCAGCGGAGCGAAAAAAGGGATGAAGGCGACGGCGACGATCGGGGCCGCCTGGATGCGGATGAGCCGGATCGATCCGATCGCGGCCGCGCACGTGAGAAGAAACGCGAGCGGGCCGGGGTGTAGCGCGTGAAGGACGCTTCCCGCGGCCGAAGCTGCGACCGCCGCCGCGACCACTTTGGCCGACTCGCCCGGTTTCAGGCTGCGGCTGATGAAAAAATAGCCGAACGCGCCCAGCGTCGGGTAAAAGCACATTTTCAGCACCCCGAAATGGGATGAAAGAGAGTACGCTGCCAGCAAATAGCAGCAGAGGACGGTCGATTTGATCCACATCGGTTGCGTTGCAGCCTCCGCATCGGTTGTCGCGTCATTCTAAGTAAACGCATCGTATTGGGCGGAAATGTTCGCCGCAGCTTATTGTAAGACAGGGGCCAGTTGCGGGTCAAGGAAAAATTCGGATCGTTCATGCGAAAGCATTATATCTTTTCGGGTTTGTAACGGTAAGTACGATAAAGCATGGAGCGTGCAGCGCCTTTCGTTGCCGTGTCCGGCGGATCGCGATCCTGCCGGGCGGTTGGAATGGAGCGAACGGGAAAACCTCCGGTTAACCCGCTCTGCTGGTGGCGTCGTTTCGAAAAAACGGGAGAAGCTCCGGTTAAAATGGCGCTGGATCGGCGAAAAGCGCGGCATGGACGTATGTAGCGGGACGTTTTCCCGTTGGTTTTCCCGGAAACGGGAAACGACGGAAAATAGCGGGAACTTTTCCATCCCGCTTCCCGCTCCGCTGCCGTTTCGGCGTGCAAAAAGGTTCGGTTTGCACAGAAAAGACCGTCCGGCCCGACCCTCGCTTAAAAGCCAAAGCCGGAGCGGATTTCCTACTGCCGGCGGCGGGAAACGGCGATACCGGCTCGGTTGACCTGCGCCGGCGTCGTCGGGAGTTGGAGCGGGGGGCGAGCACGGGGCGGCGGCGGGACTGGCCCAAGTTTCAAATGTCTAACGGACATGGCGGCCGCTAAGAAGCCTCATTTCGGCTTATTTTTTTGTAACGGACACAGGCGCACCTATTTGGCGAAAAACCTCTTTTGGACGCGGTTCGGAGCAAATAAGCGCAGGTGGTGTCCGTTACGATCGGAAAACGGCCGATTTTCGCGAAATAAGCGCCGTGGCGTCCGTTACGTTTCGGAAGCCGACTGTTTTCGCTCGTCCTCGAAATACGTCGATAGACGGTTTTCTTTTACGGCGAAATCGTTCACCCGACGCGCTTGAACTGGCTCGTATAAAGCTCGTAATAAAACCCGCGGCGCTCCAGCAGCTCCTGATGGGTGCCGCGCTCGATAATTTCGCCGCCGCCTATGACGAGAATCTGGTCCGCTTCGCGGATCGTGCTGAGCCGGTGTGCGATGACGAAGCTGGTCCTGCCCCTCATCAGCGATTTCATCGCTTCCTGAATGTGCATCTCCGTGCGCGTGTCGACGCTGCTCGTCGCTTCGTCGAGAATGAGGATCGCGGGATCGGCGAGTATCGCCCGCGCGATCGTAATGAGCTGCCGCTGCCCTTGGCTCAGGTTGGCGCCTTCCGCCGACAGCAGCGTATCGTAGCCGGCCGGCAGCTTGCGGATGAAGCCGTCGGCGTTCGCCAGCCGGGCCGCCGCCTCGATCTCCTCGTCGGTCGCGTCCAGTCGGCCGTAGCGGATGTTTTCGCGGATCGTGTCCGAGAACAAGTACGCGTCCTGCAGCACGATGCCGAGCTGCTCGCGCAGCTTGCTTTTGTCCCAGTCGCGCAAATCGCTTCCGTCCACGACGATCCTGCCTTCGTCGATATCGTAGAAGCGGGTGAGCAGGTTGACGATCGTCGTCTTGCCGGCTCCCGTCGGCCCGACGAGCGCGATCGTTTCGCCCGGCTTCGCCGCGAGCGAGACGTGTTTCAGCACCGGCACGCCTTCCTTGTAGCTGAACGTGACGTTCTCGAAGCGGACGTCCCCGCGTATCGGCCGGTCGATCGCGGCTTGGGCGTTATTCCTGTCATATTCGGTCGGGCTGTCGAGCACCTCGAACACGCGCTCGGCCCCCGCGATCGCCGATTGGATCATGTTGAACTGGTTGGCCAAATCGTTGATCGGCCGGGTAAACTGGCGCGAGTAGTTGAGGAAGCTGACGACGATGCCGATCGTCGTGTAGCCGCCTATCGCCATCCAGCCGCCGATCGCCGCGATGAGCGCGAAGCTGGCGTTGTTGATGACGTTGTTGACCGGGCCCATCAGGCCGGATAAAATTTGCGCCCGAATGCCGACGGCGCGGAGGCTTTCGTTGTGCGTCTGAAACTGCTTCAGCGCTTCGCTTTCCCGGTTGAACGACTTGACGACCTTTTGCCCCGTGACCGTTTCCTCGATATAGCCGTTCAGCTCGCCCAAATGTTTCTGCTGCGCCGAAAAATGGCTGCGCGTCCGCTTCGCGATCTGCCCCGTCACGAACATCGTAAGCGGAATGGTAACCAGGCTGACGAGCGTCAGCCAAACGCTGAGGCCGAGCATAAAGGCGAGCGCGCCGATGACGGTCAGCAGGCTGTTGATGAGCTGGGTGACGCTCTGGTTCAGCGAGTTGGACACGTTCTCGATGTCGTTCGTCGTGCGGCTCATCAGCTCGCCGTGCGTCTTGCTGTCGAAGAAGCGCAGCGGCAGCTTCTGCAAATGCTCGAACATGTCGCGGCGCAGCTCACGGACCGTCCGCTGGGAGACGCCGGCCATGACGTACGCCTGCACCCAGCTCATCGCCGCGCTGAGCACGTAGACGCCGAGCAGCGTCAAGCACAGCCGGACCAATCCGTCGTAATCTCTCGGAATAATGTACAGATCGATCGCCCGCCCGAGCAAATACGGGCCGATCAAAGCGAAGCCCGTACTCAGCGCGGTCATGGCGAAAACGGCGACCAAGCCGGACCGCTGCCGGCCGAGGTAGGCCCACAGCCGTTTCAGCGTCGGTCCGAGCCGTTTCGGCCGCACCTTCGGCGTCATCCCGCGCGCTCCGGGGCCATGGCCGCCTCCCATGCCCATCGGTCCCGGCCCTCCGGCGAACGGCCCCGGCCGACCCGTCGACTGCGACGGGTGCTGCTCTTGTGCTTGCGCTTGCGCTTGCGTATGCGCCGAATTCCGGTCAGACGATCCCGCCATGGCGAATTTCCTCCTTTCCGAGCTGAGACTCGTAAATATCTTGATAAACGTCGCAGCTGCGCATCAGCTCGTCGTGTTTCCCGATGGCGACGATGCGTCCTTCGTCCATGACGACGATTTGGTCGGCGTCCATGACGGAGGAGATGCGCTGGGCGATCACGATCGTCGTGCTTTCGCCCATGAGCCGTTTCAGCGCCTGCTGGATGCGCGAATCGGTGCCGAGATCGACGGCGCTCGTGCTGTCGTCCAGAATGAGCACCGCCGGGCGGACGAGCAGGGCGCGGGCGATCGACACCCGCTGCTTCTGACCGCCGGACAAGTTGACGCCGCGCTGTCCGATGATCGAGTCGTAGCCGTCCGGCATGCGCGAGATGAATTCGTCCGCCTGTGCCGCGCGGGCCGCTTCCTCGATTTCCTCCTGCGTCGCCTCGGGCTTGCCGTAGCGGATGTTGTCGCGGATCGTGCCGCTGAACAAAATCGCTTCCTGCAGCACCATCGCCACTTGCCGGCGCAGATGGTCGAGCCGGATGTCGCGGATATCGACGCCGTCGATCCGGATCGCCCCTTCGCTCACCTCGTACAGCCGGGAGATGAGGTTGACGAGCGTCGATTTGCCCGCCCCGGTCGAGCCGAGGATGGCGACCGTCTGGCCGGGCTCGGCCGTGAACGAGACGTCGGTCAGCTCGTAGTCGCGGCGCGATCCGCCGTAGCCGAACGACACGCGGTCGAATTCGACGCGGCCGGCGCGAATGACGCCGGTCCGGGCGTTCGCCGCGTCGCGGATTTCCGGCTCCGTTTCGAGCACCTCGCGAATCCGGTCGCCGGACGCCTTCGCCCGCGAGACGGATACCATCATCATGCCGACCATCAGCAGCGAGGAGAGCAGCTGCGTCACGTAATTGACGAACGCGATCAGATCGCCGACCGCCAGCGAGCCGCTCCAGTTCAAGTCCGCGCCGTACCAAAGCACGGCTACGATGCTGGCGTTCATGATGAACATCATGATCGGCATGTTGACGGCGACGATGCGCGACGCTTTGACGGCGACGTCCGTAAACTCGGCGTTCGCTTTGCCGAAGCGGCTGTTTTCGAAAGCGGACCGGACGAACGCCTTGACGACGCGAATGCCGGACAAATTTTCCTGCAGCACGGTATTGACGCCGTCGAGCTTGTTCTGCACTTTCGAGAACAACGGGAACGAGGCGCGAATGAGATAATACTGGGTCACGAACAGAACCGGCACCGCGACGACGAGCACGACCGCCAGCTTCGGGCTGAGCAGGAACGCCATGATGCAGCTGCCGATGGCGAGAAACGGCGAGCGCACCAAAATGCGCAGCGTCATCTGTACGAGGTTTTGCATCTGCACGACGTCGTTCGTCAGCCGCGTGACGAGCGAGCCGGCTTTGAACCGGTCCAGGTTGCGGAACGAAAACGATTGCACTTTCGCGAACACGTCTTTGCGCAAATCGGCGCCGAAATGCTGCGAGGCGATGCTGGAATATATCGTGCAGCCGATCCCCCCGACGAGTCCGGCGAGCGCGACGGCGAGCATCAGAAGGCCGGTTTTGCGGATGTACGCCAAATCGCCGGTCATGACGCCGTTGTTGACGATGTTCGCCATCAGCTTCGGCTGCAGCAGGTCCATGAACACCTCCAGCAGCATGAGCAGCGGGGCGAGCAGCGCGGGGAGCCAGTACGGCTTCAAATAATCAGTCCATTTGATTCGCGTCATCGGGCGGAGCCTCCTTCATTTGCCGGCTAATGATCTGCTCGTACTGCTTCACGTTATCGAACATATGGAGCAGCAGACGGCGCAGCAGCATGTTTTCCTCCGGCGTCACGCCCCGGAGCGCATACGCCTCGCTCGCCTGCAGCGCCTCGCGCACTTCCTGTACGGCGGCGCGGCCTTTGTCCGTCAAGTAGACGCGCTGCACGCGCTGGTCGTTCGGGTCGGGCCGGCGTTCGACGTGGCCGTTTTTCACCATCCGGTTCAGCATGACGGTGACGGTGGCGGGCTTGACTCGCATTTTGGCGGCCAGCTCGCTTTGGCTGAGGCCGTCGTGTCTGGACAGCTCGAACAGCACCGGCGGCTGCCCGGGGTGCACGTCCTGGTCTTTCAGCGACAAATGCGAATTGTAATGATGCTGGCGCATCAGACGGGCCATCAGGCCCATCAGCGGGGCTTCGTGGTGATGGTTCGGTTCCAGGCGAAAGCGCCTCCTTTTCGAAAAAGGACATATACGGTATGTAGGAAAATGAGAACGTTGCAAATGTTAGCCGACTAATTATAAGGGTAGGGGGATCGCCGGCCGCTGTCAATCTTTTTTTCCTTTATTCGGTTCGTTGATGTTTCCCCGCGGGCGGGAGTACAATAGAGGCAGAGGATGCAATTCGGACCGACCGGAGGTGTTTGAACGTGACAGCAACGCATTTGCCGCAAGCGGCTTCGGTTTTGGCCGCCCTGATCGGGGGCGCGGCCGTAATCGCGGTGCGTCTCAAGGCTTCGGCGAAGGCGACCTCGCTCAAAAAAATCATGATCCCCCCGCTCGGGATGGCGACCGGGTTCGCGATGTTTTTGTTTCCGGCCGCGCACGTGCCGTGGATGTGGGCGGCGGCCGCTTTGCTCGCCGGGGCGCTCTTTTTCGCCTACCCGCTCATTTGGACGTCCAGATTCGAGGTTCGGGACGGGCATGTTTATTTGGTGCGCTCGAAGGCGTTTATCGTCATTATTGTCGCGCTGCTGGCGATCCGGCTGCTGCTGCACGATTTGGTCGAGCGGGCGGTCAGCGTTCCGCAGACGGGAGCGCTCTTTTTCCTGCTCGCGTTCGGCATGATTTTGCCGTGGCGGCTGGCGATGGTGCGCCGGTATAAGGCGACGCTCGCCGGGATGGCGGAGCGGGACGGACCTGCCGGCGGCGAGGGCGGGCGGTGATCGGAGAGGAAGACGGCGAACGGGGCGAACGCGCTCCGGGCGCCGTTTTTTTTGCGGTATAGAGCCCGTTGTCCGAGGGGGGCGGATGCTTGATGGCTGCGTTAGCGGAACGGAATTAATCCGCATTCCGCTATTCTGGGGGAAATCGTCGGAAACGCAGCTTGTTTTCAGCGAATTAGCGGCAGGCCGTTCCGTTATGTACGCTGCATGGTACCGATTCGTTCTTTTAACGGAATCCGGTTCCGTTGTACCTCGGAAGCTGAACATTGGTCTGCGACGGACCGCGTTTGCCGAACGGATTCCGTTTATCGGGCGGTCGGCTTGCTCCGGCAGCGCATGCGCAAAATCGTAAGCGTTCATCCGAAATAGACGATCGGAGCGAGCTCGTCGCCTTTGATGACGCTGTCGAGCACGGCGGTGATCCGGATGTTTTCGGTCGGCAGGCGCCATGCGGGAAACGTATCGCCGGGTACGCGCAAAATCGTCGTATCGCCGTCCCAGTACGTTTCGCGGACGATGTATTCGTCCTCCTGGCGGACGAGCGAAATTTGGCCGGACGAGCGAAGCGGCGCCGTCGTGCTGAACAGCAAATAGTCGCCGCGCGCGACGCCGAGCGAGACGAGGCCGCTGTCGCCGAGCCGCAGAGCGAACAGCGCCTCCGAGAAGCCGCCAAGCCGCAGATGGGGCTGCTGCGCCAAGTCGCTGCCCGTCAGGTCGAACGCGAACCATTTGCGCGTATAGCCGGTAGCGGCGACGGGTATCACTTTACTCGGATTCATCGCGATCCCCCATATAGCCGATCACTCCGCGCTCCCGGCAAAACAGCATTTTGCCGCGGCCCGTCTGCACGATGTAGTCGATTCCTTCCTTGCGTTTGAACAGCTGCTCGGCGTGGAAGTAGGCGGTCAGCTTTTCCGCGAGCCGGTTGGACGTCACTTGGCGGTTATGGCGCTTTAGCCGTTCTTTGGCGAATTCGGGCGTGACGCCGAACTGCGAGGCGATGACCGCGACCGCTTCGGCTTCGAGCCGCGGCAGCTCGCAGCGGAGCAGCATGAACGTAGGCACGCAGAACTGGTAAGCGAAATTGGCCGCCTTCGTTTCCTGGAACCGGATAAACGATTCGCCCATCGTCAGCTGGTTGCCCGCGTGATGCAGCAGGTGGCACAGCTCGTGCCCGAAATCCTGCCACTGCTCCTGCCGCGTCAGCCGGTTGTCGAGCACGACGGACTGCAGGCCGGCCCGGTCGATCGCCTGGCTGGCGACCGGCGCATAGTGGAGCCAGATGCCGAGTCCCGCCGCGATCGTCTCGGGGTCGAGCTCGTGCGGCTCGCGAATGTTCAAGGCGCCGAACAGCTGCTCGATCGATTGTTCGAGCGGCGTGCTCTGGTAAGAGTACATAATCGAATCTCCTTTCATTATACGAATATATGTTCGCTATATGGCGGAAAAGAAACGCCCTGCGGTAGGGCGAAAGTTGTTGGCTGCCGTTACTCTCCCTGCTTGTCGCCGGGCTTTCGGCCCGACTCCCTCGTTTTAATGATTTCCCATATTTGTCGCAGCTCGTCTCTTCGTTCCTCCGGAGCTTCCAGCAGCTCCTTGAACCAAACGCCGAGCTCGGGGTCGTCCCATTCGGCTGCAGGCGCGGCGGGTGCGGGAACTTGCTCGGCTGCGACGGGCTCGTCCGTACGTTTGCCGATCAATCGGTCGACGGTAACCCCGAACAGCTCGGCCAGCTGCCCCAGCATATCGACGGAAGGCTCGCGGTAGCCCGATTCGTAGCCGGCGTATGTGCTTTTGGCGATGCCGAGACGGGCGGCTACCGTTTGCTGAGACCAGCGCATTTGTTTGCGCAGCTGCGTAATCGTTTCGCCGATCACTTTGCCTTCCTCCGTTTCCCCTTGCGCCGCCGCGCTTCCCGGTCCGATGTGCGACAGGATTGTTTGGCGTTCCCGACGTTTCTCGCTTGCCGTCAACCGGCATGAACGTTCTTCTTCATCATAAAAGGCCGGTTTCCGAAATCGAACGCCGGTATCGGCCGAGTTCTTACGACCATAATCGCATATCGCGGACTTTTTTTCAATATATTAGGAGCATTTCGTAAAAATTCGGTTGAAAAGTACGCGAAACGCGTACATAATAGGACATAGGAACATACGTTCCTATATTGGGTATCGGTTGATCGGACGCGAAAAGCGTATTTCCAAATATCGAAAGGAGCTGGCATTCATGAACAAACCGACGGTGGAGCAACTCGATTTTTTTCGCGAAGAGGTGTGCGGCCGTTGTCCGGGAAGCTTGTGGGGGGCGAAAAGCATTTGCCGGATCCATCAGCGGTCCATCGGCGAAATCGAACAATGTCCGCAGTGGGAGACGAAGCAAACGGCGTCGTCCCGCTACGATCGCGATCCGGACAAGCCCCGGGCGAAAACGGAACAGATGGAGCAGGTCGAAGAGGAGCTGAAAGATTATCCGTGGATGGTTCGGGAGATCGACCGGCTCCGTGACGCGCTGCAGGAGGCCGGTTCCGGACTGACCGGCGTATACGGCTTGGACGGGGCGATGCCGAAAGGAAAAGGGCGTCACGCGGATTCGGTGAACCGCGAAGCGCAAATGCGCGAGAAGCATTGGAGCCGTCTGCGGCAGCTGGAAGCGAAGGTGAAGCGGCTCGATGAGGCGGCCGAACGGGTGAGCGACGACCGCCAGCGGACGGTGCTCGAATGGATTATGGAAGGAAGGCGGATGAACCATATTGCCAGACATATCGGCGTATCGCGTCAGCGGCTGCACGAGCTGAAGCGGGAGCTGATCCGTTTTCTCGCGAAGGAGATTTACGGGGACGACCGGAAAGGGATTTCGTGACCGGGGTCCGGTTTACGGAATCGACATAAAGGACGATAGCGACGAAATTTGTGCGAACATATGTTCTCGTTTTATAATCGAGTCAGGAACACGAAGCGAAAACAAAAGCCGGTCGGCACGGAAGTCGGGAACGTTCTTTAAGAAGGCCCGCGACGAAAGGGAGCGACCGAATATATGGAGCAGATCGGCAGACGGCCGCCCGCAGGGCGGTCTTTTTGTTGGCCGGGAACGGAAAGGGAAAGGGGGGAGTATCGTGAACGGGACTATACGCGAAAAGGACGAATGCATGTACAGGCAGCCGGCCAAATGCGTGGCGTGCGTCTGGGGGAGATGGGAAGCGAGCCGGCAGTTTTGTATGCGGCCGGTTTGCGACCGGGATGAGGCCGCTGCGGATGAAAGCGGCCATGAAAGGAGGTGAGAGCCGGGTGCAGCAGTCGAAAACGAGCGCCGCGAAGGCGCGGGGCGAACCGGAGCGGGGTTAGGCCCCGCCGGCGCTAACGAAACGATCCCGCGGGAACGACCGAGGTGAACCAAATGCGCAATGCGATAAAAGCAAAGCTGGCGGCCGACCTCGCCGATTTGTCGGGGCGATGCTTCGACATCGGCGAGCCGACCGCCTCGACCGCCAAGCCGTACGCGACCGTAAAGCTGGCGGAACAGTCGGACGGCTCTCCGTGGCTGGGCAGAACGAGCCGGTTCGAAGTCGCTCTCTATGGCGAGGCGAATGCGGCGGCCGCGTTGGACCTGTTGGCCGACCAAGCCGTACTGGCGCTGGACTGCGTCAAGCTGACGGAAAGCTCGGCGGCTCTGCCGGACTTCACGTGCCGGTACGCAGGGACGGCGGCGTCCGAGCGAATCGACGAAGCCGCTCAGGCGCTCGTGCGGGTGCTGTCTTTTACGGTAGCCGCGGTAGGAAGCGGCGAAAACGCGGCGCCCGACGCATGGCTTGGCGCGTTGGCCGCTTGGACGACCGCGCAGGCTGGCGCGGACTGGCGCGTCTACCGTACATGTTGGCCGCAGCAGTATGCGATTCCCGCCGTCATGTGGCGGCTCGGGCCAATCGAATCGGCGGACCGGAACGCGGCGGCGGCCGAGCTTCGCCAAAGCATAGTCGGCCACGTCATCGGGCGAAACGCCGGCGAACAAACGGCGATGATCCGTACGTTGGCCGCCGGTCTCGGGAGCTTGACCAAGCTGCCGCTCGACCCGGTCGCCAAAACGTACGCCGCCGTCGCGAGCGTATCCGGCGATTACGCGGCGGACGGCCTGACCGTAGGGCAGCTTACGGCAGTGCTCCGTCAAACGATAGCCAAGTCGGCGCCAGGCGGCCCATTGATCGAACAAGTTCATATTGACGGCGGTTTCGGATAGCCGAATCGCCGTTTTTCATTTCCGGGTCCTTATCCAGGGCCCGTACAAGGGGGGATCCGCATATGGCAACCAAAAAAGAAGCCGCGCCGCTGCAAGCCGAGGGCGCGGAACCCGCGATCCGTCCCGCTTATACGCGGGACGAGCTGCTTTCGAGCGCGGCGGCGCTTTTCGCCGTGAAGCCGGAAGTGGTGACGGGGGCGCTGTACGGGACGGACAAATCCGCGTACACGATTGAAGAAACGGAGCGGTTGATCCGCCAATTTCAAACAAGGAAGGTGCTGTCGTAATGGCCGGAGGAACTTGGAGTCAAACGGAAATGCCCGTATTGCCGGGCATGTACATGAATTTTCAGGCGGCGGCGATCGCAGCCGTTCAACCGGGCGCGCGAGGCGTCGTCGCGGTGCCGGTGAAAGCCCACTGGGGCCCCGTCAAGCAATTCGTTGAAATTGCGGGCCAGTCCGCCGCGGATGCGGCGTTTACGAGCGACGAAACGGCGGGTGCGACGGCGTACTCGACGCTCAAGCTGGCGCTGCTCGGCGGAGCGAAAACGGTGCTCGCCTACCGGCTGGCGGACGACGGCGCGGCCAAGGCGAGCTGCACGCTGCAGGACACGGCTGCCACGCCGGTCGCGATCGTCAAGCTGGAGGCGAAATATCCGGGCGAGCGGGGCAACAAGTTCCAAGTAACGGTACAGCCGAACCCGGTGGACAGCACGAAAAAAGACGTCCGTCTGCTCGAAGGGACGACGCTGCTCAAAACGTTCACGTTCGCGAGCGGTTCGGCCCAGGCGGTCGTCGACGCGATCAATTCGGATACGGCCAACGTATGGATAACCGCGACGAAGCTGGCCGACGGCAGCGGCGCTTTGAAGGACGGCAGCGGCTTCCCGTTCGCCGGAGGCGACTCGGGCATCGACGGCATTGCCGGCGCCGACTATACGGATGCGCTGTCCGCCTGCGAAACGCAGCAGTTCGACCTGTTCGCGCTTGACGGCGTGGCCGATCCGGCGATCCAGGCGAGCGTCGTTTCGTGGGTCGCCCGCGTGCGCTCGGAAGGGAAGCCGGTCATCGCCGTGCTCGGAGGCTCGACCGCCGATGATACGGGTACGTCCGCGGTCGGGGCGGCAACGGCGCGTAGCGCCGCGTTCAACCACGAGGCCGTCGTCAACGTCGGCACGGGCGCGATTTTGAGCGGCGTCAGCTACAGCTCGGCGCAGCTGTCCGCTTACGTGGCCGGCTTGATCGCCGGTCAGAAGCTGAGCGAATCGACGACGTATGCGGCGACTCCGTTCGACGACGTTACCCGCCGCTGGACGCGCGGCGAGCAGGAGCAGGCCGCGGCGGGGGGCGTCTTTTTGCTCGTTCACGACGGGAAACGGGTCAAGGCGCTTCGCGGCATCAACTCCTTGACGAGCCTGCGCCAAGGGCAAAACAACGCCTGGAAAAAAATCCGCACGATCCGCGTGATCGACGCGATCCAGGCGGATTTGACCGCTACGGCCGAAAACGGCTATATCGGCAAAGTGAACAATACGGCCGAAGGCCGGCTCGCTTTGATCGGGGCGGCCAAGCAGTACATGCAGTCGCTCGCGCAGTCCGGGGTCATCGAGACCGAGGGCTGGGACGTGTTCCTCGATCCGCTCTATTACGGCCCGACGGCCGTTTTCACACCGGAGCCGGATCAAGTGTATTTGAACTGGGAAGCCCGTCTGACGGATGCGATGGAACAAATTTTCGGCACGTTCGTCGTGCTCTAAGGAGGAACCGAATCGATGGATGCGAATCGCGTATTTATGGGCACGTACGGCAAAATTTTTATCGACGGCGTTTGGCAGAGCAACTTCAACCATCTGGAGGCGAACGTGGAAATCCAGAAAAAAGAGCTGAATCTGGCCGGCGACCCGTGGGTCCGCCATAAAAAAGGGCCGATGAAAGGGACCGGCACGATCAGCGGCTTCAAGGTGACGAGCGATATGATCGCCCGCGGCTTCAATAAGTTCGAGCTGATCAGCAAGCTGGAGGATCCCGAAGCGTTCGGCTTCGAGACGATCACGCTCAAAAACGTCATGCTCGACAAGCTGCAGCTCGCCAACTGGACGGCCGGCGAAGAAGTGAAGGAAGAAATCTCCTTCACGTTCGAAGAATATACGCTCAACGACCGCGTAGTCGCGGTGTAACGAAGAACACGATTGAACGGGAGGTAACCGACGATGATGGACGATCAAGTGCTGCAAAAACTGCTCGACGCCGACCGGCTTCCGGAAAAAACGGTCACGCTGGCGCGACTCGGCATCCCGGTGACGCTTCGCGGCCTGACCGGCAAGCAGGTGTATACGCTGCGCGAGCGGTGCACCGAGCGTTCCGACCGCCGCGGGCAAAAGACCGAGCGGCTGGACGAAGAGCAGTTCAACGTCGCCCTCATCGCCGCAGCCACCGTCTCCCCGAACTGGGGAGACTCCCGGCTGCTGGCGAAATACGAAGCGAGCGGCGGCGAGGAAGTGATCAAGCGCGTTTTGCTTGCAGGCGAGCTGTCCGCTCTCGGCGACGAGGTGCTCGACCTGAGCGGCTTCAACACGACGCTCGACGAAGTAAAAAACTGATCGACTCCGGGGGGCTGGCGGGCATGCTGCACCTCATATGGGTCCGGCACCACCTGCGCCCCGGAGCGTTTTGGCAGCTGCCGCGCGGCGAGCAGCTGTTTTTGCTGGCCAGCATGGAGCTCGAGCTGGAGGCGGAGGAAGCGCGGTACCGCGCGCATATGTCGAGGTCGGGAAGGCGGTGAGGAAGGGTGGCCAGTTTGGAAGCTTTGGACAGCTTGGACCGGCTGACGCGATCGCAGGATCGGTTGAAGGATTCGGTCAACCGGACGATCGTGGCGTTTTACAGAATCGAGCAGTATGCGCAGCGGGTGGCCAAAGCGTTCGAGCGACTGGGAAGCATGAGTCAAGCGGCCAGGCCGGGTACGAGCGGCGGCGGGGGAAAATCCGCCGTCGCCGTTGCCGTAACCGTCAGCAACGTAGCGGTAACCGTCCAGGCTTCGAATGAAACGAAGAAAGGCAAGTTCGACGACTTTAAAACGTTCGCCGAAGGCGTCAAAGCGCTTGCCGAAGGCTTCAACCAATTTACGGCGGGCGTGAAAAACATCGCCGATACCGTCAAAACGTTCGCGGAAATTCCGAAGCAATTCGCTCAGTCGATCGACGAGCTGAGGGAGTCGCTGATGAAGCTGGCGGAAGTGCCAGCGAAGTTCGCGGAGTCAATCGGCACGTTCGCGGAGATTCCGGCGAAATTCGCCGAATCGCTAGGGAAGCTGGCGGAAGTGCCTGCGAAGTTCGCGGAATCGATCGGCACGTTCGCGGAGATCCCCGCGAAGTTCGCCGAGTCGCTAGGGAAGCTGGCGGAGGTGCCCGCCAAGTTTGCGGAGTCGATCGGAACGTTTGCGGAGATTCCGGCGAAATTCGCCGAGTCGCTAGGGAAGCTGGCGGAGGTACCAGCGAAGTTCGCGGAATCGATCGGCACGTTCGCGGAGATCCCGGCGAAATTCGCCGAGTCGCTAGGGAAGCTGGCGGAGGTACCCGCCAAGTTTGCGGAATCGATCGGCACGTTCGCGGAGATCCCGGCGAAATTCGCCGAGTCGCTAGGGAAGCTGGCGGAGGTACCCGCCAAGTTTGCGGAATCGATCGGCACGTTCGCGGAGATTCCGGCGAAATTCGCCGAGTCGCTAGGGAAGCTGGCGGAGGTACCGGCGAAGTTTGCGGAGTCGATCGGCACGTTCGCGGAGATTCCGGCGAAATTCGCCGAGTCGCTAGGAAAGCTGGCGGAGGTACCCGCCAAGTTTGCGGAGTCGATCGGCACGTTCGCGGAGATTCCGGCGAAATTCGCCGAGTCGCTAGGGAAGTTGGCGGAGGTACCGGCGAAGTTTGCAGAGTCGATCGGCACGTTCGCGGAGATTCCGGCGAAGTTCGCCGAGTCGCTCGGGAAGTTGGCGGAGGTACCGGCGAAGTTCGCGGAGTCGATCGGCACGTTCGCGGAGATTCCGGCGAAATTCGCCGAGTCGCTCGGGAAGCTGGCGGAGGTACCGGCGAAGTTCGCGGAGTCGATCGGCACGTTCGCGGAGATTCCGGCGAAATTCGCCGAGTCATTGGGCCAATTGGCCGAAGTGCCGGCGAAATTTTCAGCCTCGATCGCCACTTTTGCGGAGCTGCCCTCCAAGTTTGCGAAGTCGTTGAAGGAGTTGGCCGATGTCCCTGCGGCATTCGCCAAATCGATCGGCTCTTTTGCGGAGCTGCCTGAAAGGTTCGCCAAATCGATCGGCTCTTTTGCGGAGCTGCCCGAAAAATTCGCCAAGTCGATCGGCTCGTTCGCGGACATTCCCGAGAAGTTTGGCAAGTCGATCGAATCTTTTGCCAAATCGATCGACACGTTAGCCGAGGCGATTAAAAATATCGTCGGCATTTTTGCAGGCGGCTCGGGGGCCGGATCCGGGTCGGGAGCGGCCGCGGGTGCGCAGACGGGCTCCGGAGCTGCAGCCGACCAAGAGCGAAAGGGACCGCGAACTAAAGGAGCCAAAGGCAAGACCAAAGGAGGAGCGAGCCCGAGGCCGACGAACGGCGCGGCGAAAAGCATGCCGCCGGTACCGGGCGGCAATGCGGCCGGTTTTATGGACGAAGCGGCGGCCGCGAACGAGAAATTTTCGCTGAAAAACGCAGCAAAAGGAGCCGGCAAGCTGTTGAAAGCGGGTGCCAAATCCGCAGCGCCCTTAAGGCTCGTCTCGGGAGCGATGGAAATCGCCACGGCGGATAACAAAGCGCAAGCCGCAACCGCCGTTGCGTTCGGAGCAGGGGGGGCCGCTATCGGCGCCGCTCTCGGGAGCGCCATTTTGCCCGGAATCGGTACGGCCGCGGGCGGGATGATCGGCGGCATGCTGGGGGACAAGCTCGGCAATTGGCTAGGGGGCAAGCTGTTCGGCAAAAAGGCCGCTCCGTCGGCCGAAGCCGCGAAGCAGCCCGCACCACCGACCGTCGATTCGTTTTCGCAATTGGATCTATACCCGACGGGTCCGGCCAAAGGCAAGAAACGAAAAACGAACGCGAAAGCGGTACCGCCCGCGCCCGCCCAGCCCGGCTATGGCTACGAAGCGCCGGCTCCCGGCGAGAACATCTACAACATCAACGTAGAAGGCGTCCAGGTCGTGATGCCGAAAGAAGAAATCGACGAAGAAAGCTTGGCCAGACGCATCGGCTGGGAAATCGTCAGCAAGATGAAAGCGTCCATGGATAATCAGGTGGTGACGAAATGAGCTACGCCTATACCGATCTGATGAAGCCGATCGACATTACGCTGGAGGATGCGGCCGGAGGGAAGCTGTGGTTCCCGGTCAACCCGACCGAAATCGGCATTCGGCGCGAGCGCGGCTTCGAAACGTTCCAAATCATCAATTTGGGCGAAATCGACGTGCCGCACGGAGAGAAGATCAAAGAAATTTCGTTCTCGTCCTTTTTTCCGGCCGAGGCCGACCTCAGCTACTGCCGCTACGAAAATATTCCGGACCCGCAGCAAACGATGAATCAGCTCAACACGTGGATGTCCGAGCGGCAGCCGCTGCGGCTGATGATTACGCCTTCGGAGGTCAACGTGCTGGTCATCATCGCCTCGCATAACAGCACGTTTCGCGCGAACGAGCCCGGCGATGTTTACTTCGATCTGACCTTCCGTACGTGGAAAGACTACCAGATTCGCAGCGTGGCCGAACTATCGGGCGGGGCGTCCGCGGCGGAGGCGAGACCCGATCTGAAGCCCGTCCCGAAAACGTATACGGTGCGATCCGGCGATACGCTATGGGCGATTGCCAAATTGAACTTCGGCTCGGGCAGCCGCTGGCGGGATATTTACGACCTGAACGCGGCCGTGATCGGCCCGAATCCCGATCTGATCTCGCCGGGACAAGAGCTGGTGATGCCGACATGAGCAGCGCCGAAACCCGCGCGTACGAAGTCGTGCTGGACAACCGTTACTTGCTCGGCGATTTGATCGAAAGCATTTCGCTGGAGGAATCGCTCGACGAAATCGCCTACAGGGCCACGGTTACTATGATGGTCCCGGCGGATTTCCCCGGCATCCGGCCCGGACAAGAAATTCGCGTCTCCGGCGTTCCCCATCAGGGGACGGACATGGCGTATTTGCTGCATCCCGGCGTCGTCTGGGATTGCGAAAACAGCTACCACGGGGCCGATCGGCTGACGGTGACGCTGTACGACCGGACGATCTATTTGTCGAAATCGGAGGACGAGTACGTGTTCCCGGCCGGGCAGACGGCGTCGCAGCGTCTTGAAAAGTATGCCGCGGACTGGGATATCCGGCTGTATCGAATTCCGGATACGGTCCGTACGCTGAGCAAAAAAGTATATCGGGCGCAATCGATATACGCGATGATCGCCTCCGATCTGAAAGAAACGGCGCGCAAAGGCGGGGAGCTGTACCGGCCCCGAATGACGCCGAACGGCCTCGAGCTGTTCCCGATCGGCGGCAACGAGACGGTATGGGCGCTTGAGCCGAGCGGCAATATCGAATCCTTGACGCAGCGGCGGACGCTCGAAGGGACGGTGACGAAAGTCAAAGTGCTCGGCAAGGAAGAAAATCCGGAGAGCGCGACGGAAATTTTGGCCGTGGAATCGAAAGATACGGACATGTACGGCACGCTGCAAAAAGTCGTCATGGACAGCGACATTACGACCGTAAGCGAAGCGGCCGCCGCGGCGAAAGGGTATTTGTCGGGCGTGCAGGAAACGTTCAGCGTGACGGCGATCGACGTGAATACGATACGAGCCGGCGACCGCGTGCATTTGCTCGGAAGCGGGATGGATCTGATCGTCACGTCCGTCCGCCACGAGCTCGGGCGGCCCGGCAAAATGTCGCTGGAGCTGGCGGCGTTCGATTACGTCAAAAGGAGGTATTTCATGGATGGACCCGTTTAAAAAATTGGCCTCCGTCTTGGAGCAGCGAATGGCCGGGCACGCGGCGACCGCATTGTCGGGCGTCCCTTCCGAGCTGGGCACGATTACGGGAAGCGGGCTGAAGCTCGATTCGTTCAAGCATGAGCTCCAAGATTTTTTGATCGCGGATTGGGACGTGACCTTGAAGCTCCCCGCATTTACGCTTTCCGGAGACGTCACCGGGCTGCGGGATAGCGATGGCGGGTCCGTTACGGGCAGCGGCACGTTCCGGTTCGACGAAGCGGAGATCGAAGGCGTGAAGCTGGCGCTCAAAGACGGCTTGAAGCCCGGAGACAGGGTGCTGGCCGTTCCGGTCGCCGGCGGCTCCGAGGCGGTCGTGCTGTGCAAGGTGGTGCGCTGATATGCCGAATTTGTTTCCCGTCGCCGGAGAGAGTTCTGGCACCCCCGCCGGTAGTACCGACGGCACCGCCGCAGGACAAGTGAAGTTCGGGCGCAGCTGGCGATTCGACTATGAGCTGGGCGATTTCGTAACGACCCCGACGGGCAAAATCGCGGAATGCTCGGATGCGGAAGCTTGGCTCGAATGGTGCAAAAAAACGATACGCACCGAGCGGTACACGTATTTGGCGTATTCCCGCAAGTACGGTCAAGAATACGACGAGCTCATCCCGCGCAATTTGTCGCGCCGGGCGGTCGAGTCGGAAATCGTCCGAATGACGACGGAAGCGTTGAAGACGGATCCGCGTACGGACCGGGTCGGTCCTTTTTCGTTCGAGTGGGACGGCGAACGCTGCTTCTTTCAATGCGAAGCGACGAACGTGCGCGGGCAAAAATCGAGGATGGACGGAAGCGTGGTGACGAGCTGATGGCGGTTTTGCCGAACTATTTGCAGGATCAAACGGAAGAAACGATACGCCAGCGTATGCTGGACAGCTTGCCCTCCGATCTCGACAAGTCGGAGGGTTCTTTTATATGGGACGCGTTGGCGCCGGCGGCGATCGAGCTCGCCCAAGCGGCGATTTGGGCGCAGGAGGTGCTGCGCCGGGGCTTTGCCGGCACGACGTTCGGGCCGTATTTGGACATGCGCTGCGAGGAGCACGGGCTGACACGGCGCCCGGCGGTGAAGGCGAGAGGCCAGGTCGAGTTTGCCGGCAAAGCCGGTACGGTCGTCCCCGCAGGGACACGAGTCGCTACGCCGGCCGATCGCGTGACGGGGACGTCTTCGGTGGAGTTTGTGACGAACCGGGAGGTTGTGTTGGGAAGTACGGGGACGGCTATGGCCGCCGTTGAAGCTGTCGTGGCCGGAGCCGCCGGCAACGTATCGGCGGGGGCTATCAGCCTGATGGTCACCCCGGTGGCGGGTATCTTGAAAGTAACGAATCCGTCCGCCATGACGGGCGGAACGGAGACCGAAAGCGACGATTCTCTTCGCTCGCGGTACTTTCAAAAGGTGAGCAGCCCGTCCGCCGGCGGCAATAAAGCGGACTATATCAATTGGGCGCTGGAAGTGGCGGGGGTCGGCGGAGTGTCGGTTATCCCGGTTCGGGACGGTCCCGGCACGGTCAGCGTAGCGATTATCAATACCAATAAAGAACCGGCGTCGCAAAGTCTGGTCGACGAGGTTCAGCAATATATAGCGCCGACATGGATTTTCGAAGAGAAAGCGGCCGAACAGTCGATTGGCGGGTTCGGTGCGTCCATTGACGGAGAATATGTCAAAATGACGTATGATCCGCAGGATGCCGGCACCGTCTACCAGTCGCTAGCTCCGCTATTGCCGAAGCCGGGGCTTTGGCATGCTAGAGTGCGGGTGAAAGCGAGCAGCACGGCCGGTTCGACTAACGTGTTCCAGGCAAGCGTCTTTAATATATCGACAATGGACTGGGCAAAGACCGCTCCGAACGGGAACGAAGATGCTTTGTTTTTATTCCGCGCCGACCAACTAAGCGAAAGCTTCGATTACGTAACCTTGCCTTTCTTCTGGAACGGGTCGGACAATATTCAACTTCGCCTGTTTCGTCTCAGGGATGATACGACGACGACTTTATGGGTCGATCGGTTAGAATATCGATCCGCTTTTTCGAAGGATTCCGGAGAAGGGAAGGCTCCGATCGGGGCAAAAGTGAAGGTTGAATCGGCCGCCCCCGTCCCGATTTCCGTTTCCGCCTCCTTAACCCTATCAAGCGGGTACGATCCGACGAGCGTCAGGGCCGCGGTGGAGCGGAACATCGCCGATTATATTCGCTCCCTTGCTTTTGCCGAAGATAACGATGTTCGACATGTCCGCATCGGCCAAGCCATTCTCGATACGGCCGGCGTTCTAGATTACGATGACTTGCTCGTCAACGGTAAAGGCGACAACACGGTCGTCGGCATCCAGGAAGTGGCGGTATTAGGGACGGTGACGCTGACGTGAGCAGTACGATGAGTCCGAGAAGCAAGCAAATGTTGTCCTATCTTCCCCGTTATTACGATACGTCGCGAGCCATCCGCTCTCTCCTTCAAGGAGAGGGAAACGAATTGAACCAGCTCCATGAAGCTTTAAACGGCATATTACTTCAACTGTATGTCCGTACGGCTGATTGGGGGCTGGACCAATGGGAAAAAGAGATGGGGCTATCGTTCGATGCGGGGAAGACGAATAACGCCCGCCGCGACCAGATCGTTTCCCGGCTGCGCGGGTACGGTACCGCAACGGGACGCGTCGTCCGGGAAGTAGCGGAGGCGTATGACGGGGGTGCTATCGATGTTATCGAAAATTTCGCCGGTAGCGCCATTGTCATCAAATTTGTCGATACGCGTGGCATACCTCAGAATCTGGAAGATTGCAAAGAAGCTTTGCGGGCCGTCGTGCCCGCTCATTTGGACATCGGCTTTGAGTTCCGTTATTTTCTATGGTCGGATTTGGATGCCAAGCAGTTGACGTGGGATCAACTTGATGCACTCCATCTTACGTGGGACCAATTGGAGGTATATAAATAATGCCTGATATCACTCCGAAATTAGGTTTGAAAAAGCCGCTGGAAAATGAAACGGTCAGTCGCGCCGCGCATAATGAAAATCTGGATTTGATCGATGCGAACACCGCGGCGCAAAGCGATTTTGATGCTCATAAGAGTGCGGCCGTTCTGGATCATCCCGATGGCAGCGTAACGACAGCAAAGATTGCTACTAAAGCCATTACAGCCGCCAAAATTGCCGACAATACGGTCGGCAGCGGTCAACTCGCTGCGGGAGCCGCGACGGATTCGGTAATCGGTAATCGTACTATCAGCGACGTCAGTGCCCCGACCGCGGATACGGCGGTGCTTACTGCTCTAATGGGTTGGTTGGCCAATATGATCAAATCGATCACCGGCGAGTCTAGCTGGAGAACAGTACCGGGCACAACCGTTAAAGCGATCAAATCGACGCTTGACGCAGCCACATCGGCTCCCACCCCGAGCACGATCGCCCAGCGCGATTCAAACGGTCGTATTAAAGCCGGGGCACCTTCAGCGAGTGACGACGTCGCGCGAAAGGCGGAAGTGGATGCGGCTCGGACAGATGGGACGAAGCCTTTTAAACTGGAGGTTCGGACAAGCGACCCTGTAAACCCGGAAATAGGGCGCATTTGGATTCGTAGCGACCTATGAGCGCGAGGGGGTGAGTTAAATGGCGCAAGTTACGCTGTACCCGACGTATGAAAGAGCGGCGTCATATTTGCAAGTGACTAACGGAGAGGATGAAATGGTAGATGAATATTATTACCTTTCATCAAGCAATCCCTTGCGTGCTTCACGTGCCTCAGGATATTACGGCAGCAGGAATGTAGTAAATTTTAATTTTTCCCAAATTCCAAATGGGGCAATTAATACAATAACGCTTTGTATACCAGGGACATATTACGAGTATCCTTCTGGAAATTGGTCTTTTCCACTGTACGGGCTTAATCGGGTTCCTACGGATAACTTATCTTTGTATACGGGATATAGTACACCGTCAAATTTTACGTGGACAAAATATACACAGTTTGATTACGCTCCGAGTGCCACACTTTACTACAACGTTACATCGGAATCATTAGCACAAAAAAGTTCAGGGATATACACCGGTTTTGCATATGAAATCAATTACTATTCGACGGGGTATAGTCAACCGTATCTCGTTGTCGATTATACGCCGCCAAACGCCGAACCTAACGCCCCTTCCATAACCTCGCCTTCTTGGGGCCAATGGCTAAATACGCGAACGCCGACGGTAAGCTGGAATTTCAGCGATCCGGATGCAGGGAATTATCAAAGCGCCTTTTATATAGAGATTGTAAATTCAGCTTATTCATCCGTATTGTGGTCTTCGGGATGGATTAATAGCGGATCCACAAGCTATACTTTTCCTTCGGGGGCATTCTCTTCGGATGGAAACTACTATGTTCGGATCAAAGTTAAAGACCAAAACGGCGCGGTAAACCGAGCGAATGGTAATGGACCTGACAGTGCTTTTGGAAATGTGTATACAGGAATCGACTCTTCATCTCCCGGTACTTCCAGCCACTACATCGAAGGAAGAGCGAGGTTTTCGGCAACAAATGCCAGTTCGGGAAATATGCGTTTAGTATGGACGTACAGCGACTTAACGCCCCAAACCGCCTATCGTCTTGTCGGTTCAAATACAGCCTGGGCACAGTGGAATTACGATTCAGGGGAGATATGGAACGGGAACAATTTTCACGACGTTCCATTCTCATCTCTCGGTGAGGGTTTATGGTACTTCTCTGTAACTACCAGAGATACAGCCGGGAACTGGGGCAGCTATCAAGGCGATTATGCTATTTATATCGACCGAGCGGCTCCGACGATTTCCAGCGTTTCCCCTACCGTATATCAGCGGAATAACGGGGCGACGGTAAGCGCGAGGGCACAAGGCGTTACTGATAATCTATCTGGCGTCAGCTATGTTACTACGCATCTTGTACGCCCGGATGGCAGTTGGTTTCAATACAATAATGCAGTCAATGAGGGAAACGGAACTTGGCGCATCGATATGGCTTGGAATGGCGATCAGCAAGGCCTATGGGGGATAGACTTCAGGGCGATCGACGCGGCAGGAAATGTAGGCAGTATGGCGCGGGCTTATGCTTGGGTAGACGGGGCCAGCCCCTCCATTTCCAATGTAACGCCTAAGCAGTACTTGACAACGGCTGTCGGAGGCACTTTCCAAGTGTGGGCTTATGGGGCTACTGATGTACACTCGGGAGTATCCAGCGTCAAGTTTCCTACTAATGGACCTAATACGGATTTTGTTTGGTACGATGGCATCAAGGATGGGGCGACGAATAACTGGTATTGCAATATTCCTATCAATAATTACAGCGGCGGAGCGGAAGGATTGTATACGACCCACGTTTACGTCTACGATAATGCCGGGAATAGCGCAATGACACATATTATCGAGACTATCGTTGACCGTACGGCGCCGACCATATCAAGCGTTCAAGGATACAGTTACACGAACCAAACGTCAGGAAGCAGAAGGGTTTGGGCGTACGGCGCAGCTGATGCCCATTCCGGTATTCAAACGGTTTATTGCAACTATAAAGTCCCCGGCCAGGCCCCTGTAAACAGCGTCCAATGCAGCCAGTCCGGATCGGATTGGTATGCGGATATTCCGTTATCTGCTCAGGGCGAATACAGCGTAGATTTCTATGCGCTCGATAAGGCTGGAAACTGGATGGTAGGGTCTAAAACGGTTTATTTCTTCGTCGATTCCCAGCGGGCAAACGATCCGAACCCTTCGGCTGTATGGGACACTACTTCAGTGGAATTGACATGGAGCCAATTTTCAGACCCCGCTCCGTCTTCCGGGCGTAAATCTACCAATCTGTACTTCGGCGAATGGGACGGAAACAACTGGGTAGGAACGCCGTTATACAACGGGACAGACATTGGGGACGTTACAAGTAAAACGATTACGGGATTAACTCCCGGCAAACGTTATAGGTATACCGTTATTTACTACGACAACGCAGGCAACCAAAGCGCGTATACCTTTTTCGAATTCGTAACCAAGAAGCAAATCGGTTCGTACCCTATATCCGCAAGCGGAGGGGTAATCAACTTGCCATTGTATGACCCCGTTTCCGGGGTTACGGGTCCTATACCTATCCGGGCAACAAACTCGGCGGGAATCATTGGGGCTCTAGAATTAGTTAGCATTACTGATCCTAAAGCAAGTCCGGTACGGGTAAGTACAGCAGCCGGTATCAGAGCAATTTCAAAATAATGAGCGGTTTGACTACTCCACAATTTACCCCGCCCCGAGCAATCGGGGCCCCCCTATCTCCAAGCCGAAAGGAGTTTTCCTTATGAGCGATCCGGGAATGAAGATGCTTTCCGACATCGCGGTCAAAGTCGGCAAGCTGGAAGCGCTGCAGGAAACGAACGCCCGTGCCATTCACGACATGGCGACCGGGCTGAACCGGCTCATCAATAAACTGGATCAATCGGACGATATCGCCCGCGAGGCGGACCTTCGAGCGAAATCGGCGCATCAGCGCATCGACGAGGTTAAGCTGGAATCGGACAAAAAGTGGTCCGGCGTCCAGGCCGACATCGAGTGGCTGTGGCGCACCGTCCTCGCCGCCGTCATTACCGGGGCGATCAGCGGCGCGGCCGCTTTTGTTTGGGGCAACATCGGATAAGAGGAGGATGGCCGTTTGAAGGACACGCAGCTTTTCAGCTGGGAGGCGCTGCTGACGATCGGCGGTGCCTCGCTGTTAACTTTTTACATCGTGCAGTATACGAAGGCGCTTCTCGATCGAATGATGCCGCGGCGGCGCATCCCGACCGATCTGTACGCCGTCGCGGTAGCGTGGCTCGTCCTGCTTGCGGCGCAGTTCGCGACCGGCACGACCGCCGATTGGCGCACCTGTTTTCTCGCCTTCGCCAACGCGTTTTTGGTAGCGGCGGCCGCGGGACAAATACAAAACAAATCGCTGCATCCGCCAGGAGGGAAACCGACATGACCCAAGGCTTCGATTGCGCCACGCCCTTAAACGCGACGCTCGCCGCGGCTTTCAAAGCGCAGGGCTTCGACTTCGTCTGCCGGTACCTCGTTCCGCAAGGCTGGAAACGGCTGACCCGGGAAGAGGCGGAGGCGATCGGCGAAGCCGGGCTGCACATCGTCTCCGTGTACGAAACGACCGCCGACCGGGCGCTCGGAGGGAGAGAGGCGGGCTTGCGAGACGGTGCTGCGGCCGTGCAAACCGCGAAGGCGGTCGGCCAGCCGGAAGGCAGCGCCATTTATTTTGCCGTCGACTTCGACGCCACAGCCGCGCAAATGCCAACCGTGATCGACTACATCCGTGCGGCCGGGGAAACGGCTCCCGGTTACTTGACGGGCGTTTACGGCTCTTGCTCCGTCATCGAGGCGGTACGCGACGCCGGGGTCTGCTCCCGGTATTGGCAAACATATGCCTGGAGCCGAGGTCGAAAGGCGGACGGCATTCATATTTACCAATATCGCAACGATATTCGAGCGAACGGGATCGGAATCGATCTGGACGAATCTTACGGAGACGAAGGATGGTGGAGCGGAGTGGGATACAGGCTCAAGGCGGAGGATGTGAATGAGATCATCGAACGGTTCCTCGCGCACGAATTCGATAAAGCGTCCGACGCCGATAAAGTGCGGCGCAACGAGCTGGCCAACGAGCTGCGCAAAGCGTCCGGACAGCCGCTCCACTATTACGAGCCGTAACCGTCCTGGTTTGGAAAAGGGCGCGTCGTTTTCTTCATCCTTCATCAACTTTTTACACAATGCGCGATTGGCGTTAACAGTGGATGGTTATGCTAAAGCTAGCATCCCCTAGCGCTGAAAAGTCGGGAGGAAACGGATGATGAGAATGAGCAACGTTCGCGTCGGACTGGCCATGCTGTTCACGTTCATGCTGCTGATCGCCTATGAAACCGTCCATCGGCAAATCGATTACGCGACCGCCATGGAAGTGTCGGGCGATTCGCAAAGCGATTGGAAGTATGCGCCGGTATTGTCGATTTTGGAAGCTTACGATATGCCCGGCAGCCGGGTAACCGTCCAAGGAACGGTCGTTACCGAGCCGACGAAGCGGTCGGACGGCAGTATTATGTTCTCGATCAAGGATGACACCGGGACGCTCAGGGTTCGCCTGAGTCAGAGCCAAGGCGCTCCGATCCGCAAAGGCGACGTGCTGCAAGCGACCGGCAACATTCGCGACTACCAGGAGGACGCCGTCATGACTGCAACCTACTCCGATATCGAGCTCGTTCGATAACGGCTTTGGCCTACGATTCCCCTTACCCCTGCTGCCGGACTTCCGAGTCCGGCGCTTTTTTTGTGCCCGAAACGGGCGTTACGCGGGTCTTCTCCGGCTCCTTCGCCGTGTGCCGCAATAGCCGCGAGCGCATATACTGTATAGCAGCTATCGCGAAACTGCGCGCGACGGTCGAAAGGGGAAATGCACGATGGATACCCGGAGTCCGGCAATCGAGCATATTCGCAAGTTTGGCGCGAACAATTACAGTCCGCTGCCCGTCGTTCTCGTGCGCGGGGAAGGCGTTTGGGCGGAGGACTCGGCTGGCAACCGATATTTGGACATGCTGAGCAGCTATTCGGCGCTAAACCACGGTCATCGCCATCCGAAGATCATCGCGGCGCTTAAAGCGCAGGCCGATCGCATCACGCTGACTTCCAGGGCGTTTCACAACGAGCCGCTCGGCGAATGTTACGCCAAACTCGCCGGTCTGACCGGCAAAACGATGATATTGCCGATGAACACGGGCGCCGAAGCGGTCGAAACGGCGATCAAGGCCGCCCGCCGGTGGGCATGCGACAAGAAAGGCGTTCCCGAGGGAAGCGCGGAAATCATCGTGTGCGAGGGCAATTTTCACGGACGAACGATCACGGTCACCTCCTTCTCTACGTCGGCGGAATACAAGCGGGGCTTCGGTCCGTTTACTCCCGGCTTCAAAACGATTCCGTACGGGGACGCCAAAGTGCTTGAGGAAGCGATTACAGCCCATACGGCCGCATTTCTCGTAGAGCCGATTCAGGGCGAAGCGGGGATCGTCGTGCCGCGGGACGGCTTTTTGCGCGAGGCGGCGGATATTTGCAAAAGGCACAACGTGCTGTTCATGGCCGACGAAATCCAGACCGGCTTCGGGCGGACGGGCAAACGATTCGCCTGCGATTGGGAGCAGGTCGTTCCCGACGTTTATATAATCGGCAAAGCGCTGGGCGGCGGCGTTTACCCGATTTCGGCCGTGGCGGCCGACCGCGATGTGCTGGACGTGTTCGATCCGGGCTCGCACGGTTCGACGTTCGGAGGCAATCCGCTCGCCTGCGCCTGCGCCATAGCGGCGATGGACGTTTTCGAGGAGGAGGACTTCGCCGGCCGGTCGATTGAGCTGGGCAACCATGCGATGGAGCGGCTTCGCCCGTTGGCGGGAGGGATCGTGAAGGACGTAAGGGGCAAAGGGTTGTTTATCGGACTGGAGCTGGACCGCCCGGCCAGGCCTTACTGCGAACGTTTAATGGAGCTGGGCGTGCTGTGCAAAGAAACGCACGAAACGACGATTCGCCTCGCGCCTCCGCTCGTCATTACGCAGGATGAGCTGGATTTCGCTTTGGAGCGGCTGTGCCGGTTGTTGGCGTAGCGCGGCCGTTCCTCGAAAGGAGGGCTTGCATGAATCCGCGAATTCGACAAAACATTACCGTCCTTGGCGTGCCGATGGATCTCGGAGCGGACCGGCGGGGGGTGGACATGGGGCCGAGCGCGATTCGGTGCGCGGGACTTCAGCAGCGGCTGGAAGGGCTCGGCTATACGGTTCGCGACGAAGGCGATATGATCGTGAGGCGTGCCAAGGCGTATGCGGCCGTGCCGGAATCGAATTTGAAATATTTGTACGAAATCGTCCGGGTGAACGCGGAGTTGGCCGAAACGGTCGCGGACATCGCCGGCAAAGGGCATTTTCCGCTCGTTTTGGGCGGGGATCACAGCATTGCGATCGGCACGATCGGCGGCATTTTACGGCATAAGGAGCCGCTTGGCGTCATCTGGTTCGATTCGCACGGCGACGTCAATACGGCCGCCACTTCGCCGTCCGGCAACATTCACGGGATGGCGCTCGCGGTCGCTTTAGGGTACGGACATCCGTCACTGGTCGAAATCGGCGGCGGCCGTTCGAGCGTGCAGCCGCAGCATGTGGCTATCGTCGGCGCGAGGTCGCTCGATCCCGGCGAGCGGCGGTTTTTGAAGGAGAAGGGCATTGCCGTTTACACGATGCATGAGATCGACCGGATCGGCATTTCCCGAGTGATGGAGCAAGCGCTGGAAAAAACGGCCACCGGGACGAGCGGGGTGCACGTCAGCTTCGATCTGGACGGCCTCGATCCGAAGGACGCCCCGGGCGTCGGAACGCCGGTCGCGGCCGGGGTCAGCTTGCGCGAAAGCTTGCTGGCGATGGAGCTGTTGTCCGACGCGGGTGTCGTCGTCAGCGCCGAGTTCGTCGAGGTCAACCCGACGCTTGACGTCCGGAACCGGACGGCGAAAGCGGCGGTCGAATTGATCGCCTCCCTGCTCGGCGAAAAAATTTTGTAAGCCGGTTATAGCGGATTCAACTTTTGCGCCTCCGAGACGCGTTCGGGGGCTTTTTTGCGCCGAGGGTGACGCGCGGTATTTTTATTTATCATGTACGTTTAACTTGCCTCCGGAATTAATCGAAAAGTATAAGTTTTTCGTCAAGCAGAACTATATCCCATCGGTTAATGCCGGGGTTAGAGAAGCGATGGAGGAATACTGCGTCCGAATGGAAAAAGAGATGCTGAGAACGGAAATGGCGAAAGCGGCAAACGACCCGTTGTTTATGGAGGACTTGCAGGACAGCATGGAAAGCTCCGGCGACGCGGATAAGGAGTCGGCAAAGGAGAATTCCGAATGGTAACGTATCAATGGGGAATTTTTTGGGCCGATTTAAATCCGACGAAAGGCTCGGAGCAAGCGGGAACCAGGCCGGTACTGGTCGTCTCCGCGGAAGTGGTGAACATGGCGCTGCCGGTTGTCTCGATTTTGAGCCTAACCAGTTTAAAGCCGGGCAGAACCGTCTATCCGGTTGAAGTCTATTTGCCGGCAAACGTATCGGGGTTGTCTAAAGATTCAATCGTCTTGGCCCATCAAATACGAGTCATACGCAAAGAACGGCTTGGTCAGAAATGCGGGGAAATCAAGTCGGACCCGATCAAAGAAGCGGTTAGACACGCTTTGAAACTATACTTGGATATCGTTTAACCGCCGGGCGCGTAAGGCTTCGTCGCCTCCGAGACGCGTTCGGGGACTTTTTTGCGCCGAGGGAGCGCACCGAATAAAATCCAGGACCATGGGAACGATTGGACGGCTGCGATCAGGAGCATCGGAATGCAGGCGATGACAACGATTTTCAAGGCGATTCCGATATGGTACCAAGTGGACGATGCCGGGATGTGCACGTAGTGATCGTAAACCGCCATAACGGCCGGATGAATGAGATAAATGCCGAAAGAATAAATGCCTATATAACGCAGAAAGGCTGCAACCGGAACGTACTGCAGCTTCCGCCATACATACGGCAGAAAAACGGCGGTAACGATGCAAAAGCCGTGAACGATCGCCTCCGATAGCGTCCGGTTCGGCTGGAAGCCGGTATACCGCTCCGCCAGCTGCAGGGCGGCGAAAGCGGCGGAAGCGATCGGAACGACGGCGAACAGCAGGTTGGCCCGTTTGTCCAGCCATCGTTCGAAAGCATCGTAGCGGCGGCCGATCCAACAGCCGCAGACGAAGGCGACCAAGTAAGTCGAGCTCAAAAACGATTTGTCCAATGCCGGATGACGCATGGCGATCCAATAGCCGAATCCCCATTGAACGGCAAAAGCCGCGCCGAGCAGCCAGTAGAAGCCTCGTTTGCAGGCGGCCGCAAAAGCGAGCAGGGCGGGGGCGAGTATGTAATACTGCATGATCAGCACGGCGAAGTACAAATGATACATCGTACTGCCCGTCGCCAAGGCGAGCGCGACTTCCCGGAGCGACGCCCATTCCGTTCCGTAGCCGAGACCGATGTTCATGTAATGATAGATGCAAGTCCATGCGATATACGGAACTAAAACGGAAACGATTCTACGCTTATAAAACGGTATTAGCTGCCGTCCGTTCCAACCATCGAAGTTCCGGTAGAAAAAAACGATGCCGCTATACAGCACGAAAGCGGGAACGGCAAAGCAAGACAGCCGGTTGACGAGAAAATAGAACGCATGGGCGGGAGAGTCGACGGACAAGTCCGACAAAGCCGCCGAAGTGCCGTGAATAAGCAAGACGCACAGAATAGCCGTCCCTCTTGCGATCTCGATCTCCGCGATTCTCTGCTTCGACACGATCTCTCCTCGTTTCTCTCACCGGGATAAGCCGCCAACCACACGCGCTTGGAATGTAGTTCCATATCAAGAACCAAATTCCTGCTTTTGGCTTGAAAATGTGCCTTCGTTTTCCGCGTCCGGAGTCCTTCTGCATCCAGGCAACTCGAGTATTACTGGAATACCTCCCGTTCATTCGTCTCCTTTCGGCCATCGGTTCGAATGGTACGGGATAAGCTCCCGTTAATTCAGCGATGCATCGGTGAAAAGAGCGATTCGGGACAATTTAACGGGCGGATTTCACGCTAAATTGCCTCGGGGCAGGGATACCGGCGAAAATAACGGGAGGTTTTCCAGCAGCCGGTAATAACATCTTGTTGGACCGCGGTCGCACCTCCTCGAACTGCTTCGATCGGAGGTTATCCTTATATTTCCCCCGGATTTTGTGTATGATATAGAGATATAGCGAGAGACGCAACCATTCGGCGAAAGGGGAGGCACATCGGGAGATGGAGACGAAAACGGCATCATCGAACTTTATCAAAACCATCATTGCGGAAGATTTGAAAGAGGGCCGGGTAAACCAGGTCGTGACGCGGTTTCCGCCGGAGCCGAACGGCTATTTGCATATCGGACATGCCAAGGCGATTTGCCTCAATTTCGAGCTGGCCGACGAGTTTGGCGGAAAAACGAATTTGCGGTTCGACGATACGAACCCGGTCAAGGAAGACACAGAATACGTGGACGGCATCCTGAACGATATTCGATGGCTCGGATTCGAGTGGGACGAGCTGCATTTCGCCTCGGACTATTTCGAGGAAAACTACAAGCTGGCGGTGCATCTGATCCGCAAAGGGCTGGCGTACGTCGACGACCAGTCGCCGGAGGAGATGCGCATCGCGAGAGGAACGCTGACGGAGCCCGGCAAAGACAGTCCGTACCGGAACCGGTCCGTCGAGGAAAACCTGGACTTGTTCGCGCGGATGCGCGCCGGCGAGTTTCCGGAAGGCTCCCGCGTGCTGCGCGCCAAAATCGATATGGCTTCGCCGAACATCAATATGCGCGATCCGGTGCTGTACCGGATTCTTCATGCGCATCATCATAAAACGGGCGATGCGTGGTGCATTTACCCGATGTACGACTTCTCGCACCCGATCGGCGACTCGATCGAAGGCGTCACGCATTCGCTGTGCTCGCTCGAGTACGAGGACCATCGGCCGCTGTACGACTGGGTCATCCGGGAGTGCGAGATGCCGCACGTGTCCCGTCAATACGAATTCGCCCGCTACAATATGACCAATACGATCATGAGCAAGCGGTATTTGAGAATGCTCGTGGAATCCGGAACGGTGGACGGCTGGGACGATCCGCGGATGCCGACGCTGACCGGGATGCGCCGCCGGGGCTACACGCCGGAAGCGATTCGCAGCTTCCTGCGCGAAGTCGGCGTTTCCAAAGCGATTTCGACGGTCGACGCGCAGTTTTTGGACCATTTCGTACGGGAAGATTTGAAGCTGAAGGCGCCGCGGACGATGGCCGTGCTGGAGCCGCTCAAAGTCGTCATCACGAACTACCCGGAAGGGCAGACGGAAATGCTCGAAGCGGAAAACAACCCGGAAAATCCGGACATGGGCCATCGGAGCATTCCGTTTTCGCGGGAAATTTGGATCGAGCGGGACGATTTTGCGGAAAACCCGCCTCCGAAATACCACCGGCTGTACCCGGGCAACGAAGTGCGCCTCAAGCACGCGTATTTTATCAAGTGCGAGGAAGTGGTCAAAGACGAGAACGGCAACGTCGTCGAGATCCGCTGCACGTACGATCCCGAAACGAAGAGCGGCAGCGGCTTCACCGGCCGCAAGGTGAAGGGGACGATCCACTGGGTCGACGCGACGCAGGGCATTCCGGCGGAATTCCGCCTGTACGAACCGCTCGTGATGGACGAAAAGGTCGACTCGGACACGTTCCTCGAGCGGCTGAACCCGAATTCGCTGGAAATCGTGAACGGCTTCGTGGAGCCGAACATGGCGGGCGTCCGGCCGCAGGAGAAATTTCAATTTTTCCGCCACGGCTATTTCAACGTCGATTCCAAATATTCGACTGCGGACAAGCCGGTGTTCAACCGGATCGTTTCGCTGAAAAGCTCGTACGATCCCGGGGCCAAATAATCGGGACGGATCAATGCCGGCCGCCAAGCGCGGTCGGTTTTTTTCGTTTGCAGCCCGAAATATAGTTCTTTCGGCGGCCTTCCCCGCGCGGCAAAATGGGCCTTGTTCCCCAAGTTTCAGGGAAGAAGAGGTTGCGCTTCCGTGGTATAATACAGTCGATATCGAGGCTTAACGGAGAGAGGAACGAAACCATGCTGTTCGTGCTGATCGCCCTGTGGGGCGTCGGGATCGTGCTGCTGCTGACGGATGCGCGCAAAAGCTCGATTCGCTGGCTGAGCGGAGTCGCCTTCTGCGGCGGCTCGGGAGCGCTGTCGGCCGTCATCGGCGACAGTCTGATCCCTTACGCGATGGAGCGCCAAGCGGCGAACGGGCTGATCGCCCTGATGGAGCGAATCCGAATGCTGTCGTCGTTGCTTCAGTATTACGGCATGCCGTATACGTTCGCGATGTTCGCGATCAACTACAACCCGGCGTATATGACCCCGCGGCGCAAAAAAGGGCTGGCGCTGGCGCTGCTGCTGCCGATCGCGGCGACGCTCCTGTTCGTCCGGCCGATTCATCCGATTCCGTTCGGACTGACGGCGGCATGGGCCGTTCCGTATGTCGGGATCGCTTCCTTATGGGTCGTGTTCAAGCGCGAAACGCATGCGTCGCTGCGGCGAAGCGACCGTCTGACCGGGCTCGCCATCGTCCCCACGGTCCTGCTCTGCTCGGTTATGAATTACGTGCTGCCGAGCTTCGGGTTTGTCGAGATGTGGCGCCACAATACGTGGATTATCGCGTTCGCGGTGCTCGTTTTCGTCGTGGCCATTTTCAAATACGGCTTTCTCGGCATTCGCTTTCTGATCCAAACGCGCAAAATGGACGTATCGATCCGCGCGGTGACGTCCGGAACGGCGGTGCTGAACCATGCGATCAAAAACGACGTCGGCAAAACGAAGCTGTTCGGCGAAAAAATCCGCGCCTACGCGGAGCGGACGAATCAGCCGGAGCTTGCCGCCGACATCGGCGTCGTGCTCGCGGCGACGCGGCACATTCAGGAAATGATCGCGCGCGTGCAGGACCAGACGCAGGAGCTGGCGCTGCGGCCGGAATGGAACGATCCGGCGGCGATGCTGGAGGCGCTGCGCGACCAGCTGGCGGCCGATGCGGCGGCGGTGAGCATCCGGCTGGACGTGCCGGAAGGGCTGAAGCTGTATTGCGACCGGGCGCAAACGGCGGAGATGTGGAACAACTTGCTGACGAACGCGATCGAAGCGATGCCCGAAGGCGGGACGATCACGGTGAAGCTGTATGACACGAAAACGCATACGATTGCGGAAATCAAAGATACGGGGCCGGGCATGGACAAAAAGCTGCTGAGGCAGGCGATGGAGCCGTTTTTCACGACGAAGGGGGACCGCCGGATGAACTTCGGGCTTGGACTGTCGTACTGCTACCAAGTGATGCGCAAGCACGGGGGCGGGTTCGATCTGTACAGCGAGCCGGGCCGGGGAACGACGGCGGTCATGCGGTTTCCGCACCGGAAAAAAAGGAGAGAGCGTATGAACGTCATTCGGGTGCTGATCGTGGAGGACGATCCGGATTGGCTGCGGGGGCTGAGCGGCTACTTGTCGGCGGAGCCGGATCTGGCCGTCGTCGCCTGCGCGTCGACGCCGGAGGAGGCGGAGCGGGCCATTCGCGAGCTGGACTACGACGTCGTGCTGATGGACATTATGCTGACGGACGAAGCCGCCGGCATCGAGCTGGCGCAGCAGGCGCTGGCGCGCGGGTCGGCCAAAGTGCTGATGCTGACGTCGATGGGGCTGAAGGAGCTGATGCTCGATTCGTTCCGGGCGGGCGCGGCCGACTATTTGATCAAGTCCGATTTCGAGCGCATCCCGGGCGCGATCCGGGACGCCCATCGTAACGAGTCGCCGATCAGCCCCGCCGCGGCGGCGCAAATGCGCGAGGAATTCCGGCGGCTCGCGCAGCTCGAGCAGACGTATAAAAAGAAGGAGCTGCGCGAGAAAATAACGCCCTCCGAGCTTCAGGTGCTCGAGCTGATCGACAAAGGGATGTCGCAATCGGCGATCGCCGACAAGCTCGTCGTTTCGCTGCGGACGATCAAGGTGCATGTCGGCAACATTTTAAAAAAGCTGGGCGGCGGAAGCAGCAAGGACGCAGCTCGCAAAGCCCGCGAGATGGGGCTGTTCGAGCGGGAGGACGGGCCGGGAAGCTAGGGGCCGGCTCGTTCGCGCGCGATATCGAGCGTCCGACGGACGCCCGGACGGTTTAGGCCTACGCCCCTCGCGCTGCGGCCGCAGAAGCGCCGATCGGCCGCGCGTTCGCGGCCGCGGCTTTTTACAGCCCGATCCTTCGCTTCGCGGCCAACGCGCGCACATCCTCGAGTCCGTCGCGCACTTCGCCGATCGGCAGCCGTCCGGCCTCGAGCGCATCCTCCGGGAGCGCGAGCAGCCGCTCGTAAAACCGCAGCGCTTGCTCCAGCAGCGCCCGGCAGCCGTCCCGCTCCTCCGTCTCCTCGCCGGTCGCGGCGACTTGATCGCAGTCGTCCAGCAGCTCGAACAAAACGTCCTCCGCGTCGGCGAACCGTCCCGCCGCTTCGTAATACGGCCAGAGCAGCCCTTTCGTAGCGGCGGGCAGCTCGTAGCCGGCGAGCCGGCCGAGCAGCTCTTCGACTTGGCCCGGAACGTCCAGCCAATCGGCCGCTGTTTGCTCCCCGGCGGCCATCAGCGTTAAATTCAGCGCCTTCGCGTTAAGCCGGTAGCTGTCGCTCGGGCGGTCCAGCATGGCGTGCAGCTCGGCCTCTTCTTTCATCAGGCCGGCGATGACGAGCAGCTTCTCCGCGGACGCTTCGCCTTGGCGGTTCAACAAATCGATCAGGTCGCGCTCGGACAGCGCCCGAAGCAGGTTCGGATTCAAGCCGAACAACCGCTTGTACGTTTCCCCCACCAGCTCGAGCGCCTCCTGCGGCTTCAGCTGGCGCTTCAAGCCGAGCAGCACGCCCAGCGCTTGGCCGAACTGCTCGATCATCCGCATCACATAATCGTTCCGAAACATCGGGTTTCGACGCCTCCTTTGCGATCGTTCTATATTCGTTTACGTTAACTATACCATTACGTTTCCCGGAAACCGAAATTCGGGTACACTGAAGGTACGGAGCGCGATCGGATGCGACCCGGCGGATGGAGGCGATGCGGGTGATCATCGATATTTTTCAGGACAATGTATGTCCCTGGTGCCGAATCGGCGAAGCGAATCTGGAGCGGGCGCTGGCGGAGCGAGGCGGGGAGCGTCCGGTTTTGCGCTGGCGGGCGTTCCTGCTCGATCCGGGCGTCCCGGAGGAAGGTCTTCCTTTCATGAGCACGATGAAGACCAAGTACGGAGAGCAATTTTCGCGCGAAGGCATGCTCGGACGCGTCGCGGAGGCGGGGGCGGCCGCAGGCTTGAAGTTCGATTTCGACAAAGTCGAATATATGCCGAACACGCGGCTCAGCCACCGGTTGATCGCCATCGCTCCGGACGAATTCAAGTCGGCGCTCGTAGCCGCCCTCCATCGGGCTTATTTCGAGCAGGGCCGCAATATCGGGGACCGGGCGACGCTGCTCGCGATCGCCGAAGAGACCGGACTGGCGCCGGACGAGCTGGGCGCTCGTCTGGATCGGGGAGAAGGCGCCGCGCAGGTGGAGGAAGATTTGGCGACGGCGAAACGGATCGGCATTGCCGGCGTGCCGTTTTTCATTATCGGGGGCAAGTACGCCTTGTCCGGGGCGCAGCCGCCGGAATCGTTTCGGAAAGTATTCCGCCGACTGGAGGAAGAAGCGTAGCGTCCCGGGCCGGGACAAACGCGACAAAAGAAGGGCCGTGCGCGAGGAAGTCTCGGCACGACCCTTCTTGGCCGTTTGGGTTCGATCGATCGTTATAGCAGCAGCGATTGCTTGTCGAATTCGTCAAGGAGCAGCATGGCGCGCTCCAGATCGTTCTTATGAACGTTCAGCTTGACGGTCGTCCGGCCCTTCGCCGACGGATCGGTATGGGCGATGCCCATTCCGGCGGCAGCCTCCGACTTGAGCTGGCATTTGATGTTGTTCGTCTTCAAAAAGGCGTACTTGGCTTCGATATCTTCGGCATTGTCTCCGCTTCCGACAAGCAGCGTTTTCCACCCTTTGCCGCGCAAGACGGCCCATGCGACCAACAGGATTACAGCCAACGACATAATCATCCATCCCACGATCCAACACCACCTTCAATCAAATTGTCGGTACTGAGGTCTTCGGCTAGCGATTACGGGTTGTATATACAACGTTCGGCGGCGGGAGGGCGGATTATGGGGGTTCACCCGAAAATATTTTTAGAAAATTTAGATAATTTGTCCGCGGTTGTCCGTTTCGCAGGTCGGATCGGCATCGAAGCCGTTTCGCGCGAAGGGCGATGCGGCGGAGCGCGAAGATGAAGCGGGCGGGGCGCTGTGATACAATGACAGGAAAAGCGAGAAAACGCAAGTACGGAGGAGCATGCGATGATTCGGATCGGATTGGCGGGCTGGGGCGACCACGAAGCGCTTTACCCGCCGGGGACGGCGGCGCAGGACAAGCTTCGCCTGTACGCCAAAACGTTTCCCGTCGTTGAAGTGGACAGCTCGTTTTACGCGATACAGCCGCAGCGCAATTACGAGAAGTGGGCGCAGGAGACGCCGCAGACGTTCGGCTTCGTCGTCAAGGCGTACCAGGCGATGACCGGGCACCAGCGCGGAAAGCCGGCCGCCGGCGAATCGGCGGAAGCGACGTTCGCCGCATTTTGCGAGTCGATCGTGCCGCTGCGCGAGGCGGGCAAGCTGAAGGCGGTGCTGTTCCAGTACCCGCCCTGGTTCGACTGCACGCGGGCGCACGTGGACGAGCTGCGGCGCGCCAAGGAGCGGATGGGCGACGTCCCGCTGGCGCTCGAGTTCCGCCATCAAAGCTGGTTCGCGCCGGACGTGCGAGACAAAACGATCGCGTTCCTGAAGCGGGAAGGCTGGGCGCACAGCGTTTGCGACGAGCCGCAGGCCGGTCCCGGCTCGGTGCCGGTCGTGGCGGTGCCGACGCATCCGGAGCTGACGATCGTCCGGTTTCACGGACGCAACGCGGAAGGGTGGAACAGCGGCGGGCAGCCGAACTGGCGCGACGTCCGGTATTTGTACCGGTACAGCCGGGACGAGCTGACCGAGTGGATCGGTCGGCTCGCCGCCTTGGCGGAAGGCTCCAAGGAGGTCTGCGTGCTGTTCAACAACAATTCCGGCGGCGACGCCGCAGCGAACGCGCTGGAGCTCGCCGGCCTGCTCGGGCTCGGTTATCCGGCCTTGCCGGTCGTGCCGGTGCAGCTGGACTTGTTCGGCGAATAATCTAATATTCGGTCTTATGCTCCGACCGGGCCCACAGCTCGAACGGATTCGGCGCCCCGCGGTCGGGCGCGAGGCGAGCCATCGGCAGACGGCGGCCTTCGATCGGCTTGGCGACTTCCTCGTAGAGCAAGCTGTCGTCGAAGCCGGCGACGGCCGCATCGTCGCGGTCGAAGCCGTAATAGACGGAGCGCACTCTCGCCCAATACAAGGCGCCGAGACACATCGGACAGGGCTCGCAGCTCGTGTACACGTCGCAGTCGGTCAGCTGGAACGTGCCCAGGTTGCGGCACGCGTCCCGAATCGCCTGCACTTCCGCGTGCGCGGTCGGATCGTTCGCGGACGTCACCTCGTTCACGCCTTGGCCGACGACGCGACCGTCCTTGACGACGATCGCGCCGAACGGGCCGCCTCGCGTTCCTTTCGTATTGTCGCAAGCGAGTCGTATCGCTTCTTCCATAAAAGCTTCAGGCGTGTTCACCGGCAGTACCCCTTCCTAATTCGAAGTATCGTTTGTCGTAGCTTAGGCGGAATGCCCCCGAATTTATGCGCCGCACCCAAAATAAAGAGCCTTCCGCAGATGAAAGAAGGCTCGATGGACATGCTCGTTCTCGTTTGAAGTCCGCATGCCGCAGTCACGTTTTCAATTTGGCGAAAGCGTCGCGCGGATGAAGGAATATGGTAGGCATCGACGCCACCTTCCGAAACACGACGTCGCCCTTCAGCACGGACGGACCGCTCGTGAACAGCGTTGCCGACGGTTCCCCGGCTTTGCGTCTGGCGCGCGTCGGGGACGTATTCTCGGTATTGCGCTTCGTCATCGCACTCACACCCTTTCCAGAAATAAAGCCAAAATGCCGAACAGCACCTGATTATTGTTCGTAATCTCGTCGAGCACGATCCGCGAGTTGAACGCTCCGCGGCTTTGCTTCTCGAGGAAGCAGTGCAGGGTGACGATGAATTGCTTCGAAATCGGAACACAACTAATATATTCACGGAATCCCAATTTCTCGACTTCGAATAGCTCGGTTTTTCCGCTTAAATATGTTTGCGAAACGTAGCTCGACGTGTCGGTCACCTGAAACGACTCGCGGCCGCCCACGTTTCCCGCGCTGCCGAGCTTGACCAGCCGCTGGCCGTCGGCCGTCAGCTTGTACAGCGTCGCGCCGGTCACTTGGCTGAGCTGAATTTGCACGAGATGGTTGCGGATCACCCCGGTCTGCAGCTCCTGGATGAACACCGACAAGATGCGGGCGTAATCCGGCGAGGCGTGATCGCTGTTCTCGAGCAGCGAGACGAACAGCCGGTTGGCGCTTTCATGCACCCTGCTTGTCCTTATTATATCATGAATTTCCAGCGGATTCAGTCCCGTCCGCACATAATTTTTGAGCAATATCGACAATTGCGCGCGAATATAGGCGAAGGCGTCGTCGGAGCTGTCGAAAGGCTTGACGTTGCGGGCGAAATTGCTCGATACTTCGTCGATGAACTGCTTCAGCCCGGACTCGAGCGACGGCGAGTCGTCCTGGTACAAAATCCAGATCCGGTTCAGCACCATGACGAGCACCGGCTTGCCGGTCGCCAGCGCGTGCCGGTATTCGGCGTGCGTAATGCTGATGCCCCACTCCGGCACGATGCTGCCGTACCGTTCCCCGATCACGAGCAAGTAGACGTCCGATTTCTCGATCTCTTCCATGCAGCTCTCGACGATATTGCCGGACCCGGTGAAATTGAATTCGATCGATTCGGATACGACCGCATGGTGGCCGAGCATCGATTCGATTTGTCCGGCGAGGCTCGACCGGACGAACGCCAGATCGCGTATGGTCGAACTGATAAAGACCCGCAGCAAGGCAATCCCTCCCAACTTTTACATATTAGACGGGAAGGCGGAATATTCCTGCACGCGGGACAAGACGTATAAAATCGCGGCCCGATCGTCATAGTAAGACGTGAACCGGGCGTCAGGCCCACGTCCCGACCCGTATCGGGAACGGCCGGCGAATATACGAGGAGGTACGCATCATGAAATACGATTCCAGTCTGCAGTCGCAAAACCCGATCTCCCAGGCGCAAAATTCGGTGGAGTCCGCGCATCGGGCCGTCTCGCAGGCGCAGTCGCACCCGACGGAGCAGACGGTCGAACAGGCGGAAAACGCGCTCGCCAAGGCCGAGCGGGCCGTCGACCAAGCCGGCATGAGCCATAACGAGACGGCGGTCGAGATGGCCGAGGAGATGCTCGCGGAAGAGAAGCGGAAGCTGAACGGGCTGAAACGAAGCGGCCAAACGGAAGACGGCGAATAAGCGCTCCCCCCGGTTTGCCCCCGGGGGGCGGTGTCCGCAAGCCCGGAGTCGTGCGCTCCGGGCTTATCGCGCCGACGCGGAACCGGGACGTTCGGCGGCGTTCGGCCGCCCTCTTTCCCTATTGCTTCCTCTCATTGCCCTATGATAGATTCAGAGTGCACGGCCGCAAATATGGGGAGAGGAAGCGAATTCATGAAAAAGGGGACATTGCCGGGAAAAGCGCTGGTGCTGCTGCTGATCGCCGCTCTTGTCGGGGCCTTCGGCACGGCCGCGCCGGTATCGGCCGCGGATGGGGAAGACATTCCGGACGTCGTCCGGCAGGTGACGTCATCGGTCGTCGCCGTGATCGGGAAACCGGGAGAGGACGGGGGCAAATCGGCCAACCGTTTCGATTTGGCGCACGGGACCGGCGTCATCGTCCGTTCCGAAGGCTATATCGTCACGAACGCCCATGTCGTCAAAAATATGAGCAATATCGTCGTCGTCACGTCCGACGGCAAATCGTATCCGGGCAAAACGACCCACTTCGACGAGGAAAGCGATCTCGCGCTCGTCAAAATCGAGGCGTCGGGGCTGAAGGCGGCGGAATTCGCGGCTTCGGGCGACGTGAAGGTCGGCGAGACGGTCGTGGCGATCGGCACGCCGATTTCGTTCGCGCTGCGCAATTCGGTCACGGTCGGCATCATCAGCGGGATGGAGCGCTCGGTTCAATCGAAATACGAGCTGCTGCAAACGGACGCGGCGATCAATCCGGGCAACAGCGGCGGCGCTCTCGTCAATATGAAGGGCAAAGTCGTCGGCATCAATACGATGAAGTTCGTGGACAGCGCGATCGACAGTCTCGGCTTCGCCATTCCGGTCGATACGGTGCAATACGTGCTGCGTCATTTTTTTACATACGGCAAGGTGATGCGTCCTTATCTCGGCGTCGAGCTGGAGGAAAGCTGGGAGACGGTCGTCGGGCTGCCTTCCGAGGACGAGCTGCGGGTCGCCTACGTCGATCCCGACTCGCCGGCGGCGCTTGCAGGCATCAAGCAGGGCGACAAGCTGCTGAAGTTCGGCGAAACTTCCGTCAAGACGACGGTGCAGTTCAATGAATTGATGAAACACTATTTGCCGAATCAAACGGTGAAAGTAACGGTCGAATCGGGCGGCCGGACGGTCGAGCGCGAGGTGAAGCTCGGCGAAGAGGAAAGCGACGACGAAGGCTGGGTGAAGACGTCGGACGGCTCGTACATCGATTCGGACCGAGGCAAGACGCGAATCGGCGACAGCCATTACGGCTGGTCGCTCCATTACCCGGCCGGACTGATGAAGGTTCGCCAGTCCGAGGAAGGGGACGCGGTCATGTTCGCCGACGCCAAGGGCGAGTTCGCGCTCAGCATATCCGTGGAGGAGAAGCAGAGCGAGGATTTGTCCCCGGTCGGCCTGCTGCGCAAGGCGGCGGCCAAGTCGGGCGACATTTTGCTGGAAAAGCGTTACGTCGAGCAGGGCGACCATGCTTACGCGAAAGTCGTCGGCAAAACGTCCACGGGCGGCTACTACCAGACTCGGGCTTTTTTGAAGGGCGACAACATTTATTACGCGCTGCTGTACGTGCAGAGCGAAGACAATTACAAGAACGGGTTCAAGCCTAACATGTACGTCGATCTGCTCGACAGCTTCCGGCTGACGTTCGACGCGAAGGACGACGCGCTGAAGGACATTTCCGTTTACAAGGAAGGCGACGTCTCCTACACGAACGAATACGGCTTGTCGTTCGAGCTTCCGGCCGATTGGACCGAGAACGCGTACGCCGACCGGCCGACCTATACGAACAAGGACGAGACGGTGCAGGCGACCGTCACGGTCACGTCCGCTTCGTCGGGCGATACGCTGGACGCCTGGACCGGGCGCGAGCAGAAACGGTTCGAGGAAAGCTACGTGGAGAGCAGCCGCAAAGCGTCCGGCTGGCACGAGTTCGAGATCGCCGGAGGCGTGCCGGCGAAAGAAAACCGGTTCGCGTCGGCATTGGGCGACGAATGGGACTACCGGCATTCGATCTATTTCATCAAAGACAAATACAAATACGAGATCGCGGTCGAATACGGGGAAGACGAAGAAGGCTCCGACACGGAAAGCTTCCTTCGCAAGCTGAAGGATTCCTTGTCGGTGTCCAAGGATCGGATGAATCCGAACCTCGGCGTCATTCAGGACGAGAACGAGCTGCTCGATCCGAACCGGACGGTTACGGTCCGCAACGCCAAATACAAGTATACGGTGCAAATTCCGGAGACGTGGGAGCGGCTGTACGGCTATTACGGCAAGGAGGACGAGGCGGAAGCCGTTTATACGTTTACCGGCGGCGAGTTCGAAATTCGCGCCGACGACCGCGGCCGTCTGGACGACGCGGTGAAAAACCTCGAGCAATCGTACAAGAAGAGCTCCGAAAACGATGCGGAGTTCCGCTACGAGTCGACCGACGAAACGGTGCTCGGGCAGGAAGGGAAAAAGTTCACGGTCGTCTACAAGCAGAAGCAGGCGCCGTACGAGGAAACCGCGTACGTGTTCGCCAAAGGCGATATCGTTTATACGGTGACGCTTCGTCTCGATGACGCCGCGCATACGGAAGCCAATGCCGAGAGGCTCGAGAAGGCGTTCCGTTCGCTCGCGCTCGATTGACGGCAAGCCGGCGGCAAAGGGGGGATCCCGGGTATGAACGGCCCGGGCTCCCCGTTTACGCTATTTTCGACGAAAACGACGATCGAAAGGAGGGGCTATCGATGGATTGGACCATTACGGGGGCGGAGATGACGCACAGCAAGGAGGATGGCTATTCGGGCAAAGTCCGATTCACGCTCGAAGGGCATCGGTCGGCCTACGAAGTGACGCTGCTGAGCAAAAAAGGCACCGACTGGGACTACAGCCTGAGCTTCGCCAAGGAGTCCGGGAGCGAGCAGGAAATCGAGACCGCCGAGCGCCGGCTCGAGGAAGACGACGAGCTGTTCGACGCTTTGGTCGAAGCGGCCGTTCACGCGTCGCAAACGAAATAGGAGGGATGGGCGATGGAGTCGTTTCGGGCGTTTATCGTGGAGAAGGAAGGCGATCGCTGCGTCACCCGGGTCGGCGCGATTACGGAAAACGAGCTGCCGCCGGGAGACGTGACAATCCGGGTCGCCTATTCCTGCGTTAACTTTAAAGACGGGCTCGCCGTATTGGCTGACGGCAAAATCGTCTCCCGCTATCCGTTCATTCCCGGCATCGATTTGTCCGGCACCGTCGTGCGGTCCGACGACGAGCGGTACCGCGAGGGCGACCGCGTTCTCGTGACGGGCTACGGTCTCGGTGTTTCCCGCGAGGGCGGCTACAGCGAGCTGGCGCGCGTGCCCGGCGACTGGGTCGTTCCGCTGCCGGACGGGTTGAGCCTGCGGGAAGCGATGATCGTCGGGACGGCCGGCTTCACGGCGGCGCTGTCGATCGAGCGGCTGCGGGAGCAGGGCGTGCTTCCGGACCGCGGGCCGGTCGCGGTCGCAGGGGCGACCGGCGGCGTCGGCAGCATGGCCGTCGCGCTGCTCGCCGCGCTCGGCTACGAAGTCGTCGCGGGCAGCGGCAAGGCGGATGCGGCCGATTACTTGCGGGAGCTCGGCGCCTCGAGCGTCGTCTCTCGGGAGGAGCTGGCGGGGACGGTCCGCAAGCCGCTGCAGAAGGAGCGGTGGGCCGGAGCGATCGATCCCGTCGGCGGCGCCGGTTTGGCGGGGCTGCTTAGCGCGGTCCGCTACGGCGGGACCGTCGCGGTCAGCGGGTTGACCGGCGGCGCCGACGTGCCGACGACGGTATACCCGTTCATCCTGAGAGGCGTCAGCCTGCTCGGCATCGATTCGGTGCAGTGCCCGCGCGACTTGCGGGAGCGGATGTGGCGGCGGCTGGCGCGGGAGTGGAAGCCGTCCGGCGGGTACGAGCGGCTCGTCGCGGAGGAGACGGGATTGGACGGCCTGGCCCGTCCGCTCGCGGCGATCGTGCAAGGCGGGCTGAAGGGCCGCGTGCTGGTGAGGATATAAGTTTTTTGGCGGATTGACGCGGGCGGGCACTAGTCAGCATACCCGGAAGGTGTGTTAAAATAGGTAGAAGGATCCAGAGCGATAAGGGGATAGACGGCCTATGAAATTTCACGGTTTTGCCGGACCACTGCTTGCCGCCGCGATTCCGCTGCTGCTGTTTCAATTGTTGAGCTCGTGGTCGTCGATGGACGTGTCGATGCACCATCCTCGCGGCCACTTTTACATCGTCAGCTCGGTCGCGCTGCTGGCAACCGTCATCGCCCTGCTGGCGGGAGTCGCCGGAAGCCGGCTGCGCAACATCGAAGTCAGCTTCCTTTCGCTCGCCTTCATATCGCTCGCCGAAATGTTTACGGTTCACGGCTTCTCCACGCCGGGACTCGTCATGGGGCCTTCCTCCTTGACCGGGATATCCGCGCAGCTCAGCGTCCTGCTTGCGGCGCTCTGGCTGGCGCTGTCGACGCTGTCGTCGGATCATCCGGTCGTGGTCCGCTTATCCCGCTGGAAAAACAGCCTCGTGCCGGTCTGGACGATCGCGCTCGGCTTGTTCGCCGCCGCCGGGATCGCCTTCCCGGGCATCGTCGATATCGTCCCGTGGAACCGCAATCCGCTCAAAGCAGTCGTCGTCGTCGCCACGATCGCGCTCAATCTCGTCACGATCTATCGCTATTACCAATCGTACCGGTATTCCCGGTTTCCGCTGCAGCTGTCCATCGTCTACAGCTCGGCTTGGCTCATCGCCGCGCAGCTGATTATGGTGTCCGGCCAAACGTGGATGCTCAGCTGGTGGCTGTACCATTTCCTGCTGCTCGGCTCGATGATCGTCATGATCGTCGGTCTCGTGCTGCAGTACGCTTCCAAAAAATCGATCGTCGGGGCGCTCAAGGCGCTGTTCACGCAGGATCCGATCGAGCGTATTACGAACAGCATATCGCCCAGCGTGAAAGCGCTTGTACTGGCCACCGAAACGAAAGATTCGTACACGGCCGGCCACAATTTCCGGGTGACGATGTACGCGCTGCGGCTGGCCGAGGAGATGCAGGCGACGCCCGAGCAGCTGCGGGCGTTGGCGCAGGGCGCGATCGTGCACGACGTCGGCAAAATCAACGTGCCGGATTCGATTTTAAACAAGCCGGGCAAGCTGACCGACGAGGAGCGCGCCGTTATCGAGCAGCATCCGGTCAAAGGCTACGAGCTGTGCCGCAATCTCGGCTTCATGAAGGAAGAGCTGGAGATCATACGCCATCATCACGAGCGTTGGGACGGATCGGGCTACCCCGACCGGCTGCGGGGGGAGCAAATTCCGCTGCTTGCCCGCATTATCGCGGTAGCCGACGTATACGACGCGCTCACGTCGAACCGTTCGTACCGTCAGGCGCGTTCGCACGACGAGACGCTGACGTTTCTGATCGAACAGAAAGAAAAGCATTTCGATCCCGACTGCGTCGACGCCTGGGTGCGTCTGTGCGAGCGCGATCCGGGGGCGTACCAATACCCGGCGGCGATGATCCGCGAAGGCGGCATGCCCGCAGCCGCAGCCGTTTCCGGCGGCGCCGCCGTTTGAGCGGGGGCGGCCCCGCGCTTCATTCGCCGCCGCCCGGGCTCGGCTCGTACAGCCGCGACCGTCTCCGGAGCCAGCGGAACAGGTGGACGGCGACGACCTTCAGGATGGCGTAGCCGGGAATGGCGAGAATGATCCCGACGATGCCGAACAGCTTTCCGGCGGTCAAGATGACGAACAAGATCGTGATCGGATGGATGTGCAAGTTTTTGCCCATAATTTGCGGCGAGATGAACTTCCCTTCGACCAGCTGGACGATCGTCCAGACGACGACCATTTTCAGCAGCATGATCGGCGACGTGACGATGGCGATAATAAGCGCCGGCGCGATCGCGATGGCCGGCCCGAGATACGGAACGACGCTCGTGCATGCGGCGAAAACGGCCAGCACGAGCGAATAATCGAGGCCGATGACGAGATAGCCGACATAAAGCAGCAGGCCGATGCAGAAGCTGACGATAATTTGGCCGCGAATGTAGGAGCTGATCTGTTGGTTCATCTCCGACATGACGTCCAGCGTTTGACCGCGCAGCGCGGTCGGCACGAATTTGACGATATAGCGGGGCAGCCGCCGTCCGTCCCGGAGCAGGTAAAACAAGATGAGCGGCGTCATGACGACCGACAGCACCACCTCGGTGACCGCGCCGACCACGGCTCCGATGCGGGTCCAGGCGTTATTGAAAAAACCGGCCAAGTACCCCGCCGCCCGCTGCATATATTCGGCCGGATCGAAGCTGAACGTTTGCCGCAGCCGCTCGAACAGGCCGCTTCCGACGATTTCCGCGACCTGCAGCTCGACCTGCTTGCTGTATCTCGGAAAATTGTCCAGCAGGCTTTCGATTTGAACGCGGATGAACGGGACGACGATCGTCACGAGCAGGGCAATCAAGGCGACGACAATCAAATAAAGCAGGACGATCGAAGCCGATCGCCGAATCCCCCTTTTTTCCAGCAAATCGACGATCGGATTCAGCAAGTAATAGGCGATGCCGGTCAGCAAAACCGGCAAAAACATTGTCTTCACGAGCGCGATGACGGGCAAAAAAATGTACGATACCGTCGCATACACCCGAATGTTGAGCCCGATCAGCAGCAGGACGAGCAAGCTGAGCACGAACCGGTTGTTCAGGAAAAAGCGTTTGAACCGTTCCGTCCAAATCGTCGTCGAATTCATCCGTTCGATCGCCTCCGTGCGGATCTATCACTCTTGCTTATCGTTACAATCTGATGCGAAAGCCGTTTTTCCGAACGATTGCGCGCCGGCCGTTCCGCCCGAATAGCTTCGATCATAAGCTTTGCTTAACGTTATACAATTTATAAATTTTCGGGGAATAGGGGACGAAAAAAGTAAATTGTATACCAAGAATAAGCTACCGCTGAAACACGAATGCACATCGTCGAAAAGCTGCGATCATAAGCTTTTCTTATACAAATCCGAAAGCAAAACCGATTAAAGATTCAATAATAAACTGTTTTCGGCGAATTATCTGACTTTTCGTGCGGATATGACTCGATAAGAACGTTCGAGCGCTTTGATCTTTACTGACGTTTCTTTATAATGAATACTATAATGGTTCTACTTATACTATTGGGAGGTGAACCTGTCCGCCTCAAGAAAGGCGGGTAGGAACGTATTTGGAAAGTGACCCTGGTCCGATAATCCTGAATTTGTCCTTGGCGTTAGTTTTGGTGCTTCTGAACGGCTTTTTCGTGGCGGCGGAATTTGCCATGGTGAAAGCGAGAAGCAGCCGCATCGATGCTTTGGCCCTGGAGGGAAACATTAGGGCGAAATTCGCGAGCCGGATATTGGGCGACATGAACGCATATTTATCCGCTTGCCAGTTAGGGATTACGCTCACGTCGCTTGTACTCGGCTGGCTGGGCGAACCGACGATCGCCAGAATTATCGAGCCGCTATTGACTGAAATCGGAATGCCGGAAAGTGTTATTCATATTATTGCCTTTATTATCGGATTTACTATCGTTACCGCCTTCCACATTACGATCGGCGAGCAGGTGCCGAAAACGTACGCGATCCGCAAGTCCGAAGCGGTCACGCTATGGTCGGCGATTCCGATGATCGTCTTCTTCAAAATCATGTATCCGTTTATCTGGTTGCTCAACGGCGCTTCCAACTGGATGCTGCGCAAATCCGGGGTCGAGCCGGAATCCGAGCACGACGCGGTGCATACCGAGGAAGAAATTCGACTGCTCGTGAAAGAGAGCCACAAAGGCGGCTATATCGACAACACGGAGCTGACGCTCGTCGATAACGTCTTCGAATTTACCGAAACCGTCGCGCGCGAAATCATGATCCCCCGTACGGAGCTCGCTTGCTTGTACGCCGATCGCACGTTCGACGAGAATATGGAAATCGCCACGACGGAAATGCGCACGCGCTATCCGGTGGCCGATCCCGACAAAGACAATATTATCGGCTTTATTCACATTAAAGATTTGCTGAAGGCGAGAGACGGACTCGACAACATCCGCTCGATCGTTCGGCCGATCATGAGCATTCCCGAATCGATGCCGATCAGCGCCCTGCTGAAAATGATGCAGAAGAAGCGGACCGAGGTCGCGCTGCTCATCGACGAATACGGCGGCACGTCGGGACTTGTGACGATGGAAGACATCTTGGAGGAGCTGGTCGGGGAAATCCACGACGAGTTTGACGAAGAGCGGTCCAGCATCGAGAAAAAAGACGAAAATACTCACTCCGTGGACGGACTACTCCATATCGAAGAGTTCAACGACTATTTCGGGCTGGATATCGAAACGGATGATTACGATACGATAGGCGGCTGGGTCTATTCCCAGGTGGAAATCCCGCCGAAAAAAAATCAACGGGTGCAATTCAAAGGATTCGAGATGATCGTCGACGAAGTCGACCATATGCGCGTCTCCCGTCTGATCGTCCGCAAGCTGGCGGACGACGAGGACCGGATGGACGACGCGGCGATGCCGGTCGTCTCGTAACCGAATCGCCCCGAAAAGCTGGCTGACGAAGCGGCGCATGCGAAAGCGTGCGGCCGCTTCTTTCTCGTTTCGGGGCCGGACCTCCGCTAACCGCCGGCCCCGCCCTAGGACCGGCAGCGATCCAACCTTGCGACCGTGTCGGCGTTTTGCCGCCGCGAGTTACAATGTAGACGCCAATCAGGTTCGAGGAGGGGTTTCGAGATGTATTCGGTTGCGACGATGGCGGAATATTCGGCGGTGCTGCTTCTGCTCATCGTATCATGGATCGCCGGGGGGAAAGCGTCGAAGCTGCTGTTCAGCGGGTCGGTCGGCCGGCTTCGCAAGCGGGCGCGCGGCCTGCTGTTCTGGGCCGGGGGCGTCGCGCTGCTTACGTGCGCGATCATCGGCATAAACGCGTATATGGCGGCTTCGTACGATATGCTGTTTTGGATCGACCGGATCGCGGTGCACGATCCGCTCGTGGGCGTGCCGCTGCTTCTGCTGGCGGTAAGCGCCGTGCCGAAGCTCGCGAAGCTGCAGCGGGCGACGAAGGAGGGGGGCGACGGGCAAGCCGGTCCGCAGCTGCTCGCCGAGGCTTCGCACCCGGGGATCGTCGTCCCGTTTCAAATGTCGGCGCTCGGGGCGCTGACGACGTTTTATTTCGCAATGGTGCCGCCGGTCCCGTTCCGGTTGCCGGAGGTTGCGATTCCGGTTGCGCTGTACGCGCTGCTGTCGGCGCTGCTGTGGTGGCTGCATACGCTCCGCTCGCGCAAGGCGGCTCGCCACGAAGCGAAGTTCGCGACGCGCTTCTGGGCGGTACGGGTCGCGCGCAACGCGCTCGTGCTGGCCGTCTGCGGCGCGATCGCGTGGCCGTTGTTCGCGGCGGCGATGGAGCGAAGCCGGCTGCCGGCCGAGCTGGATATGATGGCCGGCGTCGCCGATTACGGCGGCGGAGCCGTATCGGCCGGCGGAGCGCATCATCATCATGCCGGCCACGCGGCCGTGCAAACGGCCGGCGCGCAGGGCGGGGCCGTTTCCGTCGACTCGCTCGCCGGGCCGCGGACCGGCAAGCCGGACCGTACGTTTGCGCTGACCGCCGAAAAAAAGAACGTGCAACTCAGCTCGGGCAAAACGGTCGAGGCATGGACGTACAACGGGCAAATTCCCGGCCCCGAGCTGCGGATGAAGCAGGGCGAGCTTGTCGAGGTGACGCTGACGAACAAGAACATCGAGGACGGCGTGACGATTCATTGGCACGGCCTGGACGTGCCGAACGCCGAGGACGGGGTGGCGGGCGCGACGCAAAACGCGGTCATGCCCGGCGAAACGTATACGTATCGGTTCGTGGCGGAGCAGGTCGGTACGTTCTGGTACCATTCGCACCAAAACTCCAAGACGGCCGTCGAGAAAGGGCTGTTCGGCGCCCTCGTCGTCGAGCAGAAGCAGCCGGAGCCGAACGTGAAGGATATCACCGTCATGACCCACGTATGGGAGGACGCCGGCTTCGCCATCGGCGCGTCGGATACGATTCAGCGCATGGCGATCGCGCCCGGCACCCCGGTACGGATGCGCCTGATCAATACGGACAATTGGGTCCGGCAAACGTATACGCTCGTCGGCGCCGAGTTCCAGGTCGTCGCCATCGACGGAACCGACTTGAACGAACCGGGGTCGCTGCGCGATACGCATCTGACGCTGACGACGGGCGGGCGGTACGACATCGCGTTCCGGATGCCGAACGGCCCCGTCTATTTGAGCGTCGGCCACAGCGGCATGAAGCTCGGCATATTCATGAGCCCGGACGGTCAAGGGGAGCCGCCGGCCATTCCGTCCACCGTGCCGTTCGAGCCGCAGCGTTACGGCCGCCCCGCGCCGACGCCGTTCGATGCGGACAGCAAGTTCGACCGCGAATTTACGATGGTGCTCGACAACAAGCTCGGATTTTACAACGGCACCTTCAACTCCAACTATACGATTAATGGAGCGATATTTCCGAATACGCCGATGTATATGGTAAGGGAAGGCGATCTGGTCAAAACGACGATCGTGGGTCGCGGCCAGGTCGACCATCCGATGCATTTGCACGGCCACCATATGCTCGTGCTGTCGCGAAACGGCGAGCCGGTTACCGGCAGTCCGTGGTGGTCGGATACGCTCGACGTGTCTCCGGGCGAAACGTACGTGGTCGCGTTCCGGGCCGACAACCCGGGCATCTGGATGGATCACTGCCACAATTTGGCCCATGCGGCCGTAGGGATGACGATGCATCTGGCGTACGAAGGCGTCACGACGCCATATAAGATCGGAAGCGCGACGAACAACCATCCCGAGTAAAACGACCGGCTTTTACAACTTCTTCATATGCGCGAAATATTCCGATTACATTTCTCGAGTATCGTGGACGTTAAGAGAACTCGTACAGGAGGAATGTTTCGTGGCGAAAAAGATCAACCGACGCACGTTTTTATCGTACATGGGTACCGGAGCCGCCGCGCTTGCCGCCGCTTCCGCGGGACTCGGCGTATTGGAGGGCAGCGCTTCCGCGAAGTCGCCGACGGCCGACCATTTATTCGGCTTCAAGACGAACAAGGTCAGCGGATATTTCGAGCCGATCGAGCCGTCGAAGGAAGATCGGCTGCTGCTTCCGAAAGGGTACAAATACGACGTCGTCGCCGCTTTCGACGATGTGATCAACGAGGCGGGCGAGAAGTTCGGCCAAGGCTCCGACTATAACGCCTACTTCCCGATCGACGGCTCGAACACGCGCGGCCTTCTCGTCAACAACCACGAATATACGAACATTTTCTCCATCGGACCGATCGCCGAGGACGGCAAATGGACGCGCGAGCAAATCGAGAAAGATTTGTATTACCAGGGGATGTCCGTCATCGAAGTGTATCAGGACGCGGACGGCGTCTGGAAAATGGATACGGCGTCCAAGTACGCCCGCCGCATTCACGGGAAAACCCCGTTCGAGCTGACCGGACCGGCCAGAGGGAGCACCGCCGTCGGGTATGCGACGAAGGCGACCGGCACGTTCGCCAACTGCTCGGGCGGCGTGACGTTCTGGAACACGGTGCTGTCGTGCGAAGAAAACTTCTCGGAGACGGCCGAACGGGCCGGATTGCCGCTTGCGCATTACGGCTGGGTCGTGGAAATCGATCCGTTCGACGGCAGCTTCTTGAAGAAGCATACGGCGCTCGGCCGGTTCAACCATGAGAATACGGCGATGGGCAAGACGGCCGACGGCCGCATCGTCGTCTATATGGGCGACGATAAGAAGGACGCGTGCGTCTACAAATTCGTAAGCGCGGGCAAATACGACGAGTCGAAGGGGCGCGCCAATTCCGCGCTGCTCGAGGACGGAACGCTGTACGTCGCCAACCTGAAATCGGGCAAATGGGTGCCGGTAACGTACGAGGCGATCGCGAAGCTGCTGGAAAATCCGAACTACAAAGCGCCGACCGGCGTCAAAGGAACGCGGGAGGAGCTGCTCGCGAAGTTCAAAAACCAGGGCGACGTCGTCACGAACTGTCACGAAGCGGCGCTGATGGTAGGCGGGACGCCGACCGACCGGCCGGAAGACATCGAAATTTCCCCGTTCGACAATACGGTGTTCGTCAGCCATACGAACAACGACGCGCACGGCAACATTCACGGACACATCACGCGCATTTTCGAAAAAGACGACGATTTGGGCGCGACCGAATTCGACTTCGAAATTTTTATCGCCGGCGGCCGCCAATCGGGCTTCAGCTCGCCGGACAACCTGGCGTTCGATTCGAGCGGCAATTTGTGGGTCGTCACCGACATTTCGTCGAGCAGCCATAACAAGGGCGTCTACAAAACGTTCATGAACAACGGTCTGTTCGTCGTGCCGACGCACGGGCCCGCCAAAGCGGAGGCGATGCAGTTCGCTTCGGCTCCCGTCGAGAGCGAGCTGACCGGTCCGTTCTTCACCCCGGACGAAAACACGCTGTTTTTGTCCGTGCAGCATCCGGGCGAGATGACGACCGATCTGAGCAAGCCGACCAGCCTGTGGCCGCATCGCGAAGGCGATACGATCGCCAGGTGCGGAGTCGTGGCGATTCGCGGCTTCCGTTTCGGCGTCTAATTCCCGCCATGTCATCCCCCAAGAAGCATCCGACCGGACCCGAGGGCCGACGCGGATGCTTTTTTGTCGTCCCGAAGCCGCTTGAAACAGCCTATTCATCGCGCGGGGGGGCTGGTACAATGGATTACAAATGATGACATCAGGCAGGGATGAAGGCGGGTCGTCCGGGCTCGATACCGCGGGCGCTCCGCCTGCCGACACGAAGAGGTGGTTCCGCATCCATGAGCTTCAAGAAATGGGCCTATCCGGCCGGGACGAATAAGCTGTATTTTCGCATCTTGTCGTACTTTTTATTTTTGCTGGTCCCCACGGTCGTCATCGGCTCGGCGATTTACGCGGCGAATATCGCGGTGTTCAAGCGGCAGACGATCGACCGAATCGATGCGAACCTGATTTCCTCCTCGAAGGCGATCGACAACATGCTGCGGACGACGGAACAAACCGGGATGAACGTGCTCATGAACGATACGGTGCAGCGGTATTTGGTTCCGTACGACCGGCAAAGCGTCAACGAGAAGGAAAAAATCCCGAGCATCGTCAAGTGGCTCGCCGTAAGTCGCAACATCGTAAGCCCTTATCTCGACGACATGTTCGTCTATACCGATCGCGAGTGGGTATACAAAAGCGACGGGGTCGAAAGCTTTTCATCGTTTTTCAATCAATTCAGCCGGTTCGAAGGCTACGGGGAAGCGTATTGGGCGGACCTGCTGGCGAGCGACTTCTCGTTTCGCGTGCTCGAGCCGACGAACGTCCGCAAATCGTTCAAGGACGGGAGCGAACCGGTCGTTCCGTTCGTGCTCTCCCAATACATTGCCGGAAACCGGGTCGTGCTCGTCGCTACGATATCCGCCTCCAAATTGAATCAGTTTCTGATCCAGAACCGAGCGGTCGATTCCAGCGAGTTCCTCGTGACGGATCAGCAGCATCGCGTGGTGACGGGCTCGCCTTCGAATCTGCAGCCGGGCGTTTTGCGACAGCTGACGGAAGGGCTGCGGGATCGGGATTCCGGGTATGCCGAGCTGAAGCTGAATAACCGGCGTTCCGTCGTTACCGTGAACCGTTCGGAATACGGCTGGCACTATTACTCGATAACGCCGACCAGCGAATATACGAAGCTGGCAGGCGGCATCTTGTCGTTGATCGTATGGATGTCGGTCATTTTGACCGTGCTGGGCGTGCTGTTTTCCTTCGTATTCAGCCGCAAGCTGTACAACCCGATCCGCAACCTGTTGGACGCTCAGCATCGGCGGGAGAAGTTTTCCGGCGAATTTTTGGAAAATGCGTTCACTTACGTGCTGAACGGCAGCCCTCTCAGCAAGCACGAGGCGCTTATGCACGAAATCGGCTTCGAGAGCGGACGGTATGTATGCGCTTGCATCAAATTTCATTTCAAGGACAAGTTTTACGAGGACATCCAGGACACGGATCGGCTGCTCATATTGGAAAATATGAAAAAGATTATCCAGGGCATTCTGCAGCGGCATATCTCCGCCTATGTGATCGATGTTCAAAAGAACCTGTACGCGGCGATGATCAATCTGAAACGGGAGGAAGACCGTTCCGCGCTCGACCGGGCGCTCGCGTCCTTGCTGGAAACGTTCGACTATGACACGAAATATTGCAGGCTGGTCGTCGGAGTGGGGAATGCGTACGAGCAGATCGGCGATTTGGCCAAATCGTACGGAGATTCCAGGATGGCGCTGGCCAAGGCCGACGAGACGGCGGACTGCCAAATTATCGACGCCTCGCGCTTCCCGCTCGGGCAATACTATCAGTTCGGCTTCGCCGAGGAGCGGAAAGTGATCAACGGCCTGCGCGGCGGAGATATGGCCGTGCTGGAAGCGGAAATACGCGCCATCGTCGACCTGAATGTGGAGAAGGGCACGTCCAATTGGTACATGAATTTGCTGCTCGTGGAGCTGTACCATATCGGGGTCAAATTTTTGCTCGAAAAAGGGATCGGTCCGCAGCGGATGCTGACGGAGCGCGATCATCTCATCCTGGTCGGCAAAGCGTCCCAGCTGCTCGACCTGCAGGAGCACCTTGCGCTGCTGCTCCGCTTTTTCCGGGAAATCGTCGAGACGGCCACGACGCAGGAGGATAACAAAGCGGCCAAAATCGTCGCCAAAATGGTCGCGTATATCGACGCCAATTATCGAAGCGATCTGTATCTCGAGTCGATCGCCTCGGAAATGAATTTGTCCGCGAAGTACGTATCCAAGCTGTTCAAAGAGTCGACCGGAACGAATATGACCGAATACATCCATATGAAGCGGATCGCCGAAGCGAAAAGACTGCTCGGCTCGACGACGATGAAGAACGAAGAAATCGCCGAAAGCGTCGGCATCGTAAGCCGATCCACCTTTTTCCGGTTGTTTAAAAAGTACGAGGGCGTCACCCCCCAGGACTACCGGAAAATGCTCCAGGACGGCGCCGTCACAGGCGATGAACCGATCTGAGACCGGGAAGGAAAAACGAGACTGCCGGCCGCAAGCGGGAAATTGAGACCGAATGCTCCGTACTGACAATAGGAATGGACGGACGCTTCCGGCTATGCTTGGGGTGCAACGACTACGGTACCCCGGGTACGGAAAGGAGCGTCAGCCGGATGATTGTCCGACATTTCAAGAATCGCGTTCTTTAATCGGGAACGACAACTTGTCGCATGTGCGAGTATTCGATTGGAGGCTTGCGAGTGGGCGGCGCACAACATGCCGGGGGCATTCGGTCAACCCCCCATTGGAAGAAGCAGCTGAGAAGAAGCAAGTATTTGTACGCCATGTTTGCTTTACCGGCAGCATATTTCGTTTTATTTCACTTTATCCCGATTTTCGGCAACGTTATCGCGTTTCAGGATTACAACGTGTTCAGCGGCTTTATTAAAAGCCCCTGGGTCGGTTTCAAGCATTTCAAGACGTTTCTGTACGATCCTTACTTTTGGAAGCTTGTGCGCAATACGCTCATGCTCAATTTGTACGGGCTCGTCTTTAATTTTCCCGCGCCGATCGTGCTGGCGCTGCTGCTGAACGAGCTGCGGGCGAACGTTTTCAAGCGGTTCGTGCAGTCGGTCGCCTATTTGCCCCATTTTTTGTCCACGGTCGTCATCTCCGGCATGATCGTCAATTTTTTGGCGATCGACGGCGTTCTCAACCGGCTGGTCGAATGGTTCGGCGGCCGGCAGCTGCAATTTCTGATCGAGCCTTCGTGGTTCCGTACGATCTATACGGCGTCGGATATTTGGCAGCAGGTCGGCTGGGGAACGATCATTTATTTGGCCGCGCTGACCGGCATCGATCCGCAGCTGTACGAAGCCGCGCGGATGGACGGGGCCAACCGGTGGAAGCAGATGCTGCACGTCACGCTGCCGAGCTTGTTCCCGGTCATTACGATACTGTTTCTGCTTACGATCGGCAACTTTTTGTCCGTCGGCTACGAGAAAATATTGCTGCTGTATAACGGCTCCACGTACGAAACGGCGGACGTGATCCAAACTTACGTATACCGGAGAGGCCTGCTCGGCAGCGATTTGAGCTTCGCGGCGGCGGTGGGCGTATTTCAATCGGTCGTGGCCTATATCCTCGTGGTCGGGGCGAACCGGTTCACGAAATGGCTGGGTGGGACGAGTTTATGGTGAAAAACGGGAGTCCGGTCGTGTCTCGCTTCGGTAATAAGAACGTTTCGCTATTCGATCTGATCAACATGGTGTTCATGCTCGGCGTCGTTTTCATCATGCTGTATCCGCTCTATTACATGGCCATTGTGTCGATCAGCGCAGGGGGACCGGTTTCCCGCGGAGAGGTCGGATTTTATCCGGTGCAGCTCTCCTTGAAAGCGTACGAAATCATTTTCTCCAGCGCTCCGATCGTGCAGGCTTATCAAAACACGCTGCTGTACACGACGGTGGGCGTGGCGATCAATCTGATCATGACGGCGCTTTGCGCCTATCCGCTGTCCCGAAGCCATTTTTACGGCAAGCATCTGTTCGCGATGCTGATCGTCTTTACGATGTTTTTCGACGGAGGCATGATTCCGCGATATTTGGTCGTCGACAGTCTCGGTCTGCTCAATTCGCTATGGGCGATCGTGCTGCCGCCCGCGATCAACGTGTTCTACATGGTCATGATGCGAACGTTTTTCCAGGCCATCCCGGAAGCGTTGATCGAATCGGCGCATATCGACGGGGCGAACGATCTTAAAGCGTTCGTGAAAGTCGTCGTTCCGCTGTCGGCGCCGCTCATCGCCACGATGATTTTGTTTTACGCCGTCGGGCATTGGAACAGCTTCTTTTCCGCACTTATTTACTTGAACGAAAGCAGCAAGTTTCCGATCCAGCTCATCCTGCGGAACATCGTCATTCAGGGCGATATGTCGGCCCAGTCCACGGAAATGAGCGGCGTCGTCGGCACGATGGTCGTCGATCAAAATATTAAATACGCGGTCGTCATGATCGCCATCCTGCCGATTTTGGTGCTGTATCCGTTCCTGCAAAAATATTTTGTCAAAGGCTCGATGGTCGGCTCTTTGAAAGGGTAACGCAAACGAGAAGTGAAAAAGGGGTGCAGCCATGAAACTGAACAAACGGTACGTTCCCGCGGCGCTGAGCGTATTGCTGCCGGCCGCGGTCGTTATGTCGGCCTGTTCCGCGTCCAAGGGGACGGACAAACCGGCCGGAGACGGTTCCGACGCTTCCAAATCGGCGAATGCCAGAACGATAACGGTGATGCGAAGCGACAGCTCGATCCAGCCCGTATTGAAAGATTCTCCGGCGCTGAAGCAAATTTTGGCCAAAACGAACGTGAAAATCAATATGGAAGGCGTGCCGAGCAGCGATTACGAAGCGAAAAAGAAAACGCTGATCGCCACCAACAATATACCGGACGTGCTTCATGTCACCCGCGCGGATATTACGAACTATGCGGGAACGGGCATCTTCCTGAACTTGTCTCCGCTGATCGACCAGTACGCCCCCAATTTCAAGAAAAGGCTGGAGGCCGAGCCCGAGGCGAACAAGCTGAAAATCGACGGCAGCTTGTACGGGTTTCCCATTATGGCCCGAAAATCGGTCGCCGCCAACGTCGGCAGCTTTCCGATGATCCGCACCGATATTTTGCAGGAGCTGAACTTGCCGACGCCGACTACGTTCGAGGAGCTGTACGAGGTGCTGAAGGCGGTCAAGAAGGCGTATCCGGATTCGTATCCCTGGACGATGCGCAGCGGCTCCCAGTACAATTTGCGGTTTCTCGCCTATGCGTTCGGGAGCGGGTTCTCCATCTATTACGAGCCCAAACAAGATAAATATTTGTACGGTCCGGCTCACCCGGAGTTCAAGGAAGCGATCGCGTATCTCGCCAAGCTGTACAAGGAAAAGCTGCTCGACCCCAACTTCACGAACTTGACGGCGCAGCAATGGCAGCAAAATTTAAGCTCTGGGAAATCGGTGTTTTTCTACGACAATTACACGTTTGCCGTCAACTTTAACGCCGCGCTGAAGCAGGCGAACCCGAAGGCGAAGTTCGACATGCTGCCGCTGTTCAAGAATTCGGCGGGCCACAAGCGCAACTATATGGATAACCCGTCCAGCTTCAACTCGTACGCGATCAGCAGCAAAATCAAAAATCCCGAGGAGATCGTCAAAATGTTCGATTGGATGTATTCCGACGAAGGCGCGGACATTACGAACTTCGGCGTCCCCGGCGAGCATTTTACGCGGTCCGGCGATAAGGTGACGATCAGCCAAAGCTTGCTCGACCAGTTCAAGGATAAGCAGGATCCGTACCGGGCGATGCAGTCGTTCCTCGGAACCGGGCTGCTGGCGTTCAGCACGTTTACCGACGATACGCCGATGCTGACCATATCGCCGCCGGAGCTGAAGCAGTGGTCCGATACCGTCAAGCAGCAGAAGGACCGCAAGGAAGTGGTCGAGAAGCCGCTCGACCCGCCTTTCAACGCCGAAGAGATCGAGAAGCTGAAGCAGCTGACGACGAAGGTCGATACGGTCGTCACCCAAAACATCGACAAGTTCATTCTCGGCAGCCGGCCGCTCAGCGAGCTTGACGCCTTCGCGAAGGAAGTCGCCGCCAGCGGCTCGGGCGAGATCGAGGACATTTACAACAAAGCGTGGAGCAGAATGAAGTGAGGAGCATGCGGGGATCATGGACATTCGTTTGTTGACGCCGGAGGAGACGGAGGAAGCGATTCGGCTCGCCGACGGCACGTTTCGGGGGGATGGCCGCCCTTCGCTGGCGGTTTCCTCGCCGAAACTGTTTTCGCCGGGTTTGGGGCAATCGATCGGCGGATTTGCGGGCGGCCGCCTCGTATCGTTCGCCGGTTTGGTGCCGTCGGTCGTTCGGGTAGGAGCGGCCCGCCTTCAAGTGTACTCGTACGGGGCGGTATGCACGCATCCCGATTTCAGGGGCAAAGGGATCGCGAGCGCCGTTTTGGACTACGCCAAGCTGCATGTGCGCCGGGCGGACGCTTCGTTGCTGCTTGTGTCCGGCACGCGCTCCCTTTATACGAGCGCCGGCTGCTTCCCGTTCGGAACGTTTCGTAATTACACGCTGCTGCCGGAGCATGGACCGCTGCTCGCCTCGCGGCTATCGCCCGAAGCGGGCTGCAGAACGACCGACGCGGCCGACTGGTTTCGTCTGCGGCGGCTATCGGCGGAGAAGCCGGCGCATTACGAACAAAGCTTATGGGATTTGGCCGATCTTCTCCGCGCCAAGGGAGTGGCCTCCATGCGGCGAATGGAACAGATCGCTTTAATCGCCGAGCAGGACGGGGAGGCAACCGCCTTCTGCGTGCTTGCGCTCAAGCGCGAAGGGGACGGTTCCGGCGCTCGGAACGGTTTCGTCATCGAGTGGGCCGGCGGGGCGGGCGGCTTCTGTTCGCTCCTGCGCCATGCGTTGGAAACGAAGCTGGCGGATCGGCTGGACGTCACCGTTTCGTGGCACGAGACGGAAGTCGCGGAGCTGCTCGGGGACATCGGTGCGGAATCGGCCGAAGCGGACAATTCGGGTACGGTTCATATCGCGGACGCCGAGAAGCTGTTCCGGCAGCTGCAGCCTTACTGGGAGCAGCGGGCCGGCCGCGGGGCCGTCATGCCGGCCGTCCGGCTCGGGGCCGAAGGCGCATGCGAGGTTACGCTGGACGGCTGCCGGCCTGCGGTATTGAACGCGAAGCAGCTGGCGTCGCTCGTGTTCGACAAGGAGCCCGAGGGGCTGCCGCCCGATGCGGAATGGCGCCGGAGGGCGGCGTCCTGGTTTCCGATCCCGTTCCCGTATACGAAAGGCTTGAATTATGTGTAACGGCGCAAGCAATCATCGAACGGGCGGCATGACGGTCCCCGAAGCCGCCCGAATGGAGGAATCGACTATGAAGCATGTCATTGTATACAAAGAGGCGGGACGATATGCGGGCTGGCCGGCCAACTACGGCATCTGGTCCTGGGGCGACGAGATCGTTGTCGGCTTTACGCTCGGTTACCACAATACGGACGGCGGGTTTCACGCGCGCGACAAGACGAAGCCGATGGTGGCGATGCAGGCCCGCAGCCCGGACGGGGGCGAAAGCTGGGAGACCGTCGTCACTCCGGTGCGTACGCCGGGCAATCGGGGCTTGTCGGCGGGCGAGCATTCGTCGGCGAAGAACGGCGGAGGCGAAGAGGAGCATGCGAACGAGCCGGTTCCCGTGCAGGAGGCGATCGACTTCGCCCATCCGGATTTTGCCATGATGTGCGCGAGAGAAGACGTCGTCTCGGGCTCCGGCTCCTGGTTTTACGTATCGTACGATCGCTGCCGTTCCTGGCAAGGTCCGTATTCCATTCCGATGATGGGGCTGCTCGGCATCGCGGCGCGCACCGATTATTTGGTCTCGGGCCCGCGGGAATGTATGTATTTCCTGACGGCCCCGACGATGGAAGGGACGGAGACGGGAAGCCGCACGTTTTGCGCGAAAACCGAGGACGGCGGCAAAACGATACAATTCGTCTCCTGGATCAGCCCCGAGGCGAACAACGGCTTCAGCATTATGCCCGCGAGCGTTCGCCTGCCCGATAACCGCATATTGGTCGCCACCCGCGACCGGCAAGTCGCCCCGGACGATCGGGCGAGCAACTGGATCGACCTGTACGAATCTTCGAATGAAGGAAAAACCTGGACGTATCTGAACCGGCCCGTCGCCGATACGGGACGGGGCGGCAATCCGCCGACATTGACCCGGCTGCTGGACGGCCGTCTATGCATCACCTATGCGTACCGGGACGCTCCTTACGGAATCAGGGCCAAGCTGAGCTCGGACAACGGGGCCACCTGGGGCGAGGAAATCGTCCTGCGGTCGGACGCGGGGAGCCACGACATCGGGTATGCGCGCACGGTGCAGCGGAAGGACGGCGCCCTGGTAACCGCCTATTATTATAACGACGAGCTTGGAGGAGCCTGCTATATCGCCGCTACGTTGTGGAAGCCTTGACGGCGAACGCGCCGAAACGAACAAGCATCCGCGGTCCAGAGACCGCCGGATGCTTGTTTGTTTTTATTTTTTGAAGCCGGGCCGCTGGAATTGGATGTACTTGGAAGCTCCCCGCGTTTGATGGAGCCCTGCAAATATGGTAAACTGCAACCTGAAGCCGGTAACAAGTCTCGTTGGAAAGCGGTTTCAAAAGTTCCTCCGTCATCCAGTTTCCGATTCCGACCGGGGAGGTCCCAGGCATGATTCGACGCCGCAAAAGCGTTTTTTTGACGCTGCTTTTTTCTTATCTCGTCATTCTCATGATTCCGGTGACCGTATCGGCCGTCATGTATACGAATATGGAGAACGCGATGGTGCAAAACGCGAGCCGCTCCAATTTGGCCATGCTGGAGCAGGTGCGCCAAATCACGGACAACCATTTGCAGGAAATCGACCAGATGATCGTGCAAATCGCCACGCATCCGAAGCTGCAAACGCTGTGGACGATTCCGGAAAACGAAAAATATATCCAGTACGAGGAAGCGGTCAAGTCGCTGCGCAACATTCGCAGCGGAGCCGGCTTCGTCAGCGATTTTTACATTCATCTGCGCCAAGGGGACATCATCTTGTCCCCGTCGCTCAAGACGGATACGGATACGTTTTTCACCCAGCTGTACCCGTACGCGGACAAAAGCCTGGAGCAGGTGCGCGAGCAACTATTGTCCGGCTATCATTTCAAAACGTTTTGGCCGGTTACCGGCATCAAGGAAAACGCCACGAACAAAAACGTCATCCAGACCGCCGTGTCGCTTCCGCTCGGCGAGAAAGAAAACGTATGGGGCACGCTCGTCATGAGCATCGAGGACCAGCAAATTTTCGACCTGCTGAAGCAGATCGAATGGGCGAACAGCGGCTCGATGTTCATTATCGACGATAAAGGGCAGGTGCTCCTCTCTTCGTCGGGCAACTACGATTTGCCGAAAGGCTTGCTGGACGAAATCGCCGCGGGCAGCGGCTTCCATGCGTACGGCGTGAGCGGACAGCCGAATATGCTGTCGTATACGACCGGGCAGAGCGGCTGGAAATACGTGTCGCTCGTCCCCCAATCGGTCATGCTCGAGAGGGTGAACGATATCAAGGCGTGGGCGCTCACGCTGCTCGGCGTCGCCTTGGCGGCCGGGGCGGTCGCCTGCTACTGGATGGCGTACCGCAGCTACAGCCCGATCCGCGACATGATGATGGCGGTCATGAACGGCAAGCAGCCGGGCCAGCCGGTGCTCGTCAACGAATACGAGTTCATCAAGACGTCGATCGCCGAGACGCTGGCCGAAGGCAAAGAAATAAAGGAAAAGCTGGAAGGGCACATCCCCGTCGTTCGCGCCTATTTCCTGACGCGGCTGCTGAAGGGGCAGGCCGATGCGGCGGCGCTGGAGGAGCGGTCGCTTCAGTTGGTGGGCGTCCGGTTTCCGCACGACTGCGTCTGCGTCGCGCTGATCGAGGTGGACGAAAGCAGCGAGTTTTTGATCGACCGCAGCGAGCGCGATTGGGCGCTGCTGCGATTCGTCTTGTACAATCTGAGCAGCGAGCTGCTCGGGGACCGCGGCTATGTGATGGAAACGGACCGCAACCGGCTGGCGCTGCTGCTTAATTTGCCGGACGCCTCCGACGATTCGCGGAGCGAGAGGGACGCGCTGATCGAAGAGCTGAAACAGATGAGCGAAGGGCGGTTCCGCACGAAAATCGCCGTCGGCGTCAGCTCGATCCGCCGCGGGTTGCCGGAAACGGGACGCTGCTACGAGGAGGCGCTGAACGCGCTCGATTACCGCATCATTCACGGCGCCAGCTCGCTCGTGCATTACGAGACGATTCAGGACAAGGGCGGAACGTTTTACCATTACCCGATGGAAACCGAAGCGCAGCTCATGAATTATGTCAAAAGCGGGGATTATAACAGCGTTGCCGCCTTGCTGGACGAGCTGTACGAGCAAAACGTCGTCTCCCGCGGCATGACCCCGGAAATGGGGAAATGTTTGTTTTTCGACCTGCTGAGCACCGTTTTGAAAGTGCTGAATGCGCTCAAAATCGACGAGCAGCAGCTGTTCGGCACGCACGATCCGGTGAAAAGCATCGCCGCCAGCTCGTCGGCAGAATCGATGCTCCGCAAGCTGAAGGAGCTGTGCAGGACGGTATGCGACAACGTCCGAGAGGCGAGAACGGATCAGAACGAGCGGCTCAGCCTTCACCTGAAGCAATATATCGACGACCATTACGCCGATCACGGCTTAAGCCTCACTTCGATCGCCGACCATTTCGGGATGACGCCGCAATACGTATCCGGCTTTTTCAAAAAGCAAAACGGCGAAAACTTGACCGACTACATGCTCGCCGTCCGCATTCGGGAAGCGAAGCGGATGCTTGCCGATCCGGAGCTTACGGTGCTGCAAATCGCCCAGCAGGTCGGGTACGCGACCGACATCGGATTCATTCGCGTATTCAAAAAGATCGAAGGAATCACGCCCGGCAAATTCCGGGAAACGCTGCTCCAGACGGGCGATGTGAAGAACGGTTCGCCTTGATGAAAATCGGTTTGTGCCGGATGTGAAGCGCGGTTGGCGGTCTGGAAGAACGGACTGTAGCCGGTTTCCCCGGCTTTTTCTATCCTTAAGGAGCGGGTTCGGCCCGCAGGCTTAAATCGAATTATGGGAGGGTCCAAGCATATGGTCAGAAAGATGAAAGTGCTTACAACGACCGTCGTCGCGGCGTCGCTCTTGACCGTTTTGGCGGCGTGCGGAGGAAAAGGAGAACCGAACCAGGGAGCGAACAACGCGCCGGGCAATGCGGCCGGCACGACGAATCCCGCCGACGTGAAGTACCCGGACTCGCTGACGTATTGGGTCAGCTTAAACCCGAACGCGGCCGCCACCATGAAAAGCTACAATGAAATCGCCGCTTATAAAGAGCTCGAGAAACGGACCGGAACGAAGGTCGAGTTCCAGCATCCGCCGGCCGGTCAAGAGAAAGACCAGTTCAACCTGATGCTCGCCTCCGGCAAGCTGCCGGACGTCATCGAGTACACTTGGAACGCCGCACCGAAGGGCGCCGACAGCCTGATCAAGGAAAAACGCATTATCCGTCTGAACGAGCTGATCGACAAGCACGCTCCGAACTTGTCCAAGGTGCTGAAGGACAATCCGGAATTCCGCAAGCTGATTACGACCGACGAAGGCAATATCTATGTGATGCCGTTCCTGCTCGGCGACGAGCTGCTGAAGGTTGTCCATGGTCCCGTGCTGCGGAAGGACTGGCTCGACAAACTGAATTTGAAGGTGCCTACGACCATTTCCGAGTGGGAAACGGTATTGACCGCGTTCCGCGACAACGATCCCAACGGCAACGGCAAGAAGGATGAAATCCCTTACTACTTCTCGATCGGCGACCTGGATACGAACCATCTGTTTGTCGGGGCATGGGGCATTACATCCGATTTCTACAACGAAAACGGCAAAATCAAATACGGTCCGATCGAGCCGCAATTCAAGGAGTTTTTGGCCACGATGGCCAAATGGTACAAGGAAGGCTTGATCGACAAAGACTATGCGACGACCGACTCGAAGCTGAAGGACGCCAAGGTGACGAACAATCAGCTCGGCTCGTTGTCCACGTATCCGGGCAGCGGCATTTCCCGGTATACGTCGCTGGTGAAGCCGAGCACGCCGGGCTTCCAATTGGTCGGAGCTCCGTATCCGGGCCTGAAGGCGGGAGACAAACCGCTCGGCCAATACACGATGCCGTTTACGGGTATAGGGGCGGCGATCTCCGCATCGGCGAAAAATCCGGAGCAAATCGTCAAATGGCTCGACTATAAGTACGGTCAGGAAGGGCACATGCTGTTCAATTTCGGGATCGAAGGGGAAAGCTACAAGCTGGAAAACGGCTACCCGAAATATACGGACACGATCATGAACAATCCGGATAAGCTGCCGATTACGCAAGCGATGGCCAAATATTTCATTGCGTCCTGGAGCGGTCCGATCGTACAGGACAAACGGTACATCGAGCAATATTTCACGATGCCGGAGCAGCGCGAAGCCGCGCAAACCTGGGCGAAGGCCGAGCATTCGAAGCAAATGCCGCCGATTACGCTGACGGCCGAAGAAAGCTCCAAAACGTCTTCGATCATGAACGACGTCAAAACGTATCGCGATGAAATGATCAACAAGTTCATTATGGGATCCGAACCGATCGAAAACTTCGATAAATTCGTCCAAACGATCAAGAGCATGGGCATCGACGAAGCGATCAAAGCCCGTCAGGCCGCATTGGACCGGTTTAACAACCGGAAGTAATTTGAGATGCAGGATCCGCCGGAGGCGCGAAGAATACAGTTCTCCGCGCCCGGCGGACGCGCTCTATAAAGCCCGTTATATTCAAGAAATCGACAGACAGGAGGGCTGCGTAATGTCCGTTGCGGTCAAGGATAAGCCCGAAGCATTGAAACCTACGGTCGACAAAAACGCGTTCAAGTATCGCGCCATCCGCGACTTGAAGCTTAATAAATACGTATATTTGATGCTCATACCGGTAGTGGCCTACTACATCGTGTTTTACTACGTGCCGATGTACGGCCTGCAAATCGCTTTCAAAGATTTTTCGCCGGGACTAGGCTTGTGGGACAGCCCTTGGGTCGGCTTTCAGCATTTTGAAAGCTTTTTCAACAGCTATTACTTTTGGCGGCTGCTGCGCAACACGCTGCTGCTCAGCTTCTACGAGCTGCTGTTCGGCTTCCCGGCTCCGATCATCCTGGCGCTGCTGCTGAACGAGCTCCGCAGCAACGTGTTCAAGCGGGCGGTCCAGACGATCACGTACATGCCGCACTTTATTTCGATCGTCGTCATCGCCGGGATGATGGTCGACTTTTTGGCCCGCGACGGCCTCGTCAACATCGTCCTCGGCTGGTTCGGCGTCGAGCCGATCGCCTTCCTCCGGGAAAGCGAATGGTTCCGGACGATCTTCGTTTCCTCGAACATTTGGCAGAGCGTCGGCTGGGGCTCGATCATTTATTTGTCGGCCATGTCCGGGATCGACCCGTCGCTGTACGAGGCGGCGAAGGTGGACGGCGCGTCCCGCTGGAAGCAGACGATGCACATTACGCTGCCCGGCATTATGCCGACGGTCATCATTTTGCTTATTTTGCAGATGGGCAACCTGATGTCGGTCGGCACCGAAAAAATATTGCTGCTGTACAACAGCACGACGTACGAAACGGCGGACGTCATCGGCACGTTCGTATACCGGAAAGGGATTTTGGAATCCGACTTCAGCTACAGCTCGGCCGTCGGGTTGTTCAACTCTGTCATCAATTTCATCATGCTCATACTCGCCAATGCGATCAGCAAACGCACGAGCGAAACGAAGCTTTGGTAAAGGAGGGCGACAATCATGAATCAGCGCAGCTTCGGCGAACGCGCGTTCGACGCGGCGAACGTCATCTTCATGATCGGACTGTCGATCGTGACGATTTATCCGTTTCTGTTCGTCCTGATCGCCTCCTTGAGCGATCCGGCCTGGGTCGTGCAAATGCGCGGGCTGATCTGGTTTCCGCACGGCTTCAACCTGGAGGCGTACCGGCTCGTTTTCGATAATCCTTCGATTTTGACCGGCTATATCAACACGCTTTTCTATGTCGTCATCGGCACCGCTCTCAATATTTTGATGACGTCGCTCGGCGCCTACGCGCTTTCCCGCCAAAACGTCATGTGGGGCACACCGATCATGTTCATGATCGTCTTTACGATGTTTTTCAGCGGCGGACTCATTCCGACTTATTTGCTCATCAACAATCTGGGCATGCTCGACAGCCGCTGGGCGCTCATTATTCCGAGCGCGATGAGCGCCTACAACCTGATCATTATGCGGACGTCGTTCCAGGGCATCCCGGTCAGCCTCGAAGAGTCGGCCCGACTCGACGGCGCGAACGATTTCACGATTTTGTTCCGAATCGTGCTGCCGCTGTCGATGCCGGTCGTCGCCGTCATGATTTTGTTTTACGGCGTCGGGCATTGGAACTCGTGGTTTCCCGCGCTCATTTATTTGCGGACGCGGGATCTGTATCCGCTGCAGCTCATCCTGCGGGAAATACTCATTACGAACAGCACCGACTCGATGATGACGGGCGTAGGCGGCGGCGATAAAATGCCGATCGGCGAAACGATCAAGTACGCGACGATTATCGTGGCGACGATCCCGATTTTGCTGCTGTACCCGTTCCTGCAAAAGTATTTCGTCAAAGGGGTGATGATCGGCGCGATCAAAGGCTGACGCCCGGCAAAAACATAACCGGCGGGAAGCGCGACGGCATCGCATCGACATCCGGGAAAAGCTCCTCAGGGGGCTTTTTTTGCTCCCGCGCTTTGCTCGCGCGCCGCTTCCCGCCGGAATCGGGCGATTTTCCAAAACAATCGGGAGGGAAAAAATGATGGTTTCCTCGTTAAAACGATGGGTAAGCCTCATGCTCGTTTGGACGATGGCCGCGGGGCTCGTTGCGGCGATCGGGCCCGGAGCGGCCGGGGCGGACGGCACGGCGAACGCGAATGTGCTTGCCAACCCCGGGTTCGAAACGACGGCTGCGAACGCCGCTTGGGCGGGGGGGACCGGCGCGGCAAGCTGGACGCCCTACATATTCGCCGGGACCCCGGCATTCGCGGTCGATCAGGCGGTGTACCGTACCGGGAGCCGCTCGGTTCGCATAAGCTCCTCTTCGCAAGCGAGAGGGGCGATTTATCAGCAGACGAACGCCGTCGCTCCGGGCAAGACGTACCGGGTCAGCGGCTGGATGAAGACGGAGGGCGTATCGGGCAAAGCGCTCGTCCGCATTCAGGCCGGAAGGACGTCGGGCGGCAATCTGCTGGTCAACTTGGCCGAGGCGAAAGGCTCGACGGATTGGACGCATTTCGCGCAACATGTAACGATGCCGACCAATGCAACGACTCCGGCATGGCTGAAGGTGGAGGCGTTTCTGGAAAACAGCAGCGGGACGGTCTGGTTCGACGATTTCGCCGTCGAGGAATGGATTGCGGCGCAAGGCGTGTCGCTGAACCCGGAGCTCCTTACGCTGCAGCCGGGAGAAACCGCTTCCATTACGGCGAACGTATCGCCGGCGGGCGCATCGGACCGCAGAGTGACCTGGTCGTCGTCCGACGAGACGGTCGCCTCGGTCAGCTCCGGCGGGGTCGTTACCGCCAAGGGGCCCGGATTCGCCGTCATTCGGGCGGTTACGGCGGACGGCGGCTTTACGGCCAGCGCGGTCGTTTCGATCGGCGCATCCGCAACGCTGAGCGCGAGTCCCTTTTCGGCCGAAATCGCCGAAGACGGAGGAGCGGAGGGGCGGCTGAACGCAACCGATACGAGCGGCGCGCCGGTCTCGTTCGCGAAGGCGACGGAGCCGGCACACGGCAAAGCTTTCGTCTATTCGGACGGGCGCTTTACGTATTATCCCGACGCGAATTTCCACGGAACCGACAAATTCATGTACATGGCGTCCAACGGACAAGGGGGGCCGCGGTTCGCCGTCGTGACGGTCCTAGTAACGCCGGTCAACGACGTTCCGGCGCTCGACCTGATCTGGTATTCGACGGGCAAAAATAAAGCTCTCAGCGATCGTTTGCAGCAGGCGGCCGATGTCGACCATACGACGCTGTCCTGGAGCAAAACGGCCGAGCCGGAACACGGCACGCTCGCGCTGAACGCGGACGGTACGTTCGTGTATACGCCCCGATCCGGCTTCGTCGGCTACGATAAGTTCCGCGTCGCGGCGGCGGACGGCGGAGGCGGGACCGCCGAGGGCGGCGTCGCGATCGTCGTCGTTCCGGATGCGGAGGATTTCGTGGCGCAATTCCGCAGCCGGCCGAGCTACGGGCAGCATCCGCGCCTGCTTGCGGACAAGGCGGATTTCGACCGGGCGCGCGCCTGGATCGAATCCGACCCGAACATGGCCGGATGGTACGAAAGGCTGCGTCAGGAAGCCGAGCCGATTTTGCAAACGTCTCCGCTGCCTTATGCCGCGAACGGCGGCAATAACGGGGCGATCCGCGACCGGCTGCTGCGGACGTCCTTGATGTACCAGCTGAGCGGCGATGCCCGGTACGCGGCCCGGACGATTCGCGAGCTGGAGGCGCTGGCCGGCTATGCGGATTGGGGCGGGCGCTACAACAACATTTTGGCGATGGCGGAGCTGTCGCATGCGGTGTCGCTCGCCTACGACTGGGTGTACGAAGCGATGACGCCGGCCCAGCGGGACGCGATCGCGGAGTCGATCCGCGTCAAGGTGCTGAACGTCGCTTTGGACTGGTACCGCGGGGTGTTTCGCCACAACGGGGAGTATAACAACATCAATCTGGTCGACAACGGCAACTTCGGCATGGCGGCGCTGGCGATTATCGATGCGAGCCCGGCGGCGGAAGCGGCGGCGACGGAGACGCTGGCCGGCATGTACCGCAAGCTGCAGCAGTCGCTCCGGCATTACACGCCGGACGGGGCGTGGCCGGAAGGGCCCGCTTACTGGCATTACGGCGGCCAATATTTGACGTACTTGATGGCGTCGCTCCACAACGTCCTCGGCACCGACTACGGGTTGTCCGCCCTGGACGGGATCGAGCAGTCGGGCGATTATCCGTACCACCTGCTCGGCGAAGGCGGATTTTTCGACTTTTACGACGGCGGCATTTCCATGGCCCAGCCCGAGTCGATGTGGTTCGCCGACTTTTTCGGCAAGCCGGAGCATGCGTGGCATCTCGGCGATTTGTACCGGCGCAAAGGCGTCTATCATCCGCTCTACCTCGTCCTGTATCGACCGGGCATGTTCGATGTGAAGCCGACGGAGCTGGACCGGTTCTACTCGTCGATCGAATCCGGTTCGATGCGCAGCGGCTGGGACGATCCGGATGCGCTGTTCGCCTCGATGAAAGGCGTAAACGAGACGCTCAAAAGCCATTTCGACCTGGACGCGGGCACGTTCGTGTTCGACGCGCTGGGCGTCCGCTGGGCGATGGATACGGGCAACGAAAGTTACGACCTGCCCGGTTTTTGGGACTACAACAACCAGCGCTGGACGTATTACCGGAAAAAAACCGAAGGCCATAATACGATCGTCGTCAATCCGGCGCGGCATCCGGTCGTGCAGCAGGAGCCGTTCGGCAAAGCGCTGCGCGTCGCCGGGCAGTCGAAGCCGCGAGGCGCGTTCTCGATCCTGGATATGACGGATATGTACAGAGACGAGGCCGTCAGCATGAAGCGGGGCATGATGCTCGCGGGCGATCGGACGCAGCTGCTCGTTCAGGACGAGATGAAGCTGAAAGAGCCGTCCGAGCTGTATTGGTTCATGCATACGAAAGCATCGATCGAAATCGTGGAAAACGGCCGCGCCGCCATTTTGAGGCAGGGCGACAAACGGCTGTACGCGAAGCTGGCGGAAGCGCCGGCGGGCGCCGTCTTCTCGGTCATGGACGCGGAGCCGCTGCCGACATCGCCGAATCCGGAAGGGCAATCGAGCAATTTCGGCGTGCGCAAGCTGACCGTTCATTTGACGGACGTCAGCGAGGCGAATGTGGCCGTGTGGCTCGTGCCGCTTTACGAAGCCGATCCGCTGCCGGCGACCGTTCCGGCGTTTACGCCGCTCGCTTCGTGGTCGATCCCCGACGGGGAACTGCCGCCTCGTCCGGTACGTCCCGTTCTGGATCAAATTACGGTAGACGGCGTTCCGCTGGCGGGCTTTTCGCCCAAAACGACTTACTACGAAGCGCACGTGCCGTTCGAATCGACGGCGGTGCCGGTCGTCGGGGCGTCGGCCGCCCATCCGTTCACGGTCGTCCAGGCGACCGGCGTACCCGGCACGGCCCGAATCGTCGTTCAGGATGCGTCGAATCCGTCGAACCGGAACGCCTATACGGTGGCGTTCAAGCGGCTGCCGCTGATCGGCGTTCCGCCGGGCATGCCGAAGCATGCCGTCGCCGGCGTCGAGGCGAGCGCCGTCCCCGAAGCCGCGCAAGGCAATACGCCGGACAAGACGATCGACGGAGACTTGAATACGCGCTGGTCGGCTCCCGGCAAGCAGTGGATTCGGTACGACCTGGGCGAGACGAAGCCCGTGAGCGCGATTTCCGTCGCGATCTATAACGGCAATACCCGCAGGGCGTATTTCGACCTGGAAGCTTCCGTGGACGGGCTGCAGTGGACGACGCTGTTCAGCGGAACGAGCTCGGGAACGACCGTTCAGCCGGAAACGTTTCTCGTGCCGACGACGCAAGCCCGCTACGTCCGATTGGTCGGCAGCGGCAACTCGTCGAACAATTACAACAGCATTACCGAGGTAGCGATGTACGGGCCGGCGCCCGTAACCGGCGTGGAGCTCGACCGCAGCGAGCTGCTGCTGACGTCGGCCGGCGAGCGCCAAAAGCTGACCGCGCGGGTGCTGCCGGATGGGGCGTCCGATCAAACGGTGCGCTGGACGTCGGAGCATCCGGGCATAGCGTCGGTCGATGCGGACGGCACCGTCACGGCGGCGGCCGAAGGGCGGACGACCGTGACCGCCCGGACGGAGGAAGGGGGCTTTGCCGCATCCGCCTCGGTCGTCGTGGACTTGAACGGACCGAGCATCGCGCTACATGCGCCAAACCCGGTTTATCAGAACGAAACGGTCGCTTTATCCGTGTATGCGGACGACGCCGTAACCGGCGTCGCCTTCTTGACGGTGTCGCTGGACGACGGCGCTCCCTGGCGGCAGCCGACCGTTTCCTTGCCGCCGCTCGGCCTGTCGGCCGGCGAGCATACGGTGCGCGCCGTGGCGACGGATCGGGCCGGTCACGAGACGGTCCGCGATTTCCGCTTCACCGTCATCGTTACGCCGGACCGGCTGGACGAGGTGCTCGACATCGGCTTCGAGCGGGGTTTGCTGAAGAACGAAGGCATACTGCAAAGCTTGAAAGCGAAGGCGCGGCAAATCGCGGACGCGGCGGGGGATCCCCGCAAGCTCGAGCAGGCGCTGAAGCCGTTCGACAACGAAGTGAACGCGCAAGCGGGGAAAGGGATCGACGAAGCGTTCGCCCGATTGCTCCTGGCGGACAGCCGATCGATTCGGGACGCCGCATCCAATCCGTAGCCGCTTGAGCGGCAGCCGCCGGCGCGGTATGCTTATGCATGCCGCAGCCGCGGCTTTTTTTCGTTTCGAGCGCCGCAAAGCCGCAGCCGGGGGCGGCTTGCCTGCGCGGTTGACAGCCGCCCCGAACGGTGCAAGAATGGGGGTAGCCCGTCGACCTTTGGAGGTGCGCATCTTGAACGTCGTTCGCCGCTTCTCCGCCATGCTCACTTTCAAGCGAAAGCTGTTTGCCGTGATCGTCCTTCTGAGCATCGCGCCCATTCCATTGTTCGGATTGTTTTCGTACTATACCGTATCGAACAGCGTGGAAGAGGAAGTCGACCTGAATCATCGGATGATTTTGGCGCAAATCGAAAACCACGTCGATACGTTTCTGCAGTCGCTGGGCAAATCTTCTCTTGAAATCGCTTCCAATCCTTCCGTCGAATTGTCGGTCCGCCACGGCATTTCCATCGAGCGCCATTTGACGGAGTCGACCGACATGATGGACGCCCTGCAAAAGTACCGCAGCTTGTCGGACATCGCCTTCGACGTATCGATCATTTACAATCAATTCGACAAAGTATATTCCAACCGGTACGGATATATCGATCTGGATCAGTTTCCGTATCGCGAAATCGTCCGGAACAGCCCGATGAAATACAACGGCTTCGTGGCCGTCTCCCCGGAAACGTACCCGAACCAGAACGAGATTTTGATCGTCCGGCCGATCCCGGCGACGAGCTTGCCGGGAATCGGGACGCTCGTCCTCCATGTCGATCCGGACAATTTGACGGCTTTTTTGAAGGAGCTTCACATCGGTCCGAAAATTTTGTTCATTCTCGACGAGAAAGGCAAAGTGGTGGCGGCCAGCAACGCGACCGCGGCGGAATACGATTTGGCCGCCTCCGTCCGGCTGTACGAATATTGGTCGCAGCCCGGCGACCGGCCGAGCCGGATCAGCTTCAACCATAAGCAGTACGATTTGTCGGCGCTCCGGTCCGCCTTCACGAACTGGACGTACGTGACGATGACGCCGACGGCCGAGCTGAACCGGAAGCTGACCGGCATCCAGCAGGCCACCTTCGGGATGGTCGTCCTGCTGTCCGGCATATGGCTGCTGCTCGCGATCGCCGGCTCGAACCGGCTGTACGTGCCGATTCAGCGGTTATTGTCCATCTTCGGCGCCGGGCCGTCGGAGCGGAACGACGCGATCCAGACGCTGGACCGCCAGCTCCGGCAAATGATGGCCGCCAACAAGCAGCTGCAGGTGCGGCTCGGCGAGCAGCTTCCGTATTGGCGGGAAGGCGTGTTTCTGCGTCTGCTTCGCGGCGATATGTCGGATCACGAGTTTCGCCTGCAAACGGAGCATTACGGCTTTCCGTTCGAAGGGAAATGGATTTGCGTCTGCATCGTCGAAGTCGACCGGTTCGACGAATTTCAGCGCGTGTACCCGAAGAAGGACCGGTCCTTGATCGCCTATGCGCTCAGCAAATTGATCGAAGAAATCGGCACGGCCGACTGCGCGGGCGTTACGGTCATCCCGCGTTCCGGGCAGTTCGCCCTGCTGCTCGGCATCGACCGTTGGGACGAGGAGGCCGAGTCGTCCGTCCTGGCGGTCTGCGACGAAATACGGCTGAAGGTGGCCGAATATTTTCCGTTTACCGTGTCCGTATCGATGAGCGGGGGGAAGCGGGATTACGGCGGCTTGATCGATTGTTACCAGGAAGCGCTGTCGCTGATGGGCTACCGGCTGCTGCTCGGGACGAATGTGACGATCACGCGGGAAACGATCGCCACATCCGTCAAGTCGTCCGGCCGTCCGCTCATCGAATCGCAAAAAATGATCATGCACAGCATCGCGCAAGGCGATTTCGAGCAGGCGGAAAGGCGGCTCGAGGAGCTGATGCGGCTCGTGCCGAAGTCGGTGCCGAACAAGGAAGCCGCGCTCGCGCTGTTCGCCTATTTGATCGGCGAGCTCGACGGATTTATTCACGAGCTCGGCTACGAGCTGGACGACTTTTTCGAAGCCGATCTGTACCGGTCGTTGTACGAGCTCCATTCGCTAGAGGACGTCGAGCGGTGGCTCAAGGAAACCGTTTTTCGCTCGATTCGGGAAAAGCTGGACACGCTCCAGGTTCGCAAGCAGAAACGGCTGCTCCATCAAGCGCTCGCGTACATTCACGACCGGTACGACCAGGATTTGTCGCTGCAGGGCGTGGCCGACCATTTCGGCGTCTCGACGAGCCAGATCGGCCGGGCGTTCAAGGACGGGCTCGATACGAATTTCAGCCACTATTTGATCGAATACCGGATCAACAAAGCGAAGGAATGGCTCGTCCATACCGATATGCCGATCAAAGAAATCGCCGAACGGCTGCGCTATACGACCGTCCACAACTTCACCCGCATCTTCACGAAAACGGTCGGCATGCCGCCGGCCGCGTACCGCAAACGCAATCGCGACGACAAGCCGAAAGACGAAGGACTGCCGTCCTGACCGCCGCCGCGCGCCCTTGCCCAAGGGCGCTATTTTTATGGGCGAAAAAAATGTTCGGACCGCGAACGAGACGAAGTCCTGTTCGCCGGCCGCGGCTCCTGCGCGTTATACGCGTTAACGGAACCGGATTCGTTTTTCTTGCCGCCTCCGTACGAAAAAGGAGGACTTTTTATCCGTATCGTCGCGCTTTTATCCGCAGCGGCGGGCGGCTGCGGGAAGTGATAATTGCGCGTTAAAAAGGCGCCGTGGTTCGATGAGGTTGAGCGTTACGAACGATAGCGGCTGTCGAGCGAAAAGGGACGGCCCCGATACCGCATAAGGGGAGGTGCGCGGGATGGACGATCGCAAGGCGGCGCTTCGAGCAGCGACAGCGCCGGAAGACGTATGGCGGTGGTTCGCCGGCAACGTGGAGTCCGAGTTCGGCAAGCTCGACCCGCGAACGGGACGATTTATGGAAGGCGAAGGGTGGGCGGTCACGAACCAGGACATTATGCTGTGCATGGCCGTCCTGTATACGAATCCGGCTGCCGGCAATCCGTTGTACGGGGATGAATCGCTTCTCGAACGGATCGGTTTGGCCGGGGACGCGCTGAGACGGTTTCAATATCCGGACGGCAAAGTCGAATTCGTGAAGGTGGACGGGTCCAAATGGGGTCCCATTTACATGCCGTGGTCGATGTACCATTGGCTCGAAACGTATCGGCTGCTCGCCGGCAAGCTGCCCGCGGAACGCGTCTCCGACTGGCGGGAAGGTTTGACGCTCGCCTTCGCGGGGATCGACCGCGAAATGGCGGAGCTGCTGGAGCGAAACGGCTATGGGACGTCGGCGGTGCACAACATCCCGACCTGGAACGCGATGGCGCTTCACCGCGCGTCGTCCGTGCTGGGGCGGCCGGAATGGAAGCGGACGGCGGAGACGATGATCCGGCTCGCGCTGGAGGCGCAGGACGCGGACGGGTTTTGGCCCGAACACCACGGACCGACGACGCTGTACAATCTCGTTTACGTGCACGCGCTCGGCTTGTACGGCCGCCATGGCGGGGAAATCGACGTGAAACCCGCCCTGGACAAAGCGCTCCGCTTCCATGAGCTGTTCACGTACCCCGACGGGTCCAAGGTCGAGACGGTGGACGGCCGGACGAAATACGACAGCCATCCGAGCCCGATGGGGCTCGCCGGCTTCACGCTGCTGCCGCGCGGCGAAGCGTACGCGCGCAGCCTGATCGCCTTGGCGATGGCGCGCGGCGTCAAGTGGAGGGCGCCTCATCTGGCCGACCTGCTGCAATATTGGAACGTCGGCGGCGAAGCGGGCAAGGGAGAGGCCGGCCGCTCGCCGACCGCATTCGATGAGCCGTACGTCGCGGACAGTCTGGCGCGCTCGCTCGTCGTCAAGCAGGACGGCTGGTACGTTTGCCTGAGCGCCTATGCCGCTCCGCGCGTCGAATCCCGCTGGGGACAAGACCGGCAAAGCTTCATCGGCGTATGGCACGAGACGACCGGCCTGATCGTCGGCGGAGGCAATTCCAAAAGCCAGCCGGAATGGAGCACGTTCGAGGTCCGAACGGCGGACGGCGGCCACGATTACGTCCCCCGCGCGGCGGCGCTCGACGTTCCCGCCCGCGAAGCGCGTCTTACGTGCGGATCGCGCACGCTGACCGTAACGCTGCGTTCGCTGAGCGCGGCTGCCGCGGAGCTCGAATTCCGCTCGGACATCGCCGCGGAGGACGAGGGGCTCGTCCATATCCCGCTTCGGCTGAAGCCGGGGCAGCCGCTTGCGGCCGGGGAGGACGGGCAGGCCGAGCCCGTGTCCGAGCGATCGTTTCGCATCGGCGAAGCGTCCGGTCCGCACGTCATCGGACACGCGGGCTGGCAGCTGCGGCTGGAAGGCGCGTACGAGCTGAGCTGGCCGTCGTACCCGTTCAATCCGTACGCCGAAGACGGCAAAGCGAAGCTGAGCGAGGCGGTCGCCGTTTTGACGCTGCCGCTCCGGGCGGGCGAAGCGCGGCGGCTGCATATACGCGCCGCGGACCGTTCCGGTTAGCCGGAACGGCCGGCCGGGCGACGGAGCCGCTTTTGCAACAATTATGAAAACGCTAACAAATCGAGATCCGGGAGGTTTGTCATGCCGCAATCCGCACCAACCGCCCCTAAAGCTTCCGGAGCGCCGATTTCTCCGGGCAAAAAAGTCGCTCTGAAGCTGTGGCGAGACCGGTTTCTGTACTTTCTCGTCCTGCCCGGCCTTGTTTATTTCATCGTGTACCGGTACGTTCCGATGCTCGGCATGGTGATCGCGTTCCAGGACTACAGCCCGTTCCTCGGCTTTACCGGCAGCGAATGGGTCGGCATGCGCCACTTCGGCAAAATATTCGCCGACCCGGAGGTAGTCCGGGTGCTGTGGAACACGCTGTACTTGTCGCTGCTGCAAATCGTGTTCGCCTTTCCCGCCCCGATCGTCCTCGCCATCCTGCTGAACGAGGTGCGCAGCCAGCTGTACAAACGGCTCATCCAGACGATCGTCTATTTGCCGCATTTTTTGTCCTGGGTCATCGTCGTCGGACTGTTTTTCATCTTTCTGCGCTCGGGCGGCATCATTAACCGGATATTGCAGGCGTATTTCGGCTTCGATGCGCCGATCGACTTTTTGATCGAGCCGGCCTTTTTCCGGCCGCTCATCATTTTGCAGGTCATCTGGAAGGAAGTCGGCTGGGGGACGATCATTTTCCTGGCCGCTCTGGCCGGCGTCAACCCCGATCTGTACGAAGCCGCGATCGTCGACGGCGCGAACCGGTGGCGGCAAATTTGGCACATTACGCTGCCCGGCATACGCAGCACGATCGTCATCCTGCTCATTTTGCGGCTCGGCAACGTGCTGGACAGCGGGTTCGAGCAAATTTTTCTGATGCTGAACGCCTTCAATATGGAGATCGGAAACGTGCTCGACACGTACGTGTACTACAAAGGGATTCAGCAGTCCGACTTCAGCTTCGCCACCGCGGTCGGGATGTTCAAGGGCATCGTCGGGCTCATTCTCGTGGGCGGCGCCAACTACGCGGCCAAAAAGTTCGGCGAGGACGGCATTTATTGACAGAAAGCGAGGATTCCGATGAAATACCGAACGTTGTCCGACAGGCTGTTCGACGGACTCAATTATTTGTTTCTGGCTTTGCTGGCGCTTACGATGCTGTTTCCGTTTCTGTACATTTTCTCCGTCTCGTTCACCACGTTCGACGAATTTTTGAAGAGCGAAATATTGCTCTGGCCGAAAGTATGGGTGACCGACGCCTACCAATACATTTTCCAGTCGAAGCCGTTCGTGCGGGCGATGGGCATGACCGTCTACCTGACGGTCGTCGGCACGATCGTCAACCTGCTGTTCACCGCTTCGATGGCGTACGCCTTGTCGCGAAACATTTACGGGCAGAAGCTGATGATGTTTATGGTGCTGTTCACGCTGCTGTTCTCGGCCGGAATGATCCCGACGTATTTGATCGTCAAGGCGACGGGGCTGCTCAACTCCATATGGGCGCTCATTTTGCCTTCCGCGATCGGCCCGTTCAGCCTGATCGTCGTCCGGCAGTTTTTCCTGAACATCCCGAACGAGCTGTACGAGGCGGCCGTCGTCGACGGGGCGAACGAGTTCACCATTTTCGGCAAGGTCATCCTGCCGCTGTCGAAGCCGGTATTGGCCGCCTTCGGCCTGTTTTACGCGGTAGGCCATTGGAACACGTACTTCGCCGGCATTTTGTACTTGAACGATCCGCGGCAGTGGCCGATCCAGGTCATTTTGCGGCAAATCGTCATCCAGAGCGACGCGAAAAACGCGCTCGGCGCCGCCGAGCAAATGATGCTGGAAAACCCGCCGCCGCCGGAAACGATCCAGATGGCGGCGATATTGGTCGCGACGCTGCCGATCTTGATCGTCTACCCGTTTCTGCAAAAGCATTTCGCCAAGGGGGTGATGCTCGGATCGGTGAAAGGGTGAATCGTTTCGGCTCTCGATACTTATTTGACGAAGGGTGGTTTTCGGTCTATGAAACGGACAAAAGCGTGGATCTATCCCGCGATAACGGCGCTGCTCGCCGCGAGCGCGGTCGGCTGTTCCTCGGGCGGAACGAAGAAGGACGATGCGGCGGGAACGCCGCCGGCGGGCGGGACCTCCTCGGACGCGAACAAAACATATACGATCACCGGCATGCGGTACGTGTACGGCGACGTTCCCGGCCTCGACGGGCGCGGCCTCAAAATGATCAACGAAAAATTCAACGTCGACTACAAGCCGAACCTCGTGCCGCAGGGCACTTACGACGAGAAGCTGACGGCGACGCTCGCATCCGGCACGATTCCGGACGTGACGCTGTTCCAGTCGGGCGATTTGACGGGCAAATTCAACAAATTCGCCAAGCAGGGCGCCTTTACGCCGCTCGACGAATATATCGACCAGTACCCGTCCTTGAAACGGATTCCGAAGTTCGTGCTCGACCAGTTCCGCGTAAACGGCAAGCTGTACGCGATTCCGCAATATTATCCGAAATTCGGCTTCACGACGATCATTCGCAAGGACTGGCTGGACAATCTCGGCTTGAAGGTGCCCACGAGCTACGAAGAGCTGAAGCAGGTGGCGATCGCCTTCACGAAAAACGATCCGGACAAAAACGGCAAAAACGACACGTACGGCATGGCCATCGGCAAAGACGTCAATCCGCCGTTTACGCAGGGCGCGTATTGGGATCCGGGCGCCTGGTACCATAAAGACGAGCAGGGGCGCTTCATTCCGGGCTTGATCGGACCCGGGCGCAAAGAGATCGTGACGATGCTTGCGGACTTGTACAAGGAAGGCGCGATTACCCGCGACTTCGCCACGATCGACTGGGCGAATACGAACAAAGAGTTTTACTCCGGCATCGCCGGCATCTTCATCGGGACGCCGCGCGGCATGTCGCAGGCGTACATGGACGGCTTGATGAAGATCAATCCGCAGGCGAAATTCGTCCATCTCGAGCAGTTCAAGGCGCCGGACGGCTCCCAAGGGATGACCGCCAGCTCCGGTTTTATCGGCTTCGAGGTCATTTCCGCCGAAGCGGGCAAGGACAAAGGCAAAGTCAGGCGCATTCTGGGTATGCTGGAGGCCGGACGCACGTTTTTCCCGGACGATCAGAAAAACGAAAAGAACGCCGCCTTCGACTGGCTGAACGGCAACGTGGGGACCGGCTACGACATGGTGGACGGAAAGCCGGTCGTCCGCAAGGAAACGGCGCCCCAAGGCTTGTATCCGCTCGCGTATTTGCCCGACGGCATCGCGTGGCCGGAAAAAGATTCCGACGTCAACTATTTGAGCGGGTACCAGGAGCCGCTCCGGCAGCTGGCCGCCGACATCATGAAGTCGTACTCGACGCTGAAATATTACGCCAATCCGAGCAACGGCATCGTGTCCGACACCTTGATCTCGAAAGGCGCGGAGCTGAACAAATATTTGTACGACGAGCAGACGAAAATGATAGCCGGCCAGCGCCCGATCTCCGACTGGGACAAAATGGTCGCGGAATGGAAAGCGAAGGGCGGAGAGCAGCTGATCAAGGAAATCAATGCCGAAATTAAAATCAAGGACGCCAAGGAAGGCTGGAACTGAAAAAAGCGAATGTCCGCGAAACCTGCCCGAGCCGCCGTTCGGGCGGGTTTTTCGCCATTCCCGCGCCCGGATGACCAAAGACATCCCCGCCGACTCGTGGTTTAATAAGGATAGAGGAGGTGCGAAGCCATGAGCGTTCATCGATCGGCCCAAACGGCCGCCGTCGTTATCGCCGCGCTCGCCGCCGCCGTCGCCCTGGCGGCCGGCTGCGACATCGCCCGCAAGCCGCCCGGCGGCAAAGCTTCCGATCCGGGCGGCGGAGCCGCGAGCGAGACGATCCGGACGGTCAGCTTCATCAATTACGTCTACGACGATATTCCTCCTCTGGAGGGCGAATCGCTCCGGATGATCCGCGACCGGTTCCGCATCCAGATCAAGCCGCGGTTCGTGCCGCAGTCCGACTATACGAGCAAGCTGTCCGTCCTGATGGCTTCGGGCACGATCCCGGACGTCGTCTCGCTCAAGGATCTCGATTCCAACTTTTTCAACTGGGCGAAGCAAGGGGCGTTTTTGCCGCTGGACGACTATTACGACAAATATCCGACGCTGAAGCAGGTACCCGCTCACATTCGCGACCAATTTTACGTGAACGGCCATATTTACGGCATTCCCCGCTACTACCCGAACCAATACACGTTCGTCATCGTTTTGCGCAAAGATTGGCTTGACCGGCTGAAGCTTCCCGTTCCGACGAGCTACGAGGAGCTGAAACGAACGGCGCTTGCGTTTACGAAGGACGATCCGGACGGCAACGGCAAAGCCGATACGTACGGCATGGCGCTGTCGCAGGATATCGGTCCCGATTACAATGCCGGAGCGTACTGGGCGGCGGACGCCTGGTACCATAAAAACGGCGACGGCGACTTCGTTCCCGGTCTGATCGGCCCCGGCCGCCGCGAAGTGATCCAAATGCTGGCCGACCTGTACAAGGAGGGCGCGGTGACGAAAGATTTCGCCGTCCTGAACTGGGCGCAGGGCAACAAAGAGTTTTACGGCGGCAAAGCCGGCATTTTCATCGGCACGCCGAGAGGCATGTCGGAGACGTACATGGAAAGCTTGCTGAACGCGAACCCGAACGCCCAATTCGCCTTCGTGGAGCCGTTCGAAGCTCCCGACGGCTCGCGGGGGTATACGTCGCAGTCCGGCTTTCTCGGCATCACGGCGCTGTCGTCCGAGCTGGCCCGCGATCCGGACAAGGTGAAGCAAATTATGGCCGTGATCGATTTCGGCCGCATGTTCATCCCTCCCGCGGAGCGCAAACCGAACAATCCCGATTACGATTGGAGGCTCGGCGGGCTCGGCAGCGGCTATTTCGTCGACAGCAAAGGAACGTTGACGTTCACGAAGCCGGCGGAAGGCAAAATCCCCTCCTCCTATTTGTTCGATTCGTTCATGTGGGCGCCCGGCGACGAGGCGAACCAGTATTCGGCCTATTACCAAAATCCGAAGCTCAAGGAGCTGACCGCCGGGCTCGAGCGCATGTTCGTCAAATACAAGGACAAAACGTACATCAACCCCGCGCGCGGCATCGTCACTCCGACGCGGTCCCAGAAAGAAACGGAGCTGGTCAAATATGTGCTCGCCGAACAGACGAAGATGATCGTCGGCCAGCGGCCGGTGGCGGAATGGGACGCGATGGTGAAGGAATGGATGGACCGCGGCGGCGCGGATTTGATCAAGGAAGTGAACGAAGCGATCCGGCAGCGCGGGCCATGAACGGGCTCGGCTGACCGTCCGAGCCGTGCACGGCGGGGCTTTACGCCGCCGTTCCCGATTGAGTAAGATAAGTCGTAGAACGAACGGGCGAGAGGGAGCGATGGAATGGATGCGTTGCGGTACGGTTTGGGGGAGCGGGTCTTCGCCCGCATGCTGGCGGTTTGCGGCTTTGCGCTGTTCGGCTGGATGCTGTGGCATTCGTTCGCGAACGCGTCGACGCATTTCGCCGGCTCGGCGGGGACGGTCGCGACGCTCGTCTTGGGGGCTTCGGCGATCGCGCTGGCGCTGGCGTACGCGATGGACCGCCGGCTCGGCCGGACCGCTTCGCTCGCCGTCGTGCTGGCGATCGCGGTCGGACTGCGGCTGGTCTGGATTTTCGCGGTCGATACGCAGCCGGTTTCCGACTTTCTCGATATGCACGCGGCCGCATTAAGCGCGGCAAACGGCGATGTTTCGTTCGGCACGAACGACTATTTTTCCCGCTGGGCGCACCAGCTCGGCTTTACGTTTTACGAGGCGCTCGTCATCAAGCTGTTCGGCCCGGACATGATCGTGCTCAAGCTGTTCAACGTGCTGTTTCAGGCGGGAACCGCGGTCGTCGTCTATTTGTCGGCGGCGAAAGCGTTCGGGGAAGCGGCGGGGAAAACGGCTGCGCTCTTGTACGCGCTGTACGTGCCGCATATTATGATGTGCTCCGTGCTGACCAATCAGCATATTTCGGTGTTTTTTTACTTTCTCGGCCTTTACTTGCTGATCCGCAACCGGTTCGCCGGCACCGTCGACTGGCTGCTGATCGGCCTATGCTTCGGCATCGGCAATTGGATGAGGCCGCTCGGCAGCTTTTTTCTCGTCGGCCTGCTCGCCTATGCCGGGCTCTTCCTGCTGGCGCCGCGTATCCGCGAACGGAAATGGCCGGGGCTCGTCGCCAAATGCTTCGGCGTGCTGGCCGTCTATTGGCTGCTGCAGCAGGCGGCGGGCTTCGCGCTCACGCAGGCCGGCGTCACGCCTTATCCGCTGTCGATCCAGGAGCCGTATTGGAAATTGATGATCGGGCTCAATCCGGACACGAACGGCGTCTGGTCGTACGACGATACGGTGTACGTGATGCAGTTTCCTCTGGGCGAGGAACGAAACCGGGCGGAGCTGGAGCTGCTGAAGGAGCGGCTGCGGGACAAAGGCAAGGTGGCGGCCCTGTTCGTCAGCAAGACGAAAGCGATGTGGGGGGCGGAGGATTCGGCCCCGATGTGGAGCTTGGCCGAGCTCGACAAGCCGGAGCTGTACAAAAGGACGGTGCAGGCCGAGCGGATTCAGTACGTCGTGATGGCGCTGTTCGGCCTGATCGCGACGGCGGCGCTCGCGTATCGCGGCATGTCCGCCGAAGCAAGCCTGTTTGCGCTGCTGCTGCTCGGCTATGCGGCGCTGCATGTCGTGATCGAGGTGCAGACGCGCTACCGGTTCGACATTTTTCCTTGCGTCTTCGTGCTGCAAAGCTTCGGAGCGGCCGTTTTGCTGAACGCCCTGAAGAAGCGGCTTCAACGATAAAAAGGCCCGGATTCCGGGGTCGTCCGGCGGGAATCCGCAGCCTTTTTGGCTTATAAATACATTCGATGAGTCCGGAGCGGGGACGGGCCGAAAATCGGACGCCGGTGCGGCTATTTGGTGTTCCGTGAGCGGCTAGCGGCGGCAGGGCGATCCGTCGACCGCCGAAACGGAGGAGCGGCGCGGCAAACGTCGATGCTGACGCGGGATGCGGACCTTGGTCTGTCGAAGTCCCGTATAATACTCGTTCAGGAGCAGATCAAGCCGTTCCGACAGCGTAAGGATCGTCGGATCGTTCAGCGGCACTTCGTTGAGTTCCATTCGAACACGCTCGATTTCCTTCAAAAGCATGGAGCTTGTCATCGACACACACCTCCCCGTATAGTTACCGATTATTAACCGCTTTCCCTCCGTTTGAACCATGATTCCAAGCCGTTCCGGCACGCGCTTCGTGCGGCTTTTTTTCCTTTTTGGACGAGCCCTTTGTATAATGAAAACAAAGCAGCGTTCCGGAAGGTGGTTTGCAGCGGTATGTACAAAATGATGATCGTCGAGGACGACGACAAAATCGCGACGATACTCGGAAGCTATTTGGACAAATACGGCTACGAGCCGGTTCGCGTCACCGATTATCGCAACGTCAAGCAGGCGTTCGTCCGGCTGGAGCCGCACCTCGTGCTGCTCGACATCAATTTGCCGCAGTACGACGGGTTTTACTGGTGCCGCCAAATTCGCACGGTTTCGAACGTGCCGATTTTGTTTTTGTCCGCGCGCGTAGGCGAGATGGATCAGGTGATGGCGATCGAGAACGGCGGGGACGACTACATTACGAAGCCGTTTCACCTCGAAGTCGTCATGGCGAAAATCAAAAGCGCGCTGCGCCGCACGTACGGCGAATACGCGTCCGCTCCGCAGGCGGCGTCCGACCTGGTCGAAGTGGAAGGCTTGCTGCTCGACCGAGGGCGGGGGACGCTCGAATGGCAAGGACGGAAAACGGAGCTGAGCCGCAACGAAGCGAAGCTGGCCGAGCAGCTGATGCGTCGGGCCGGACAGATCGCCACCCGGGAACAGCTGCTGGAGGCGCTGTGGGACGACGTGTCGTTCGTCGACGACAATACGCTGAACGTCAACGTGACGCGGGTGCGCAAAAAGCTCGAGGAGATCGGCATCGAGAAGGCGATCGATACGGTTCGCGGTCAAGGCTACCGGCTGCTCGTCACCTGGAGGGAACCGACGTGAGCCTGAAACAGTACTTGGCCGACCGGATCGGCTATATCGCGCTCTATTTGCTTCAAACGGCGCTGATCCTGCTCGTCGTCGAACTCGACCTGCTGGGGCAGCACGCCGCGCTCGGCTTCGACAACGTGCTTTACGTGGCGATCTTGACCGTCGTCGGCCTTCTCGTCTTCCTGACGGTCGACTATGTCCGGAACCGCCCGTTTTACCGGCAGCTGTCCGGCCTGCTCGAGCAAAGCTCGGACATCGACGACGCGCTGCGGCTGCAGGACGCCGCGACGCGGGAGCAGCAGGCGGTGCGGGCGTTCGTCATGGCCCAGTACGGCCGATATATCGAGCGGCTCGAGCAGTTCAAGCAGCAGCAGCAGCTGCACCAGACGTTCGTGCGCCAGTGGGTGCACCAGATGAAGACGCCGGTGTCGGTCATCGACCTGCTCGCCCAGCAGGCGGAAGGGGCGGGCAAGGAGGAGACGGCGGCGCTCGTCGCCAGCATGCAGGAGGAGAACGAGAAGCTGGCGCACGGGCTGGACATGATGCTGCACACGGCCCGGATCGAAAAGTTCGAGCTCGATCTGCACGTCAAGCGCGTGGAGCTGATCGGCGCGATTCGCGGCGTCATCAACGAGCATAAGAAAGCGTGCATCCGCTACCGCATTTTCCCGAAAATCGAAGCCGGCGCGGACGAGCTATGGGCGGAAACGGACGAGAAATGGATCGGCTTCGTGCTGAACCAGCTCATAACGAACGCGATCAAATATTCGAAGCCGAAGGAAGGCGCGAAGACGCTGCTCGTGACGGCCGAGGAGGGCGGCGGGCTTTGCCGCATCGTCGTGAAGGACGAAGGCATCGGCATCGCCGAGCAAGATTTGCCGCGCATTTTTCAGCCCTTTTTTACCGGGGAAAACGGCAGGCGCGTGGCGGAGTCGACGGGAATGGGTCTTTATTTGGCGCAGCAGGTGTGCGGCCGGCTCGGCCATCGGCTGGAAGCGAGCTCGACGCTCGGCGTGGGCACCGAGATGACGCTGACGATCGCGCAGCAGGCGGGCATTCATCGGTTTGGCTGAAGCCTGAGCATACCGATCGGGAACGCAAAAAGGAATACTCGTGTATCGAATCCGCGGATTCGATTTTTTTCTTTTCAAGCTTGAGATGGAATGGCGGCATGAAAGGATGGTCGAGGAGGAGGGTGCGGAAAGGAGCGAGTAAAAAGAGGGCGGCCGCCCTCTTACTCCGGAAGCAGCCCGCTATCTTGGATTTCCCGATGAATGACGTCGGTGAATCGGTCCAAGCAGTTGCAAAAGTAATCTCTGCGGCAGATCGGACACGGGACGGTCAGCAATCTGGTGACGCTGCTAATTTTCCAATCGGGATTTTTCTCGTAAAAAATCCGGCATTTCGTCTTGTCGGCGAACGTGGCTACGAACTGGTACAGTCCCTGCTCCTCGTTCGAATCCGATTTTTGAAGGTCGGTAACATAAAATTGATGCAAGTTCATCACCCTACAATTCGTATGGACTGGACGTGATGCTTTATAGTATACCATATTTGCTTGCCGTGCAAACCGGTTGTTTTGCAGGTTCCCGCAATTTCCGGCGACCATCCGGCGGAAGCCGGTCGGATGCAATAAGACCGTAAGCCGAGTATGACAAAACTGTAAGGTTGCTTCCGACGGTTGAAAGCTTGATCGATAGAGCCGGGCCGCCCGCCCTTGGTAGACTGGAGCAGGAACGAATCGCAAGGCAAGCCGGGGGAGGAAACTGCAATGACCGTTTTAAAAGCGCAGGCGTTATCGAAAATATACGGAGCGAAGCATAGCGGCGTCACCTATCGGGCGCTGGATCAGTTCGACCTGGAGGTCGGGCGGGGGGAATTCGTCGGCGTCATGGGACCGTCCGGCAGCGGCAAAACGACGCTGCTGAACCTGCTGTCCACGATCGACAAGCCGACGTCGGGACGCATCGAAGTGAACGGCACCGACCCGGGCAAGCTGAACAACAAGCAGCTCGCCCTGTTTCGCCGCAGGGAGCTAGGGTTTATTTTCCAGGATTTCAACCTGCTCGAAACGCTTTCGATTAAGGAAAACATCGTGCTGCCGCTCGTGCTGGACAATACGAAGGTCGACGAAATCGAGCGGAGGCTGGCGGAGATCGCCGACGTGCTCGGCATCTCGCATATTTTGAACAAGCGCACGTACGAGGTGTCCGGCGGGCAGCAGCAGCGGGCGGCGATCGCGCGCGCGATCATCCACCGGCCGTCGATCGTGCTGGCCGACGAGCTGACGGGCAATTTGGACTCGAAGTCGGCGAAGGATGCGATGGAATCGCTGCAGCGGCTGAACGAGGAGCGGGAGACGACGATCCTGATGGTGACGCACGATCCGTTCGCCGCGAGCTATTGCCGGCGCATCGTCTTCATCAAGGACGGGAAGCTGTTCTCGGAAATTCGCCGAGGCACGAACCGCCCGGCGTTTTTCGAGCAAATACTCGACGCGCTCAGCGTGCTGGGAGGGAATTTCGATGACGTTTCGACATCTCGCCCGGAGTAACGTAAGAGGCAATTGGCGCCGGTACATCGCCTTCTTTTTGAGCAGCACGTTTTCGGTCATGATCTTTTTCATTTACGCGGCGTTTCTGTTTCACCCCGACGTCATCAGCGGCAATATCCGCGCGGCGGACAAAGTGCGGTACGGCATGATTTTGTGCGAATACATCATCGTCATCTTCTCGTTTTTTTTCGTGCTGTATTCGATGTCGGCGTTTCTGAAGTCGCGGAAAAAAGAGTTCGGGCTGCTCAGCTTGTTCGGCATGACGAACAGGCAAATCGCCAAGCTAGTCGTCTATGAAAATACGCTGATCGCCGTGCTCGCGATCGCGGTCGGCATCGGCTTCGGCGCTTTGTTTTCCAAGCTGTTTTTCATGGCGCTGGCGGAGCTGCTGCAGGTGGAAAGTCCGATCCGTTTCATTCTCGCGCCGAAGGCGATCTGGCTGACGATCGTCGGCTTCCTCGCGCTGTTCGAGCTCATTACGCTGTTTACGCTTCGCAGCGTCGGCCGCAGCCAAATCGTCGAGCTGCTGAAGGCGGCCAAAAAGCCGAAAAGCTTGCCGGCCGCGTCCAAATGGCTGACGGCGCTGTCCGCCGTTTGTCTCGCCGCGGGCTATTATATGGCGTTTCAGGCGAAGCTGCAGACGATCCTGATTTACATGCTGCCGATTTTGGCGACGGTCATTCTCGGCACGTACTTTTTGTTCACGCAGGCGAGCGTCGCGATATTGCGGCGGCTGCAGAAGGCGAGCGGGCTGTATTACCGGCATACGAACCTGGTGACGATCGCGCAGCTCGTGTTCAAAATGAAAGACAATGCGCGCACGCTGTTTATGGTGTCGATTTTGAGCGCGGTCATTTTGACGGCGACCGGTACGTTTTACGTGATGTACCAGGATACGACCAACCGGACCGTAGGCAATAATCCGCAAACGTTCGGTTTCGCCGAGCGCGGAGTCGGCGCGCACAACATCATTCATCCGGACGAGCTGAAACGGATCGTGGCGGACAACGGATTCCAGCTGGCGTACGAAATCCGGCTGACCGGCGTGCCGGTTCCGATTACGCTGGAGCAAATGAACAACACGCAGACGAAAACGCTGCTCGTGCCGGAAGCCGAATATAACCGGGGCGCCGGGCTGACGAACCGCAAACCGCTTCAGGTCGAGCCGGGGCATGCGTCGTACGTGTTTCCTTACAAGGAAGTCGCCGTCGATTTTTTCGCAAAGGGCGCGAAGCTGGAAACGAATGCGGCCGGCAAGCCGGTGTCCGTGCAGATCGACGGGCAAATCAACGGAGGCGTGATCAACGCGAACATCGGCTTCACGGGCATGCTCGTCGTGGACGACGGCGATTACGCCGAATGGACGAAAGGCATACCGGACAACGACAAAGTCGTTTATTACGGCTTTGAAATCGGCAACTGGGAAAAATCGCTCCCCTTATCGAAATCGATCGAGAGCGCAATCCCGCCGAGCGAGCGGAAATATTTCGTCAACCGGGTCGAAGATTATTTGAACTACAAGCAGTTCAATTCGCTCACGCTGTTTATCGGCATGCTCGTCAGCGTCCTGTTTTTCGTCGCGTCGGGAAGCATGCTGTACTTCAAGCTGTTTACGGAAATTCAGGACGACCAGGCGCAGTTCAAAGCGCTCGCCAGAGTCGGCATGTCGGACGAAGAAATCCGTTCCGTGACCGGCAGGCAAATCGGACTTATTTTCTTCATTCCCGTCGCCGTCGGCGCCGTCCATGCCGCATTCGCCTACAAGTCGCTCGGCAACATGCTCGGCACGGCCGTATGGCATTACGGATTGGTCGTCATGGGCATTTACGCGGCGATGCAGTTCGGGTACTTCGCGTTGGCGCGCCGGGCGTATATGAAGCAGCTCAAGCAAGGGTAGCGCAAAAGCCGCGGAGGACTGGCCGTCGCCGATCCCGTCCGCATGCAGGAGCCCGCAATACGGCCCCGGAATCATGGCGATTTCGGGGCTGTCACTTTGGGCTCGGCCGGCTTCATTACAAGCTTCGCCTCGATCGGTTCCCGGCGGCGTGCTCGCATAAGCTGCGGAACAACGTCGGGCCGGCCAGCAGCTCCTCGTACGTGCCGCTTTCCGCGAGCGAGCCTCCCTGCAGGACGAGGATGCGGTCCGACCGCTTCGCGACCTGGAGCCGGTGCGTAATGAACAGCAGCGTGCAGCCCTTCAGGCCGCCGGTCAGGTTGAGCAGCAGCCGATGCTCGGTTCCCGGATCGAGCGCCGAAGTCGCTTCGTCGAGAACGAGTATCGAAGGCTTGCGAAGCAGCGCGCGGGCGATGGCGATACGCTGGCGCTCTCCGCCGGACAGCTGCAGCCCTTGCTCGCCGACCCGGGTGAACCAGCCGTCCGGCAGACGGGATATCCATTCCTCCAGCTCCGCCAACCGAACCGCTTCGCGGACCGCCTCCGGATCGGCATCCTCGCTGCCATAGACGAGATTGTCCCGGATCGTGCCGCTTCGGAGGCGCGTCTCCTGCGTGATGCAGAGCAGGTGACGGCGCAGCCAGTCGCGGTCGAGAGCGGGAAGCGGGACGCCGTTCACGCTGATGATGCCCGACGAAGGCCGGCGAAGTCCGAGCAGCAGGTCGGCGAGCGTCGATTTGCCGGAGCCGCGGTGCCCGACGACGGAGACGACGGAGCCCGGAGCGATCCGGAAGCTTACATCGCGCAGAGCGAGCTTCCCGACGCCGTCTCCTTCCGCGCCTTCGGGGTAACGGAAGGAAAGCCGGTCCGCTTCCAGCGTAAGCGGCCCTGCCGGAACGGCGCTTCCGCCTTCGCGGGCCGCCGGGCAGGCGATCTCGGCGACCCGGTCGACGGCGGGCGCTACTTTGATCGCCGCGAGCGCCATCCCGATGAGCGATACGCCGAACGGCCGCAGCCAAGTATAGACGGCCACGAAGGCGACGAGCGAGCCGACGGTCATCCGGCCTTCCAGCACGAGCCAGCCACCGGCCCCGTACATGATGACGAGGAAAGAGGCGCCCAGCGCGGCGTTTGCGAGCTGCACCCGGTAATCGGTCATTTGTCCGCGCTTCGTATGGCCCCATTCCCGGCGCAGGCAGTCCCGCAGCGCGGCGAGCGCCTTGCCCTCTTGACCGGCCGCTTTCAGGAAGGGGGCGGCGGAGACGATCTCCCGCACCGTTTCGGCGACGAGCGAATTATGACGCGCCGTTTCCGCCGCTCTTTGTTTGACGCGGCCGCCGAGCGACGATAGGAGGAAGGCTTGGCCGGCCCACAGCAGCAGCACGACCGCTCCGAGGCCGGGGTGCAGCGCGAGCAGAACGGCCGAACCGACAACGATCGTCACGACATGGAACAGCATGAAGCCGAGGTTTCCGTTCGCCAATTCGCCGATCGCATACGTATCGTTCAACATGCGAGCAAGCAGGTCGCCCGGCGAATGACGGAGCTTCCCGAGCGGAAGACGCTGAATGCCGTCGTACAGCTCGGCCCGCCCTTGTCCGGTCAGACGGATCATGAACCGGCCGAAGTAGTCCTCGGCGATGATCATCGCGCTCCCCGCGATCGGCGCGGCCACCATGACGATGGCGACGATGACGAGAAAGCTCCAGTCGCGCGACGGCAGCACGGTTTCCAGCATATATTTGGTTAGGAGCGGCGGTACCATGTAGAGCAAGCTTCCGATCACGTTTTTCAGCAAAATAAGGACGAGATTCGGCCAGCGAGGTCCGATATGCGTCTTGACATACGTCCATACGGCCGACCGGCTAGCGGACGGCGCCCGCATGCTGCCGTTCATGTGCCGGACCTCCTTCCGGGTCGAATTCGATCGCATCCCCGCCGAAAGCCGAGTCTTGCTCGCGCTCCCGCCGCCACAGCTCGGCGTACAAGCCTTGCCGGCGCAGAAGCTGTTCGTGCGTGCCTTGCTCGACAAGCTCGCCGCGATCCAGCACGAGAATCCGGTCGGCCAGGGCCGCTCCCCGCAGTCGATGGGTGACGCTGATTCGGGTTATGTCGGACGCGTATAGGCGAAGCGCTTCGTACACGGCCGTTTCGGCCTTTTGATCCAGCGAGGAGGTCGCCTCGTCGAGCAGAAGCAGGTCCGGCCGCTTCACCATCGTTTGCGTCAGCGATACGAGCTGGCGCTGTCCGCCGGACAGCCGTCCGCCGGCCGCGCCGATATCGGAGTCGTAGCCTTCGGGCAGCATCGACACGATGTCCGCCGCGCCGAACGCTTCCATCCACCGATCGAGCGTCCGGCGGTCGGCTTCCGCCAAATAAGTCAAATTGCGCTCCAGGCTGCCGCCGAACAAAGCCCCCTCCTGCATCACATAGCCGACGCGCGAACGCAGCCGCGTCGCGTCAAGTTCGCGAAGCGGCACGCCGCCGATCGCAATCTCGCCTTCCGAAGGCTCGCGGAGACGCACGATCAGCTGGAGCAGCGTGCTTTTGCCCGCGCCGCTCGGACCTACGATCGCTACATGCTCCCCGGGAGCGACCGTAAACGTAACGCGGCGCAGCAAATCCCCCCGGTCGCCGGCGACCCGTACGTTATGAAACGAAATCGGCAGCCCGCGGCCGCGCGGCAGCTCGCGAAGACCGTCCCGCAGTCCCGGCTCCGCCGGCAGTCGGGCGTAGTCCATGATGCCCTGGATTCTTACCCGGATATCGGCGAAGTTCACGTATAGGCCGAAAAACGAGCGTACCGGCGCGTTAAGGGCCGGAATATAGGCGATGATCGTGACGAGCTGCCCGACGGTCGCGTCGCCCGAAACCGTCTGCCAGCCGGCGAACAGGAAGACGAGCGCGGGAGCCAGCGAATCCGGAATGCGCGGAAAGGTGCGGTACAAGCTGTCCGCGACGTTTTCCTGAAATTTCAGATCGCCCCATCGGCTTTGTTCGGCGGCAACCGTTTCGTATTCCCGGCGTTCGGTCCCGTACAGCTTGATCTGCTTCACCGTTTCCAGCTTCTCCAGCAAGCTTTGCCGAATGCGGGCGTCGTGGGCGGCCAGTTCCTTCCGGGCCTGTCCGCGCTTGCGGCCGAATCGGTGAACCGGGATGAACAGAATGACGTATGCGGCAGCGAGACTGACGGCCAAAAGCCAGTTCCAGCCGCCGATGACGACGATCGCCGCGCAGGCGAGCAGCAGCTCCTGCATGAAGGCGGGAAGCGAGGACAAGCCGAACTGCTGGATCATGCGCGTATCCTGCGTGAGCCGCTGCAGCAGTTCGCCTCGCGGCGTTCGCGCGAAGAAGGAGGACGACGTGCGCAAAACGGCCGAAAGCGTATGTTCGGTCAGCTCGTAGGTCAGACGGAGCATCGTCTTGGACGATACGTAGCCGCGAAGCTGCGAGCAAAGCTCCAGCGCGAGCAGCGCGGCGAGAAGCGTCGCGGCAAGCGGGACGAGACCGTTTCCTGCATGCATGGCGATCGCGTCCGTCAGTCGGCCGATGAGCAGCGGGGCCGCAGCGCCGCATGCGGAAGCGGCGACCGTCAAAGCCGTAATGACCAGCAGCGATCGCTTGGAGCGGCGAAATTGCTTGAAGAAGAACAGGAACCATTCGGGAATCGGCATGAGCCTCATTTTGTATTCACCGCCCCTAAAAGATGGAAAGTGCCCCTATCGTAGCAGTCCGATTTCGGGAGGGTCAAACGCGAAAAACAAGTGTTCGTTTTTTTGCAAAAAAGCGAATATACGTTCGTTAGGCCGGGCGGCGACATTTTCAGAAAATGAAAGCTCGCGATTGCTCGTCCGTTCTTTTCTTTTCGAACGATTTGGCCGGCTTGACGGAGAGGGCGGGGCAATCCCGCAAGCGGCAGGGGACCGGCGCCGATTCGATGTTCGTGCTTTACAGAGAGAGGAACGGTCTTCTATAATAGTGGAGGATAGCTCCTTTTTTGAATTGTTAATATGGAAAAAGTTTTCGAAACAAGCGGTTTAACTCCGTTCCGTGCTAGTTCGGGGGGTTCCCTAATGCAGTAACAACCAGACAGGAAAAATCCGCCTTAAGCGGCAATTCGCAAGGAGGAGATACGAGGATGGAAGCGGACGGCTCCATTCGCCTGCTCGACACGGAGCAGGTCAACCCGCGCACGCGGCATCTCGATCAATGTTCGACGCTGGAGCTGCTCCAGCTGATGAACGCGGAAGATTTTCGCGTCCCCGCCGCCGTGGCGGAGGCGCTTCCCGCCGTGGCGGAAGCGGTCGAGCTGATCGCCGCCGCCCTGCGCGCCGGCGGGCGCCTGTTCTACGTCGGCGCGGGCACGAGCGGGCGTCTCGGCATGCTCGACGCATACGAGTGCCCGCCGACGTTCGGCACGGCGCCCGGGCTCGTGCAGGCGCTCGTCGCGGGCGGCGTGGCGCGGGATCGGGCCGACGAATCGGCCGAGGACGATCCCGCGCTGGGCGCCGCCGACTTGGCCGGCCGCGGGCTCGCGGCGGGCGACGTCGTCGTCGGCATCGCGGTCGGCGCGATGCGCCGCGCCAAGGCGCTCGGCGCCTCCGTCGTCGGCTTGTGCAACAACCACAATACGCCGATGGTCGGCATTGCCGACCTGGTGATCGAAGCGGTCGTCGGTCCCGAGGTGATTCTCGGCTCGACCCGGATGAAAGCGGGTACCGCCCAGAAGCTCGTGCTGAACATGCTGACGACGACGGCGATGATCCGCATCGGCAAAGTATACGGCAACCTGATGGTCGACCTGCAGCCTACGAACGAGAAGCTCGTCTACCGGTCGAAACGCATTATCCGCATGGCGACCGGGGCTTCGCCGGAGCAAGTCGACGAAGCGTACCGGCTCGCCGGCGGCCACGTGAAGACGGCGATCGTGATGATTTTGGCCGGCGTCGGCAAGGATGAGGCGTGCAGGCTGCTCGAGCGAAGCGGCGGCTTCGTCAGCGGCGCGATCGACCCCGCGGCGCAAAAAAGCTGAATAGCCTAAAAAAACGGAGCCCGAAATCGTATCGGCTCCGTTTTTGTTTCGCGAACAAACGAAAAGCCCTCCCGCTTCTGCCTGACAAACGGAGGGCTTTTTGCCGGCCGGTCAAGCCGGATGTGAAAAGCTACAGCAGCTTGATGCCGCTGATCAAAATAAGCGACGCCATCACGGCGCGAAGCGGTTTGGCCGGTACCTTGGCGCTGAGCGAGCTGCCGACCCAGACGCCGGGGATCGAGCCGATCAGCAGCTGGAAGGCGAGGCCGAAATCGACGTTGCCGTAGCTGGCGTGCAGCAGCCCGGCCGCCGTCACGAGCAGCAGCGCATGGGCGATATCGGTGCCGACCAGCCTCGCCGCGGAAATCCGGTACAAATACATCAGCGCGATCGCGAACAGCGAGCCCGAGCCGATCGACGTCAATCCGACGATAAAGCCGAGCACGAAGCCGATCGCGATCGTCAGCAGCTTTTTTTGCTCGACCGGCTTTTGCTGAATCCGGTTTTCTTTCCCGTTCCGGTCCAGCAGCTGCTTGACGATCGTCATGACCGCCACGACGATCAGCATCATGCCGAGCGCGTTGCGGACGATTTGCTCCTGATGACGATACAGCGATTCGAACTGATGGAGCGCCAAGATCGAGACGACCGCTCCCGGAATGCTGCCGACCGCCAAGTACAGCACGAGCCGCATTTCGACCGTCTTCTGGCGCAAATGCTGAATCGTCCCGAACAGCTTCGTGACCGAATTGTAAAAGAGGTCGGTTCCGACCGCGAGCGTCGGATTGATGCCGACCAGCACGAGAACGGGCGTCAGCAGCGAAGCGCCACCGACGCCGGTCAATCCGACCAAAAAGCCGACAAGCAATCCGAGCAGCGAGATGCCCCAGTCCATCTCCATCGTTTCATCCTCCGCGCAAATCCGATAATTATACTAGGATTATAGGGGATTTCATCCAACCTGTAAACCATTTATTTTATGCGCGGACGCCCATCCTCGTTTCTTGTCCGCGAACGTCCCGGCGCGATTTGCGTTTTTCCGCGCCGCGCCCTTACAATGAAGGCAAAACGTTCGTCCGACAAACGAAGGGAAGCGTGAAACGATGCAGTGCGAAGTGCTCACCGCCGGTTATTCGTACCATACGAAAGCGTTCGTATCGGCCCGGCAAGTTCTTCCCCACTATTTGATCCGGTTCCAGTCCGAAGGGCGCTGCAAGGCGCTGATCGGCGGCGAGCTGCGCACGGTTGCGGCCGGCGATCTGATGCTGTTCAAGCCGGGCGATCCGTACGAGCTGCGCGTCGAAGCCGAGCCGCAGCCGTCCGGCGAGGTGGCCGTCGCCAGCGGCGACTACTACTTTTTTTGCCGCGGCGGCTGGCTCGACGAATGGTGGGCGCAGCGGTCCCGCCCGACCGTCGCGACCATCCCGCTCCACGACACCGTGCTCGCGATTTGCCGGCAAATCGTGCTCGAGCATTACCGCGGCAAGCGGACGTACAAGCCGATCGCCGACTATTATATGCGCATTTTTTGCATGACCGTCGATCGCGAAATGACCGAGCACACCGCTTCGGAAAGCGGCGGCAAGTCGTTTCTCGCCCAGCGGATGCGCAATTACGTGGAAGAGCGCGCCCTTGCGTCGTTCAAGCTGGAGGACGTGGCGCAAAGCGTCGGGCTCAGCCCTTCCCGCGCCGTCCATCTGTTCAAGGCGTGCTTCGGGCAAAGCATCATGCAGTACGCGCTGCAAATCCGGCTCTCGATCGCGAAGGAGCGCATGCTGTACAGCCCGATGTCGCTCGAGCAGATCGCCGAGCAGTCCGGCTTCAGCAGCTACTCGTATTTTCACCGCATGTTCCGGGCGCACTTCGGCCTGTCGCCGAAACGGTTCCGGCAACAGCTGCTCGGCCAGACGGCCGGCGGGAAGACGGACGCGAACCATGTCGAACGATAGCGGTTTCGCCAACGAAAAGACCGCTCCCGGCCTCCCCAGGCCGAAAGCGGTCCTTCAATGCGGCTGTTCAATCCCGCCGCCGACCGACGCGACGCTTGCCGGACATCCGGAGGCCGTCAGGCCAAGCCGTTGTCCTTGATCCATTTCATGCTGTTCGCCATCGCGACGAACGGCGGATTTTGCGTGTTGTCCTGCTCGTAAATGAGCCATTCGACGCCGGCCGCGGCCGACGCTTCGGCGATCGCGTGCAAGTTCACGTCGCCCGTGCCGAGCTCGACCGTCAGCCATTTGCCCTCTTCCGTGCGGCGGACGTCCTTGAAATGAACGAGCGGTACGCGGCCGCTGTACTTGCCGAGATAAGCGACCGGATCGTAGCCGGCGACATAAGCCCAGCAAGCGTCCAGCTCGACCTTCACCGCATCGGAAGGCGCCGCGGCGAACAGAGCGTCGAACGCCGTCTCCCCGCCCACCTGATCCTCGAACTCGAAGGAATGGTTATGGTAGCCGAACGCGATGCCTTGCTCCGCACATTTGCGGCCGATCGTCTCCAGCAGGGCGAACGTTTCCTTCCACGCCTGCTCGCTGTCCCGGTATTCTTTGCCGAGCCCCGGACAAACGATATATCGGCTGCCGATCGTCTTGTTGAAGGCGATTTCTTCGTCCAGCGCGTCCCGCAGCCGTCCGATGCCGACATGGCTGGCGATCGACACGAGGCCGAGCTCGTCCAGCAGCTCCTTCAGCTTGCCCGCTTCCATTCCGCCGTAGCCGGCGAATTCCACTCCGGCGAAGCCCGCTTCCGCCACTTTGCGAAGCGCTCCTTCGAAATCTTTGGACGTTTCGTCGCGCAGCGTATACAATTGAATCCCGACTTTACAGGAACTCATGCCCGTTCACCCCGTTTACAGTTTGTTCGTAACCATCTAACCATAGCGCGCGCGCGTTTGTACATGCAGGAATCGGGAAAAAGATGGCGAATCTGGCTATCAATCTGTCGCTAAGCATTCTCCGCATGACGAGCGGATAGGCAAAAGCCCCGTTCGGACATCGTTGTCCGGACGGGGCCTTGCTTGCCTCCATGCGCAGCCGCGGAAACCGTCACGCCGAATGGGCGCGAATCGCCTCGTTGATCCGCTCGCGGCAGGCGAGCAGCCACGCCGCGTCTTTCGGGTAATCGTCGAACGTGATCGGCGCTTCCGCGCCCTGCTCCATCAGGGCGATCGTCTTCTCCCGCCCGACGAGCGATTCGAGCAGCGTCAGCGCGCGCAAATCCTGCAGCGCCTCGCGGAACACCTCGAACCGGAGCGATTCGACCGGCGAGCCGTCCTCCCCCGGATAGACGACGAACGGGTCGCCCGACGGGAACGCATGATTCGCGTCCGTATTGCGGTACGGATCGATCGGGAAGCGCGAATATTGCGCGTACCAGAAATTGTAGCCCCAATGCAGGAAGCCGGCGATTTGAAACTTGTACAGCTGCAGGCCGAGCACGCGGTTGCGGGCGGACGGCATGCAGATGAACCGGTTGGACACCGTTTTGTACTGCGAGCAGCAGTAATACGTCCACAAGCCGGGAACCCCGTTTTCCAAAAATGGCTTGATATGGTTGCTGGCCGGAATCGGCGTCGGCACGAGACCTTTTTCGTAAAAGTCGTAATCGGACAAGGCGTCGATCGTCGGAAAGCCGCCGACAAACGTTTTCAGCCAGCCGCTGGCGCTCTCGTACCACGGAATATGATCCTTGTGAGGCTCGTCGGAAACGTGGAAATAAACCCGCCGTTCGAGGCCGCGCTCCTTGATGAAGCCGACCAGCCCGGGCAAAAATTGCCCCAGAAAGCTTTTGTACGCCTCCCCCGTCGCGTCGGTATCCCAGCCGAAAATGCGCTTCGTTTCCCCGTTTTCGGTCGCGACGATTTTCGGCGCGTGCTTCGCCCCCCATTGGGTAAACAGGTGGGACAGCTCGAAATAGCGGATTCCGCACCGGTCGCACATGTCGACCCAGCGCTTCAGCTTGTCGAAGCCGAACTTGTAAGCGGAGCCGGACTTTTCCACGTCGACGAGCTGGACCGTGGGCCGCTCCCCGCCCACTTCCGTATCGAGCGGCGGAGTGAACAGCGGCGTCAGCAGCATGTTGATGCCGTGATCGACGGCCGTCTTCACGTAGCGTTCCACGATATCCCAATGCCGCTCGCTAAACACGTCCACGCCGTAATAAGTCGCGAGACAGTCGGCGTGAAACCATTCCGTATGAATGAGCTTTTGCTCCGGGAGCGCGGCCTCGAGCACGGTCAGCTCGAACGTTTCGCGGGCGAGCTCCTGGCCGTCGTTCGTCACGAAGACGATATCGATCGGATACGCGCCCGGAGTCGCGTCGGACGGCAGCGAAACCGTTACCCATACCGAACGCCATTGCCCGGGAAATCCCGTTACGCCTTCGGACTCCTTCACCGGAAGCAGCGGGTCGGGGTACAGTCCCGGCACGGAGCGGAGCACGTTATCGTCGTGATCGTGGTAAATCGGCATTTCCGCCGGCACGAGCCCGACGGTTCGGACGGCGATCCGGGAAGCGAGCTCCGACTCGGCGCGCACCTTCAATTTTTTGGCGAGACGCTGCGAACGGTAGGCGACCTGGAACGAAACCGTTTCCCCGCGGAGCGCGGAAGCGCGGGCGTACGCGGCGGCCTGCAGCTCCTCGTCGGCGAATACTTTCTCGAGCGAGCTGATCGTGCGGGTTTCGAACGGGAGTTGGACGGTTGACATGGACGGAGGCTCCTCCTTCGTTTTTGTATCTTTTTTGCATAATTCGTCACGAAACGAAACAAAATGAAGCGAAAAATTACAAATCACACATTTATCATAACAGAGCGGGGTTGCGGCCGCTACAGATTTCTTCTCCAAGCGAAAGCCGAACATTTGGTTTGACAAACGCGTTCAAAGTGAATACTATAGGAGAAACGATCAAAGCGATGAACCGGAGCAGTACCCGGCGCCCGCAGCGCACAGAGAGCCGTCCCTTGGCTGGGAGGACGGCGGCAGCGGCCGGCGAACGACACCGGCGAGTTCCGCCTGAACGACCGCGGAGATAGCGCGGTCCGGTAGGAGCGGACGACGGCCCCTCGTTACGGGGTCCGAGCCGATTGCGCCGTTTATGGCGCGATAACCAGGGTGGTACCGCGAGCGTTCAGCCTCGTCCCTTTCAGGGACGGGGCTTTTTGTCGTTTGCGGGGGCGGCCTGCGCCGGGAACGGCCCGGCGGAAATGCTTGGAGGAGGTGATGCGCATGGACGACGGCGACGACGATGATGACGATGACAACAACAACTTCGCTACCGCAGTACCCAATCGAATAAAAGGAGTGTTCATTCATGGAAACTCATGCTTCGCCGCAAGTCCGTGTGCTGTGCGCCCGCATTTCCGAACAGGCGGGCCGTCCCGTCGCCGTGCAGGGATGGGTGCACGCCGTCCGCCGTCTCGGCCGGCTCGCGTTCGTCCACGTGCGCGACCGGAGCGGCATCGTGCAATGCGTCCTCGAAGGAGAGCTCGCCGATACGCCGCTTAGTCCGGAATCGGTCGTCTCCGTTACCGGCGTCGCCGCCCTTGCGGACAAAGCGCCCGGCGGCGTCGAAATTCGCGCCGAAACGGTCGCATGCATCGCCGCCTCCGCGCCGCTTCCGTTCGAGATCAACAAGAAGACGATTCCGGCCAGGCTGGACACGCAGCTCGACCATCGGGTTTTGTCGCTTCGCCATCCGAAGGTGAACGCGACGTTCCGCATCCAGTCCGCTTTGGCCGGAGCGTTCCGCGACTATTTGCGCCGGCGCGGGTTCATGCAAATTTTTACGCCGAAAATCGTCGCCTCCGGCACCGAAGGGGGGTCCAACCTGTTTCCGGTCGACTACTTCGGCCGGCAGGCGTATTTGGCCCAATCGCCGCAATTTTACAAGCAAATGATGGTAGGCGCCGGCTATGAACGGGTATTCGAAATCGCTCCCGTTTACCGGGCCGAGGAGCACCATACGTCCCGCCATCTGAACGAGTACGTTTCGCTCGACGCGGAGATGGGCTTTATCCGCTCCGAGGAAGAGCTGATGGAGCTGGAGCAGGACATGCTGCGCGATATGCTGGAGACGGTCGCCGCCGAATGCGGCGCGGAGCTGGCGCTTCTGGGCGTGGACGTCGTACCGCCGGGCGATATTCCGAGAATTCCGGTCGCCGAGGCGCAGCGCATTTTGCAGCGGAAATACGGCAAGACGTCGCCGAAGGGCGACCTCGACCCGGAGGGCGAGCGGCTCATTTGCAAGCACGTCGCCGAGGAAGGCAAGCCGGCGTTCGTGTTCATTACGCGCTACCCGCGCGACATCCGCCCGATGTATGCGATGCCGGCGCCGGAGGACGAGACGTTGACCGCCTCGTTCGACCTGATTTTTAACGGTCTCGAAATTACGACCGGCGGCCAGCGCATTCACGATTACGACCGGTTGGTCGCCTCGATGCTCGGCCGGGGGCTGAACCCGGACCATTTCGCCGGCTACCTCGACGTATTCCGTTACGGCATGCCGCCGCACGGCGGCTTCGCGATCGGGCTCGAGCGCCTCACCTCGCGCCTGCTCGGACAGCCGAACGTGCGCGAAGCTTCGGCGTTTCCGCGCGACCGGATGCGGCTTACGCCTTAAGACGGAACGCCGGGACGCCGTTGGCCGCGGATCGAAAATGGCAGGAGGCCGAGAGACTTCCCCGAGTCTCCCGGCCTCTTCTGCTTTTCCGCTAGTCCAGCGGCACGCGCTTGAAATGCTCCACGGTCGGAAACGGATCGTAGAAATGGTGCAGCATGCTTTTCCATTCGGCGTACTCCGGCGATCCCCGGAAGCCGACCGTATGGTCCTCCAGCGTTTCCCACTTCACGAGCAGAACGTACCGGTGATCGTCCTCCATGCATTTTTGCAGCTCGTGGCCGATATAGCCCCGCATTCCCGCTATGATCCGGGACGCCCGCTTGAAGCTTTGCTCGAACGGCCCGGTCATGCCGTCCTTCACTTGCAGCATCGCCACTTCCAATATCGGTTCGTTCGTCATCGCGCTCTCTCCTTCGTTCGGGTTTAATCCGAGGTACATAATGGATAATAGCACGAATCGGAGGAATCGGACGAAAATGCCCTCCCGCTCCCGCGAGAATAAGCACGCTTTCGCCCGTCTTTCATAAACTGGTTATTGCGATCAGGGAGAAACGACTAAACGGGGACGTGTCCGACCCAATGAAAATTACCGCAATCACGGCCGTATATAACGGCGACGTCTACTTGGAACAGTCCGTGAAGAGCATACTCGCGCAAACGTACCGCGATATGGAATATATCATCGTCAACGACGGATCGAGCGACGGAACCAAAGCCATCCTCGACAAAATCAAAGACCCTCGGGTGCGGGTCAAGCATTTGCCCAAAAATCAAGGCGCCGCCTTCGCGCTCAACCTGGCCGTCCGACATGCGAAGGGCGATTGGATCGCCGTTCACGACGCCGACGACGTCAGTTTGCCGCACCGATTGCGGACGCAAAGCGATTACGTGAAAGCGAATCCCGGTCTCGTTGCCGTCGGAGCGTTCGTCCAAAGCATTTCCGGCCGCAAACCGTTGTCGAGCCATCACCTTCGCAATGTGGACGGCTTCTATAACTCTTCCTCGGTCCGCAGCGAGCTTCGCGACATTCGCTATGAAAAATGCCCGCTGTGTCACGGCTCCGTCCTGTTTTCCAAAGCGGCCTTCCTCCAGGCGGGCGGCTACGATCCGTCCTATAAAGTGACCTACGATTACGACCTGTGGATGCGCCTGTTCGAGATCGGCGAAATCGACAAAATCCAAGCCGTCCTGTACCAATACCGGGTGCACGACGCCTCGCTTTCCCATTCGAACTGGGGGACGATGCTGCAGGAAAAGCTGCGCAGCTCGGTCGCCGCCATCCGCAGACAGTTTGCAAGCAAGCCGAAGCCCAGCTTTGTCGTGTTCGGCCCGCCGAAAAGCTGCGGCGACTTCAAAAACCGGATCGTTCCCGCGAGCGGCATCGGAGTTTCGCAATATGTGGCGTACGACATGACGGCCCGGCTGGCCGAAGCCGCCTCGCTGCAGCGGAGCGGAGCGGTCGACGGCATCATCGTGCTGGACTGCCCGATGAAATCGGAAATCAAACAAGGCTTCCTCCATCTCGGCTTGCGCAACGCCGAGCAACTGTTCGTGCTGTGAAGCGCTTGCGGTTCAAAAGCCGATCAAGTGCAGCCAAGGGTTGACCGGGCTGTTCCAGGGATCGTACGGCACGAGCCGGCCCGCCTGCAAATCCGGACGGACGAACACGCCGCCGTTTCGATTCAGCATGCTGGCCGAGAACGAAAACGTGCTGTTCGAAATGGCGAGCAGGTCGCATTGGGACAATAAATAAAAATCCGGATAAAAGTCGGCTTCGGGCAAAGCCGGAATCAGCTGCCTCGACGTCACGGGAGCGTATTCGCGAAAGTCGGGAACGACGGCGTCAAGGTCGTCGCTGGCCACGAACAATACCGGCTTATCCAGCGAGCCCCATATCGCGCCCAGCCATTCCTTGTACCACGCCGTCGGCGCGGGAAAATGCAGTTTGCCGTAAACCTCGTGGCGCTGCCGAACCAAATAGTCCCCTCTTCGTATATGAAGCCCGACTACCGTATTGCCCATCGACCGCAGTCGTCCGCTCCCTTCGGCCATCCGCTCCCCGATCGCGGGAACCGGCGTAAACAAATACCGGAAAAACTCCCGATACGGGGCGTAGCAGCGGGTATGAAGCTGGAAGTACCCCCAGAAGTCGACGTTGACGTACCGGGGCGAAGCGGACGTCAGCAGCGTTTCTTTGCGTCGGATCCGGTTTTCGTAGACGACCGGATACGAGCTTCGCGCAGGCTTGTCGGGCAAGCCGAACAACGATTGTCCGATCCAGACCGGCGTTCGGGTGCGCAGCCCGAACCGTCTTGCGTACATTTTCAGAAAGGCGTACTGGAACAGCTGGTTTCCGAACCGGCCGTTTTTCCCGAGCGACGTCATGGTGACTTCGGGCTTCACCACCGATCATTCCAGCTGTGGAACGATAGCGTGTTGTACGTTTTGGCAAGCGTTTCCACGTTCCGCCACGTCTGCTTCAAAAGCGGTCTCCGCACGCTGCGGTTGTGCCAATAAGCCAGCTCCGTCTGGCCGGGATAAGCCGACAGGACGAAATTTCCGTACGTCTCGTAATCCGCGAACCCCGACGTATCGGTTCGGTCGACGCACTGGAGAATCGCTTGGTGCCAGTCGGTCCGCCACCGGTCCTCGATATGTTTTTTCAGGGCGGCGACCTTGGATTTCTCGAAAAGCATATAGTGGGTGCAAAACGATTTCGCCGATACCGGCTTCAGGCCGGTCAGTTTCTCGTACGCCTGAAAATAAGGCAGATGATATTCGTCGCACGTATGGAACACCGTTTTGCCATTGCGCACGAAACGGTTCGGCCGAATAAAAACGGTGTCCGAATCGATCACGAGATAATGCTCCCGCTCGCACAGCACGTCGCCGCTCAGCTTGATCAGCTGCTGAAGCAGCCAGCCCGACCGGTCGATCCCGTTGACGGAGTAGTCGATTTCCCGCTTGGTAATCGGCAGTATCGTCGTTTCGTCCACGAACGTGCAGCCGTGTTTGCGGCAGTACGACCGGATCGCGTGATCGTGCGGGGCGACGATATACACATTTTGGATCGGATGCCCGATATTTTTTTTCGCGCCGTATACGACGTAGGGCAATACGTCCAAATCTTTTCGGACGGTAGGAATGACGATGTCGATGGCCGGTCCGCTCGAACCGGAACGTAACGGTTGCACTGGACGCCCTCCCTTTCTATCGAACCGCGGCTGAGTTTGGCGTTTCCCCCGTATAGTATGCCGAGCCGGGACCGATGGAATGGACTTCTGACCGTTCGACGTTCCGAAAAGCTTATTATTCCGACCGCACCCCTCCCTTTTTTTGTCATAAATTGAAAAACTGTCTGTTTCGGACGAGCCCCCGCTGCTCGAAATACAGCGTCAGTTCTTTCCGCATCCCGTGGCCGAGCTGCAGGATGCCGGATATTTCCCCCGACGTCGCCATCGAGACGAGCTTCTCCTTCATCGCTCCGATCCGCGAATGGCAGTACAAGCGAACCCGGATCGGGCAATAAGGCGCGACGGCGGCGCGCATCGTCCGGCAATGCTTCTCTTCGCCCAGCACGACAACGTCGGGAACGCCGGCGCGGCGGGGCAAGTCGAATTCGCACAGTCTGCGGACGCAGCACCGCAGCCTTTCGACGTACGTATGGATCCCGTTATGAGACAGGGAGTCCGGGCGAAGGCGATACCGGTACAGCACCCGGTCGATTTTCTCGATCGGACCGAGCCGGAACAGCTTCAGCCATAAATCGTAATCGTACGTGATTGTATAGCCGGTGTCGTATCCGCCGGCCTGCCAAAACTTCGCCTTGGAAATGAGCGCCGTGCCATGGCACAACGGGCAGATCGAGTATCTGTCGCGAAAAAGCGTCGGTCCGCTCAGATTCAACGCCTTTTCCGTTTCCCGGAGCCGCTGCGGAGAGACGCCCGCTTCGCCGAAGCAAGCGATTTGCGCGCCAACGGCCGACAGCTGCGGGCGGGTCCGGGCATACTCCGCCTGCACCGCCAGCCGTTCGGGCAAGCTGACGTCGTCCGCATCGTGAATCGCGATCCAGTCGCCGGACGAATGACGGACGGCCGTATTTAACGCCGAAGCCGCTCCGCCGTTTCGCGGCAGCGAGACGACCTTCAGCCTCGGGTCCGACATGCGGCCGACGATATCCATCGTCCGGTCCGTCGACCCGTCGTTGACGACGATCAGCTCGAAATCCCGATACGATTGCGCCAAAACGCTGTCGATCGACTGCTTCACATACCGTTCGCCGTTGTATACGGCCATCACTACGGATACTTTCAAACGGCAGCCCTCCCCCGAATGCGCTTTCGCTCCGTTACGCCCCGCAAAGGGCGTCGTCGTTCTCTACTTGTTTATGTTCGAGGGAGGCGGGAAGCGAGGGCTTTTTCTATTCCCTTATCGCCCGCTCTTCGGCGCCGTCCTGGTTTAAAATCAAAGCCCCGGAAGAGCCGGACGGCTTCGCGACGAACGTAATCTCGACAGGCAGCGAACGGAGAAAGTACGCATTCTCCGAAGAAGCGAGCAGCTCCAGCCTCGCCTGCCCGTCGACTTGCAAATAAAGCCGGTCCGCTTCAACCGCGATTGTTACGCCAGGCCCGTCCGCGAACCGATAACGGCCCGCATGCCGGGCGTAAACGCCGGGATCGACCTCGACAGCCCGCTTCCTCGGAGCGCGCTCCGGGATGTCGAACGGCTCGTCGAACAAAATCCGTTCCGCCGCGGCAACGACGGCCTGGTCAAAATCGTAGCCCTGCTCCATATTGCTTAAGCAAATAAGCGTTTTATCGCAATCGATATACCGGATGAAGGAGGTCGAGTAGCCCGGCCAGCCGCCATGATGGCAGACTGTTTTCCCCTTCCCGGCGCGCTGCTCCACCAGCCAGCCGAATCCGTAATCGAACGTTTCTCCGTTATTTAAACGGACCGGCGCGAACGCTTCCTCGAGCATCCGCCGGCTTACGAGGCTGTCTCCGTACAAAGCCCGGTCGAACCGGTACAAGTCCCGCACGTTCGAGTTGACGGTGCCGTCTCCCTGGATGCCGTCCAAATATTCCACATAGCTCGTTTCCGCCAGTTCGTCCGGAAGGACGAATTCGCCGGATCGCGCGTCGTATACATAACCGAACGCATAATCCGCCAGTTTCTCGGGACGGTAACGCCGGTTGTACACCCGGGTTTCCGTCATTCCCAGAGGGTCGAACACGCAATCGCGCATAAACTCGGCGAAGGGCTTGCCGCTGGCCCGCTCCACGATAACCGCCAGCAGCACATACCCCGTATTGCTGTACTGCCACTGCTCGTTCGGGGGAAAGTGAGGATCGGGCTTATACGACGTCAACAGCCGAACAACGTCCTCGTTGCAGGCAATCCGCCGCTTGTCCCAACGGTTTATAAACAATTCCATGTAATCCGGCAAGCCCGACGTATGAGTAAGCAAATGGCGGATCGTAATGCCCGGATACGGAAAATCCGGCAGCCATCGCTCGATGCCGTCGTCGTAAGCAAGCTTCCCCTGCCGGGCCAAAACGAGAATGGCCGTCGCCGTGAACGGCTTCGATACGGAAGCGAGCTCGAATACGGAACGGACCGTCAGCTTGCGCCCGCCGGGCAGCTCGGCCTTGCCGAAGGCGAGCTCCGCAATAATTTCTCCGTTTTCGGCGGCTAACAGGACGCCGTTAAATTGTCCTTTCTCGTGCAAGGCGTTCAACATCGTTTCAAAATGCTCCCGTTTCGTCGTCATCCGCGTCTCTCCATTCTTTAGGTTTATTAAAAGTTAAGACGGCTAACCTATCCCGCAAAAAAAAAATTTAGCCGCCGCCGAGCTCGGCTTCCACAACGGCTTTCAGCTTGAGCATCAAATCCCTCATCTGCTGCAGCTCCGCGAACTCCATCTTGGCATAAAACCGTTCGATAATCGCTTTTTGCACGTCCTCCTGCTTGGCGAAAAACGTCTCGCCCTGCGGACCCAAGCGAACGAGTATTTCCCGGCGATTGTTCACGTTGATGTCCCTTCTGACATAGCCCGATTTCTCCAGCTTGCCGACAATTTGGCTGATGGCGCTTGACGATACTTGCATCTGTTCGGCGATTTCGCGAACGGTCGCCGCCTGCCGCTTTTGCACGATATTCAGCAGCAATGCCTGCTTCGTCGTAATCTCGTCGTCCAGGACGTTCCGAAACTCATGCAGGAGCAGCGTATTAATCACGTACTCCGCCTCGTTCATTTCCTTCACGCATTGGGTAATTTTGTCGGTGTCCGCTTGCGTTCCCATTCGATACGTAATCCACCTTTATTGTTAAGCTTCCTTTACTATTGTATCATGCTTCATGGTTTTTTGCATATACAAAGCAATTTCCATCGACGCTATGGCGATCCGTTGAATCGTTCGGAGTCACCCCCAGGTCGGAGGTGTCCTCCTTTTGCTCGCTTGTTCAAAGGCATAGGCGAGTCGCAGCAGCGCAGGTTCGCTGTAGGCCGTACCGGTAAAAGCGACTCCGAACGGCATTCCGTCTTCCCGGCAGCCGGCCGGTACGATAATCGAAGGATAGCCGGAAACCGCCGCCGCATCCGTCACGCCCGGACACAGCAGCGCATCCAGCCGATGCTCGCGAAGCAGCCGGTCGATTCCTTCCTCCCGCGAACGGCGCCAGTCCCGCAGTCTGTCGTTGATATACGCCGGCTCCGTCATGGTGCCGGACGTTTCGTATTGCGCCCGGAGGAGCAGCGTTTGCCCGTATTTCAACGTTTGTTCATGATGCCGGTTGTTGAAGTCGGTGATGTCCTTTAACGACCGAATCGGATCATGCGGCGCCAGACGGGCCAAATACCGGTTCAGAGCCGATTTGAACTCGAACAGCAGCACGCTCGAGCCCGAGCCGACGTGCGGCAGGTTCGTCTGCTCGACGATGACGGCGCCGGCTTCCCGCATCGTCTCGATCGCTTCCGATACGAGCCGTTTTTCGCCTTCCGTGAAGTCGGCCTCGTACCCTCTGTTGATGCCGATTCTGGCTCCGCGCAGCCCGTCCTTGTCGAGAAACCTCGTGTAGTCGCCGCACTCCCGCCCGCCGCAGCTGCGGGTAGCCTCGTCCGCGGGATCTTCCCCGGCCATCGCGCCCAGCAGGATGGCGGCATCCCGTACGGTGCGGGCCATCGGCCCGGCCGTATCCTGCGTGCAGGTGATCGGGATAATGCCGCTGCGGCTGATCAACCCGAGCGTCGGTTTGATGCCTACGACGCCGTTGCGGCTGGCGGGGTTCAGTATCGAGCCGGATGTTTCCGTCCCTACCGAGACGGCGCAAAGGTTGGCCGACACGGCGGCGCCCGAGCCGGAGCTGGAACCGCCGGGCTGCAGCCTGCCCGGTCCGTACGGGTTGAGCACTTGCCCGCCCCGCGAGCTGTAGCCGTTAGGCATGCCGGCCGTCATAAAGTTGGCCAGCTCCGTCATATTGGTCTTGCCGAGGAGAACGGCGCCGGCGGCTCTCAGCTTTTTGACTAAAAAGGCGTCCTCCGGCGCAAACGAATCGGCCAGCGCCAAGGCGCCGGCGCTTGTATGCATGCCGTCCGCGGTGTCGATGTTATCCTTCAGCAGAACCGGAACGCCGTGCAACGGCCCGCGAAGCTTGCCTTGCCGCCGCTCCGCATCGAGCCGTTCCGCGATAAAAACGGCATCCGGGTTCAGCTCCAGCACCGAGTTCAAAGCCGGGCCGGACTTGTCCAATTGCGCGATCCTCTCCAAGTAGATCGCCGTCAGACCGCGCGACGTCGCCTCGCCCGAGGCCATCGCGTCCTGCATATTTTCAATCGTCGCTTCTTCAAGCTGAAAGGCCGGCATAACGATCTCCTTTGCGAGCGTATTTGTTTGAAATATGCCATACACACTCCCTTATTGTAAAAATCATAGCACTTTGATTAAGGATTAGAATGAGAAATTCCCGTTTTATGAAAGCTCTCCTGGATTCAGGGATGATCTTCCTGCTCTTTTCGTATTGAATAAAAACGGCATGCTCGCGTATAATAAGAACAAATGTTCCCATACATCACGGAGGTGCTCGGCTTGAATCCAAAAGGGAATTCGGGACAACAAGCAGGAATCGAAGCAACGGCAAACCGCGTCGCTGCGCGAGAATATCCGCGAACGTTTCATTCGCTTGCGGGACAACGTCCGATCGGCCGGGGGCCGTCGAATCCGAGAACATTGCACATTAAACAGTGAAGGGACGGCGAGGTCATTGGCAAAAATCGCCCAAATGCCTACAGAGCAAGAAGTGCGTTTAATCACTAACTACATTGTGCTTCCGTATGTTCTCAATGTCTTCGAGCGCGATAAAAATAAAATCGAAAAAGAGCAGGTATTCAAAACCTTTACGCCCTATGTAGCCATGCTCGATCTTGTCATCGGGAAAATCATGAAAGACTTGTCCGACGTGCGAAAAGAGCTGCGCAAGCGAGGCATCAAGGTTTACGACGGAGAACGAACTTCCAGCGACGTGACTTACGAATATTTGTGCCGGGGCTATATGAACAAAATGACGCTGCTTTGGGGGACGCTTCGAGCCGACGTTGAAATCATGATGAATCATTATTTGGGCGTATACGAAACGGAGCTCATCAAGGCGGGCTGCTTGTGATTCGGCCCCGGGACCGCCGTGTCGTTTTCCTCGCGGACTGCCAAAGCTTTTATGCGAGCGTCGAGAAGGCGCAGCGGCCCGAGCTGGAACGGAAGCCGGTCGTCGTAGCCGGGGACCCGGAACGGCGCAGCGGCATCATTCTCGCAGCTTGCCCGATCGCGAAGTCGTTCGGCGTGAAGACGGCGGAATCGATCCGCGAGTCGCTCGCCAAATGCCCGCAGCTCGAAATCGTCAAGCCCCGCATGCAGCTGTACATCGACGTTTCGCTGCAAATTACCGAAATATACAAACGGTTTTCCGACCTGGTCGAGCCGTATTCCATCGACGAGCAGTTCATTGACGTGACCGGCTCGGGGCGGCTGTTCGGCGAGCCGCGGCAGATCGCGAAAATGATCCAGGAGCAGGTTTGGAATGAAACGAGGATTCGCACCCGCATCGGGATTTCCGAAAACAAGGTGCTCGCGAAAATGGCCTGCGACAATTACGCGAAGAAGACCGATTCCGGCATATTCGAGCTGCGGAAGGAGGAGCTGGCCGACACGCTATGGCGGCTGCCCGTCGGAAACATGTTTATGATCGGCTCGCGCATGAACGCGCGGCTGAATCTGATGGGCATCCAAACGATCGGCGATCTGGCGCGCACGCCGCTCGAGACGCTGAAAGCCCGGCTCGGCCGCAGCTTCGGCAAAAACAGCGACATCAACGCCGAGATCCTATGGCGGATCGCCAACGGCCACGAGCAATCGCCGGTCTCGCCGCTTACGTTCGACGCGCAGCAAAAAGGGATCGGACATATGATGACATTGCCGTTCGATTACCGGACGATGGACGCCCTGAAGGTCGTGCTGCTGGAGCTGTCGGAGCTCGTCTGCCAGCGCTGCCGTTCCAAAGGGCTGATGGGGCAAGTCGTATCGGCCGGCTGCCAGGGCGCCGATTTCGACCGGCCGACCGGCTTCTACCGGCAGATGAAGCTGCAGCACAATACGAATTTGACCGAGGAAGTATTCGAGGTCGCCTGCCAAATTTTCAGCAAGCATTGGAACGGCCTGCCCGTCCGCAAGGTTGGCGTCACCTTAAGCGACTTGACGCCGGACGATACGTACCAGATGACCGTATTTCCGGACCGCGAGAAAAAAATGGCGCTCGAGCGGGCGACCGACGAGATCAAGAGCCGGTTCGGCAACGCCTCGATCATGCGCGCCTCGTCCGCCACTCCATCCGGCCAGGCGCAGCGCCGGGCCGGCATGATCGGAGGACATTATAAATGATGGGCGGGAACGGCCGCCTTCGATTCAAAAGACGGAGACGGCAAAAACGGCGCCGCCGATTGCGGACGCCGTTTTCGTCGTTCCTGCTGCATCAAAACACCTTCTGTTCGTCGCGCGCTTCCTTCAAAATTTCGACCGCTTCGCGGAACCGGAGCGAATGAATGATTTCCCGCTCGCGCAAAAACTTCAAGCCGTCCTGCAGGTCGACGTCGTCGGTCATGTCGATCAGCCATTGATACGTCGCCCGCGCCTTCTCCTCCGCGGCGATGTCCTCGTATAGATCGGCGATGGGATCGCCCTTCGCCTGAATGTACGTAGCCGTCCACGGCACGCCGGCGGCGTTGTTGTAGAACAGCGCATGGTCGTGGTTGGCGAAATGGGCGCCCAAGCCGGCCTCCTCGAGCTGCGCCGGCGACGCGTCCTTCGTCAGCTTGTAAACCATCGTGGCGATCATCTCGAGATGGGCGAATTCCTCCGTCCCGATATCCGTAAGCAAACCGATCACTCGATCCGGGATCGTATACCGCTGGTTCAAATACCGAAGCGCCGCGGCCAGCTCGCCGTCCGCGCCCCCGTACTGCTCCATCAAAAATTTGGCCATCCGCGGGTCGCATTTGCTCACCCGTACCGGATATTGCAGTTTTTTTTCATAAATCCACATGTTTGCCGTACCTCCCGCTTCCGGCCTTCGGCTTTCGCCGTCGGCCCGTTAGGCTGCTCGCTTGTTGCGCTTATGTGTACCGGACGCGCCGGCGTCCGAAGGGCGGCCGGACAGCCGCTTACACCTGCCACGGCCACGGAACGTCTTTCCAATCCCACGGGTACCGGCTGAAGCTGTGGCCGAACTGCAGCAGCGGACCGTATTCGTTCTCGTACTCGCAGGCGATTTTTCGCCGGACGAGAGCCATCTGGTTAAACTGCTGGATCGCCTGCAAATCGTCCGGATGCGTGTCGAGGTACAGCGTCAGCTCGACGAGCACAAAATCGGTTTCCTGCAGCCTTTGCAGCAGCTCGTAATAACGCGCATCGAGTTTTTTGTCCATCGCTTAACATCTCCTGCTTTCGTAAGGACTGTAATAAGCCGGCCACAGCGTTCCGAGCTTCAGCGCTTCGCTCGGCGAAAACTGCGGCAAATTCGGGACCTGAAACGGCATCGTCACGTTCGGCGGAACAATGAACGTTTTCTCGAACACGGGCGGGCACGGATCGAACGGACCGACGAAAGGGTGGTACACGCGCAGTTGCGGGTTCATCAAGCCATAACCTCCTCCTTGGCCGATTGGTTAACAGGGTTAACCGTCTCTTCCTCTAGCGTATGACAACAGCCTATTCATATTTCCGCTTTTGTTCCGGCGCGGTCGAACTTTATTGGGCAGGGCGGAGGGGAGCGAAAAACGGCAAGATGGCAGATGCCTGCCCGAGGACTTCGAATTTGAATTTATCGGGGCCGATCGCAGCCGAAGCCGGGACCGGCAAACGCCGCGCCGACGAACGCCGGCCAAAAAGCAAGCCTGAGAGCCTAAACAGTCGGCTTCCGAAACGTAACGGACGCCACGGCGCTTATTTCGCGAAAATCGGCCGTTTTCCAATCGTAACGGACACCATTGCACATATTTGCTCCGAACCGCCGTCCAACAGGGGGTTTTTCGCCAAATAGCTGCGCCTGCGTCCGTTACAAAAAAAATAAGCCGAAATGAGGCTCATTAGCGGCCGCCATGTCCGTTAGACTTCTTGGGGCCAATTCCGCCGACGCCCCATGCTCCCCCCCGCTCCAACTCCGACGACGACAGCGCAGTTCATCCAGGCCGTTCTCGCCGTGTCCCGCCGCAGGCAGCGGGAAAACCGCTCCAACTCCCGATGACGACAGCGCAAGTCTACGAGCCGATATCGCCGGGTGCCGCCCCGGCAGCAGAAACCCGCTCCGGCTTTGGCGCTTAAACGATGAAGGTCGGGACGGAACGTCTTTTCTGCGCAAACGAACCTTTTGGTGTGCCGAAGCGGTACCCGAACTGGAAATGCTCCCGCTATTTTCGGTCGTTTCCCGTTTCCGGGCAAAATAACGGGAAAACGCCCCGCTAAACTCGTCCAAACCGCGCTTTTCGCCGATTCGGCGCCATTTTATCGGGAGCTTCTCCCGGTATTTCGCCACGACGCCTATAGGAGAGCGAATGAACAGGAGGTTTTCCCGTTCGTTCGGTATTCGATTCCAAAGCCGGACGCAGAAACGAAAGGCGCTGCTCGCCCCATGCTTTAGCGTCGTCTCCGTTTACAAACCTGCACGCGTCCCCTCGAACATTTCCGGCCATCCGAATGCCGCGGGATCATTGTTTAATACGCAAAAAGAACCGCCCCTTTTTTCAAGAGGCGGTTTTTCGCGTTCCCTATTACTTTTTCAAGCTGTCCCACGTTTTTTGGAAATCGTCGAACATTTGCTCCTTCGTCATCTTTTTGGCGACGTACGCCTGCATCGCGTCGGCGAACTTTTTGCTCGACGCCTCGCCGCCCGGGAATTTGAACCAGTTCCAGCTGAGCGTTTTGTTGTCTTTAACGTATTTCATAATGTCGGCGGCGAGCGGTCCGAGCGTCGCTTCGTCGGCCGTAATCGTTTTGAACGCCGGGATGAACTTGAATTCCTTCGTCATATAGGTTTTGCCGACTTCGGACGTAACCATCCAGTTCAAAAACTTTTTCGCTTCGTCTTTGACCGCGGAGTTTTTGTTGATGACCCAGTTGTTCGGCACGCCGACCGGCAGCTTGTCGTTCGCCGCCGCATCGTCGCCGATCGGCATCGGCAGGAAGCCGATTTTCAGGTTCGGATTCGTTTTCGAAATTTGCACCTGCGTCCAGTTGCCCTGCTGCGTCATCGCCGCCTTGCCGGTCGCGAACGTCGTCACCTGCGTGTTATAGTCGGTTTGCAGCGGGTTGGCGTTGCCGTACTTCAGCTGCAGGTCGAACAGCTTCACCCAGTTGTTGAACGTTTCGTTGCCGGCGAATTTCGACGTGCCTTTGTTCAAACCGTCGATGAACGCGTTCGGATTCGATTGATACGCGAACGGCAGGTTGACGAAGTGGTTGCCGAGCACCCACCATTCGCCGTAGCCGTTGACGAACGGCGTAATGCCTTTCGCCTGCAGCTTCTTGGCCGCTTCCTCAAGCTGGGTGAGCGTTTTCGGCAGCTCGGTAATGCCGGCCTGCGCGAACAGCTCCTTGTTGTAAATGAAGCCGTAGCCTTCCAGGTTCAGCGGCTGGCCGTACAGCTTGCCGTTTTTCGTCATCGGCTCTTTGGCCGCGTCGACGAGATCTTTCACCCAAGGCTGGTCGGACAAATCCTCCAGATGCTCGAGCCACAGATCGAGATCGGTAAAGCCGCCGTTGTTGAAAATGTCCGGCTTGTCGCCGGAGCTGAATTTCGCTTTCAGCGCCGCGCCGTAGTCGGCTCCCCCGCCGACCGTGTCGATCTGGATTTTCACGCCGGGATTTTCCTTCTCGTATTCTTTCGCGAGCTTCGCCAGCTGCTCGGCGATTTCGACTTTGAACTGGAACATTTTGATCGTGACGTTTTTGCCTCCGCCGCCTCCGGCGCTGCCGCCGTTCGCCGCGGGAGTCTCCTCTTTTTTGCCGCAGCCGGCCGCTACGATCGCGATCAGCAGCGCGCTGGCGAGTCCGAGATAAGCGAAACGTTTCGTCATTGAAAGTTCCTCCCTTTTCTGTATTTATTTTGTGCATGTCGTTATTGTAAACGCATCCTTCTCCGTCCGACACATACGCCGATGAACAAACAGGTGGAATTTTGTGAACCTCCGGGGTTTGTCCGGCTCCTTACCCTTTCACCGACCCGGCCGTGATCCCTTCGATAATATGCCGCTGCATGGCGAGGAAAAACAGCACGATCGGCGTGACGCTGAGCACGAGACCGGCCAGCGCCAAATCCCACTGCTTCGTATATTGCCCGAAAAACGAATAAGTCGCCAGCGGAATCGTACGAAGCTCGGGACTGGACAAAATAAGCAGAGGCAGCAAAAAGTCGTTCCAAATCCACAAGCTGTTCAGCAGCACGATCGTCACCGTCATCGGCTTCAGCAGCGGGAACACGATCCGCCAAAAGACGCCGAACGGCGAACAGCCGTCCACGACCGCCGATTCTTCGATTTCTCGCGGAATCGACTTGACGAAGCCGTGGTACAAAAACAGGTTAAGCGATACCCCGAAGCCGAAATAACAAACGACGAGTCCGGGAATGCTGTCCATCAGGTGCAGCTTGTCGGCGACGCGGACGAGCGGAATCATGACCGATTGAAACGGAATGACCATCGCCGAGACGAAGGCGAAAAACAGCAGCTTGTTGAACCGGCTCGGGAAACGGACGATCCGGTAGGCGGCCGTCGCGCTGATCAAGACGAGTCCGACGTTGCTCGCGATCGTAATGACGAGCGAATTGGCGAATACTTTAGAAAACTTCGTAATTTCCCAAACGCGGGAATAATTTTCGAGATGAAGCGATTTCGGCAAGCTGGCCGCGTTGACGAGCAGGTCGCCGAAGCTTTTCACCGAGTTGACGACGACGAAGTAGAACGGCGCGAGAAACAGCAGCGCCAGCAGCACGGCGAGCAGCTCCAGCGAAAGCGTGCGGGCCGAATACGTCGGGCGGGATTCCATCACGCCTCCACCTCCCTTTTCTTCGTAATGGTCACCTGCACGATCGTCACGAGCGCGACGGCGATGAAGAAGACGACCGATTTGGCCGAGCCGAGGCCGAGCATGTTGTTGCGGAACGCGTCCTGGTAAATGTTGAGCGCGATCGATTCGGTCGAGCCGAACGGGCCGCCCTTCGTCAGCGACATGTTCAGGTCGAACATTTTGAACGCCCACGAAATCGACAGGAACAAGCAGACCGTCACCGCCGGCATGATGAGCGGAAACGTGATGCGTCCGAGCAGCTGCAGCCGGTTCGCTCCGTCGATGCGCGCCGCCTCGACGATATCTTTCGGCACGTTCGCCAGCGATGCGATATAGATGATCATCAGATAGCCGGCTCCCTGCCATACGCTGACGATGACGAGCCCCCAAAACGCGGTCGCCTCGTCCCCGAGCCACGGCAGGCTGAAAAAGCCGATGCCCGTCAGTTCGCCGATCGTGCCGAACCCTTTGACGAAAATAAACTGCCAGATGAAGCCGAGCAGCAAGCCGCCGATGACGTTCGGCATGAAGAAAATCGTCCGAAGCACGTTGCGCGTCTTAAGCGCCTGCGTCAGCAGCAGCGCCAGCAAAAAGCCGAGCGCGTTCGTCAGCAGCACGCTCGCCAGCGTAAAGCGCGCGGTAAAGGCGAAGGAGTGGAGAAATGCCTTGTCTTCGGTTAAGATGGTTGTATAATTGGCGAGGCCGATCCATTTGATGTCGGAGCTGACCCCGTTCCATTCCGTGAACGAATAGTAAATGCTCATGACGAACGGAACGAGGACGATCAGCGCGAACACGAGCGCGGCCGGTCCGACGAATACGGCCCCGAGCGACCAGTCGGCAATCGTTTTGCCTCTTCTCATTGCACCCGACCTCCCTTTATAGCGATGTTGCTATTATTGTAAACCGGCTGCAGGGAAGCTAACACGGAACCTCGTGACGTATTAGGTGGAACTTGATGACGTCCGGGGCCGGGGCCGGGAAAAACGAAAGGACGAACGCCTCGCCCGGCAGCCGCGCCGAAGCGGCGAGGCGGGCGAGGGCGACGATTGCGGCGGCTTCCGCCGGGCGAAAGCGAGTTGAGCATCCGCAACAAATTAATCGCTTTCCTGCTGGCCGCCGTCATCGTGCCGCTGGCGACGTCGATCGTGATTACGTACGGGTACACGAGAGCCTCGATCGCCAGGGAGCGGATCGACGTGACGGCCGCGCTGCTCGTGCAGGGCCGGGAGAACATCCGGCATTACATGGATACGATTCATCAGGCCACCTTGTCGGTGTACAACGACGCGAAGCTGAACGAAGTGATCGAGACCGGAGCGACCGACTATATGAGCGACAAGGAGACGTACCGCGCCCTGATGCATATGTCGAACGTGATGCCGGACATTTATCAGGTGTACTTGTACCTCGATTTGGCGAAGCAGCCGTACTTGCTCATCAACGCGCTGTTCAAGCGCATTCCGGAATCGGCGCAGCCGCAGCCGTTTCGCCCGGAAACGTTCGGCGCGGACGTGGCCGTACAGCCTCCGCACGCCAGCCACGGCTACGGCTTCGCGCCGACGGCGTACATCGAACCGGCCACGGTCATGACGATGCACCGGATCATCCGGCGGGTTCCGCTTGCCACGGAGCTCGGCATTTTGTCCGTCGACGTCGACATGCGGGGGCTGCAAACGATGGCCGAGTCGCTGTACGACAAAAGCAGCGAGCAGCTGTACATCATCGACAAGGAAGGCTACGTCGTATACGGGCCGGATCCGGGCGAATGGGGACGGCGGCTGGAGCAAAGCTGGGCGGCCGACCTGCTCGCCCGCGAGGAGCCCCGGGGCAGCGTAGTCGGCAGAGGCGAGAGCGGCGGCTTCCGCGGCGTGCAGGTGTACGATACGCTCGAGACGAACTATTTGCGCTGGACGATCGTCAAGCGCATTCCGGACGAAGCGCTCTACAAGCAAGCCCGCGACGTGGCGCGCATCAATACGTTCGTGCTCGCCGCCTTCTCGCTGCTGTCGATCGGCGTGACGATCGGCGTCGCCTTCCTGTTCACGGCGCCGATCAAACGGCTGATCGGCTATATCGGGGCGATCGAGAAAGGCAACATGAACGTCGACATCGACATGGCGCGGGGCGACGAATTCGGGGTGCTGGCGGCGCGGTTCCGCTCGATGATGCAGCATATCAACAACTTGATTTTGAAGGAATACCGGCTCGAGCTGGCGAACCGGACGAACCAGCTGAAGGCGCTGCAGGCGCAAATTCATCCGCATTTCCTGTACAACGCGCTGCAGTCGATCGGAACGCTGGCGCTGCAGATGAACGCGCCGAACGTCTACAAGCTCATTTCGTCGCTCGGCAAAATGATGCGCTACAGCATGAACACGGCGGAAACGTCGGTGCCTCTGTCGAAAGAAATCGACCATATCCGCTCCTACGCGGAGCTTCAGCGCAACCGGTTCGGCGACAAGCTGACGCTGACGATCGACATGGACGAGAGGACGATGGACGTCGAAGTACCGAAAATGACGCTGCAGCCGCTTATCGAAAACTACTTCAAGCACGGCATGGATCCCGCGTCCGGGGAAGCCGGCGAGATCGCGATTCGCAGCCGCGTCCGGGACGACGGCGCGATCGTCATCGCCGTCGAGGACAATGGCAGAGGTCCGGGGCCCGGCCGGCTGGAGCACGTTCGCCAGGCGCTGCGGCTCGCCGGCAACGGGTTCGAGCCGGAGACGGAAGACGCGGACGGCGGCGGCATCGGCCTGGCGAACGTGCTGTCGCGGCTGAAGCTGGTTTACGGCGGCGAAGCGGACATGGAGGTCGAGGAAGCGGAGCCGCACGGGTTCCGCGTCACGATTACGATACCGGCGGAAGGAAGAAAAGAGGCGGGCTATGAAAATATTGATCGTGGATGACGAGAAGCATGTGCGGGAGGCGATCAAGCTGCTGCTCGATTGGAGCGCCCTCGGCATCGAAACGATTTTGGAGGCGGCGGACGGCGCTTCCGCGATCGAGCTGATCGAAGCCGAGCGGCCGCAAATCGTCTACACCGACATGATGATGCCGAACATGGACGGCATTTCCGTGCTGCGCTGGATCAAGGAAAACGCGCCGGCGTGCAAAACGATCGTCATCAGCGGACACGACGACTTCGAGTTCGTGCGCGGGACGGTCCAATACGGCGGAATGGACTATTTGCTCAAGCCGATCGACGCTGAGCAGCTGCTGGACGTGACGAACAAGGCGCTTCGCAGCTGGAGCGAGGAAGAACGCGAACGGCTCGAATCGCAGATGCGGTCGATCCGCATCAATTCGCTCCGTCCGGTCTATTACGACAAGCTGCTCACCAACCTGATCGCCGACCCGGCGACGTATTTCGCCGAGAAAGCGTCGTTCGCCCAGGAGTTTCCCCGGCTGACCGAAGGCGCGCCGTGCCGGGCGAGCCTGCTCGCCACCGATACGATGCACGGCAAGCTGCGCGACAAGTTCGCGGCGCATACCGATCTGCTGCTGTTCAGTCTGACCAACATTTGCAACGAGCTGCTGAACGCGCCGGACGACGGCTTCGCCTTCCGCTTCTGGAGCGGCAGCCAGCAAATCGCGCTGCTTCATTGGGGCCGGCCGGAGCGCGCGGAACAGGTTCTCGAAGCGATCAACGACGGCTTGTACCGGACGTTCGGGACGCGCGTCGAATTCGGGATCGGCAGCGCGCGACCTTTCCCGCACGGGGCGAAGCAGTCGCATGCGGAGGCGGAAACGGCGCTGCGGCAGCGCAACTTGCGGAAACGCTCCGCCTGGGTGCACGTCTTCGACCCGCAGAAGCATTCCCCTCCGGCCGATCTGCATTTCAGCGATTACGAGGAGCGGGTGAGGCTGGCGATCCGCAGCGCCAGCAAAGAAAAGATCGCCGAGGCGGTCGACGACTGGATCGCCGAGGTGCGGAAAAAAGACGTCGTCACGATGGACCATCTCGACTTGTGGAGACATGAATTTCAAGTGCTCCAATCGCGCTGGATCAAGGAATTTTTTCCGGTGGACGAAGCGGACGTGCAGCTTCCGCCGGAAGGCGGGACGCTGCCGCTGCCGCTGAACGGACAAGGGGAGCTGTCGCTGGACCGGCTCCGCGACGAGATGACCGCCAGCCTGGTCCGGCTCGCCGAGCTCGCCGTCAAGGTGACGCAGCAGGAAAGCCACCTGATCTACGAGATCGCCCGCTACTTGCAAAGCCGGCTCGACCGGGACATCAGCGTCCAGGAAGTCGCCGCGCACTTTTATTTGAGCCGCGAATACGTCTCCCGCCGGTTCAAGCAGGAGTTCGGCGAGACGATCAGCGATTTTTTGCTGCGGCACCGGATGGAGCGGGCGAAGACGCTGCTGCTCAACCCGGCGCTCAAAATCGTGCAGATCGCCCACATGACCGGCTACGAGGACGAGAAATATTTCAGCAAGGTGTTCAAAAAAACGTTCGGGGAATCGCCGGCCGAATACCGCAAAAAACAGACCGGAGAAGCTTGAAGCCCGCTTCCCCGGTCCGGTAAGATCCGATCGATCGCCTTTATGGTCCCGCGCTGCGCAAGGAACGCTACTCCAGCTTGATTTTGAACTGGAGCAGGCCGACCTTGCGCATTTCTTTGTACAAAATCATCAAAATCGGCCCGAGAAACAAGCCGACGACGCCCATCAGCTTAAAGCCGACGTACAATCCGACGAGCGTCGGCAGCGCGCCGATGCCGATCGAATCGCCGAGTATTTTCGGCTCGACGATGCGCCGGAATATCGTTATGACGATGAACAAGGCGAGCAGCCCGATCGCGAGCGACACTTCGCCCTTGATGAACACGTACGCGGCCCACGGCACGATGACCGAGCCGGTGCCGAGAATCGGCAGCACGTCGACGATAATGATGAGCAGCGCGAGCCCGAACGGATTGTCGACCCGCAGGATGAGCAGACCGACGAGCGACACGAGGTACGTCAGCGCGCTCAGGATGATTTGCGCCCGCAAAAAACCGACCATCGAGTTGCGCAAATTGCCGAGCACGTTCGATATTTTGTCCCGCGACTTGTCTTCGAACAGGCCGAGAAACCGCGTCTTCAGCAGAGGCAGGCTGAAGCTGGTCAAGTACAGCGCGACCATGAACACGACGAAGGCGACGAACAGCGTCGGAACCGCCTTGGCCGCGTTCAGGAAATAGCCGGTGACGCCGCCGATAATGCTGCTGAGCGAATTGGTCAGCGTTTGCACGCCGTGCTCCAGGCCGTACTGAAGCTGCGCGGCGACGTCGGCCGGCAGCGAGCTGTAGAACAGCTCGGTCCGCTCGGTCGCGTCCTTGAAATACCGGTTGAACTCCTCCAAATATGCCGGCGCTTTTTTGCCGAAATCGATCAATTCCCCGATCAGCCCGGCCCCGCTCATGTACGCGACGGCGAACAGCACGATCGCGAACAGCGTGCAGACGATCGTGGACGAAGCGATCCGGTTCAGGCGAAGCCACCTCGTCAAGGCGACGACGAGCGGCTCGAGCAGCATCGCAATCAGGAGCGCCAATAAAAACGGCATCCCGATCGTAAACAAGCCGTACAACAACACGATGCCGATCACGATCGTGACGATCGTTTTCATGGACATAGTTTCCCCCGCTCCCCTTTATTCCGCGGTCGAATCGTCCTCCGCGGGCGCCCCGGTCCTGCTCGGCGTTATGTTCACCCGCACGACGCGCAGCCGGTCCGCCTCGGCGACCTCGAACGCATATCCCCCGTATTCCACCTTGGCGCCGAGCAGCGGAACGTCTTCGAGCTCCAGCTGCTTGAACAGCCAGCCGCCGATCGAATCGACCTCGTCGTCCTCGATTTCGATATGCAGCATGTCGTTAATATCCTCGAGCAGCATCCGGCCGTCGACGGACGTAATTCCGCCGGTCACTTCGACGCTCGGCCGCCCTTCGTCGAATTCGTCCATCATTTCGCCGACGATTTCCTCCACGATGTCGTCGACCGTCACAAGCCCGGCCGTGCCGCCGTATTCGTCGATGACGACGGCGATTTGCGACCGTTTCTTTTTCATCAGCCGCAGCACGTGGCTCACTTCCATCGACTCGGGAACGGTCAAGATCGGGCGGATGAACGTTTTCAGATCCGGCTGTTTGTCCGGTTCGCACGTAAGCAGGTCCGAAATGTGCACGAAGCCGACGATGCGGTCTTTGTCCCCCTTCGCTACCGGGTAGCGCGTATGCTTGGAGGCGAATACCGTTTTCAGGTTTTCCTCGAACGATACGTTCGTGTACAGGCAGTCCATGTCCGTACGCGGCACCATCACCTCGCGGGCGAGCCGGTCGGCGAACTCGAATACGTTGTCGAACAGCGCCATCTCGTCTTTGTCGATAATGCCGCTCTTCGCGCTCTGATTCATCAGGATGCGGATTTCCTCTTCCGTATGCGCCTCTTGCTCCGAGGCGGGCTCGATGCCGATCAGCCGCAGCAGCCGGTTGGCCGCCCCGTTCAGCAGCCAGATCGCCGGCATGAACAGCTTGTAAAACATCATGAGCGGCGCCGACAGCCACATCGACGTCCCTTCCGACTTCTGGATCGCCAGCGATTTCGGGGCGAGCTCGCCCAGCACGATGTGCAGAAACGTGATGACGCAGAAGGCGACGACGAACGACACCGTATGGCTCCATACCGCTTCGGCGAAGCCGAGCTTCGCGAGGATCGGCTCGACGATAAGACGCGATATCGCCGGCTCGCCGACCCAGCCGAGGCCGAGCGAAGCGAGCGTAATGCCGAGCTGCGTGGCGGACAAGTAGGCGTCGAGCTTGCCGGTCACCTTCAGCGCGTATTTGGCTTTGCCGCTCCCCTCGTTCGCGAGCTGGATCAGCCGCGAATGGCGCACCTTCACGAGAGCGAACTCCGCCGCCACGAAAAATCCGTTCATAAAAACGAGCACGAGCACAAGCAGCATATACAGCAGCAGTTCTGTCCAGTTGTAATCCAATGGTCACTCTCCGGCCGAGGAGTTAGGAGCCCGGCGAAAGCCGAAGCCGAAGCCGAACCGACGACGGTCGCACGGCCCGCAACCGGCGCGGACGTTCCGCCGGACTTCGCTCCTGGCGAAGAATTCCTCCCTTTTCGTTCGCTAAGTTGGCTGGATGGATCGTTCTTCTCTATTGTGCGCCGATCAGGGCGCCCGCGCAGCGGCTTCGGCCGCTTTTATACGACCGCGCTTCGTTTCTTGAAATCGACGTCGCGGTAATAGGCGTCGGCGACCAGCAAGTTCGGACCGCAGCACGCCGCGGCGTCGCAATGGCAGTCGACTTTCCGGTTAAGCGGATGGTCCAGCCATTTGGCGAATACGCCGTCGAACGAATCGACGGCCATGTTGCCGAGCGCGGCCAAATCCGCGAAGTCGGTGACGAACAAGTCGCCGCTGAACAGGTTGACGTTCAGCCGGTTCCGCCCGTCCGGGTCGTTACGGACCGTCACGTTCGGCTCGTTTCTCAGCCGCCGGACGACGTCCAGATCGGCCGGATCGGAGCTGCAGGCGAAAAACGGCAGCGTGCCGAACAGCATCCACAGGTCCGGGTCGCGGCTGTCGAGCAGCCGGTGAATCGCCGCGCGTATTTCCGCCAGCGTCAGCTTCGGCAGGCCGGCGGCGAAGGCGCTCGGGTACATCGGGTGCACCTCGTGCCGCCTGCAGCCCATCTCGCCGATGAGCCGGTGTATGTCGGCGATCTTCTCGTGGGTGCGGAAATTGATCATCGATTCGGCGGAAACGAACATGCCGCCCTTGCTGAGCGCCAGCGCGTTCTCCATCATCCGCTCGTACAGCGCGGCCGCCGTTTCCTTTCCGACCGGATGGCCGCTGTGGACGAAGCCGACGCGATGAAAGTCGTCCGCTCCCGTATAATTGAACGAAATGTGCATGACGTCCAAGTAAGGCGCCATCATTTCGTAGCGGGACAAATCGAGCGTGACGTTCGAATTGAGCTGCGTCCGGACGCCCCGTTCTCTCGCATATTTAAGCAGCGGGACGATATAGTCCTTGACCGTCTTCAGCTGGTACGACGGCTCCCCGCCGGTAATGCTGATCGTCTCCAGATGCTCGACCTCGTCGAGCCGTTTCAGCACGTCCGCAAGCGGCACGCGCGCGCCTTCGGTCATCGTCAGCGCGTCGCCTACCGCGCAATGCTCGCAGCGCATGTTGCACAAATTCGTGACCGTAAACTCGACGCTCGTCAAAACGTGGCGCCCGTACCGGCGCAAAGAGCGGATCGGGTCCCACGGGTCGTATTCCGGCGATAGCGGCTGCAGCGCAACCGCCCGTTCATATGGATTCATTCGGTCTTTCCCCACCTGACTGTTCCTTATCTTTCCCATTTTACCCGAAAGCGGCGCAAAAAGAAAACCCCGGCCGCTCGCGCTCCTTTCGTCGCGCTTGACGGATCCGGGGATAGCAGACTAGAAGCCTGCCGTATACATATAAACGAGGACGACCGCGGCCAGCGCGAACCGGTAGTAGGAAAAATACGTCAGCGACAGCTTGCCGACGAGCTTGATGAACGTCGCGACGGCGATCAGCGCGACGACGAACGAGACGATAAATCCTGCGGCCAAAAATCCGAGGTCGTCCGCCGTCATCGAGCCGATGCTTTTGAGCAGCTCGTATCCGGTCGCCGCGCACATGACCGGAATGGCGATCAAAAACGTGAAATCGGCCGCCGCCGCCCGGCTCGCCCCCGCCAGCATGCCCGCCGCGATCGTCGAGCCGGAACGGGAAAACCCGGGCCACAGCGACAAGCACTGGGCGATGCCGACGAACAGCGCCTGGCGGTACGACAGGTCGTCCATATCCCGCACCGTCACTGTAGGCTGCCGTTTCTCGCCGATGATCATAAAAATGCCGCCGGCGACCAGACCGATGACGACCGTCTCCGGCATGAACAGCAGCTTGATATAGTCGCGCAGCACGAACGCCAGTCCGAGGGCGGGAACGATCGCCAGAGCGATGTGCAGCAGATTGATCCGGCGCGGCTTGGCGCGGGCTTCCCGGTCGTTGTAGCCGAACAGCCGGAGCACGCGTTTCCAATAGATGACCGCAACCGCCAATATCGCGCCGAGCTGGATGACGACCTCGAACGTTTCCGCCTTCTCGCCCGTAAACCCGATCATATGGCCGACCAAAATCATATGGCCCGTCGACGAAACGGGCAAAAACTCGGTCAATCCTTCGACAATGCCGATTACGAGCGCAACCCATAAACTAAACATAGGCTCCTCCCCCGAACGAAAGTAGTCATCCTATCGAAAACCAGCGCGGCACGCCGCTGCGCCGGATTTCCTCCTCGTCCCCGAGCTGCGCCCTCAGCACGTCCCGGATAAACTCCGGCAAATAGTACGCGACCGTCTCCCCCTGCCCGAGCGACATATAACCGATGCCGAACGTAAACATGTCGATCGTGCCGACCTCGTACAGCCGAAGCGGATCGAGCGGCTCCCCGTTGACCGTAACGGAGCGAATTTTGCCGTAAGGCTCCCCGTCCGCCGCATATTCCACGCGGACGCCGGACAAGCACAGCGTCCCGAGCACTTTGCCGCGAAAGCCGAATCCTTTCAGCGGCTTCCGCGTAAATTCGTCCAGCAGCGATTCCTCCAGCGCGCGCCGGATTTGTTCGCCGCTTAGCCGGACGAGACAAGGGTTGATCGGCGACGGACAAATTTCCAGCAGCTTGTACAGCGTCACCTCTCCGGCCGGGAGGCTTTGCAAAATTTGCCCGGCGTTGACGATGCCGATCTCCGCGTTCGTCCAGCGGCGAATGCCCGACGCCAGCAGGTTGCCGAGCCCGGACTCCGTTTCCCAGCGAATGTCGATCGGCTTGTCAAGCACCGCCGCGGCGCGCTCCAGCCGGCTGCGGCTCGCCCGCTCCTCGGCGCGAATGAGCTCCTCGATCCCGGGATCGGGCGGGAAACCGTCCGTATCGCGGCATCCTCCGTCGATCAGGCGGAGCGCACCGCTGTCCGCGTCGTAGGCGAACTCCAGCTCGCCGACGTATTTGCCGAAGCAGCCGGCCGCCGCGATATACGTCCCGGCGTAATGAAGCGGCTGCTCGAGCAAATGATGCGTATGGCTGCCGATAATAATATCGATGCCGTCGATGCGCTCGGCCATCGCCTTGTCGTTGTTGATGCCCAGATGCGACACGACGACGAGCACGTCCACGTCCGGACGCAGCCGCTCCGTCAGCCGCGCCGCCGTTTCGATCGGTTCGGCGACGGTCCAGCCGAGCAGCGAATAAAAATCCGGGTAGTACGCGGTCAGCCCGATGACTCCTACGCGGATGCCGCCGCGCTCCACGATCCGGTACGGCTCCATCCAGGCGGGGGGCCTCCCGGTCGCCGACTCGAGCAGGTTGCCGCAAACGACCGAATAGCCGCGCCGCTCCGCATAAGCGGCGGCGAGCATGTCCGGCGTCATCGTCAGCCCTTCGTTGTTGCCCGGCACGACCAGATCGTATCCGGTCGCGTTCAGGACGGCGATGTTGGCCAGGCCGGCGCTCCCTTCCGTTTCCGGCCGCATCCGGTCCATATGATCGCCGCAATCGATGACGAGCGGATCGCCGGCGGCGTGCTTCGTCCGCAGCCGGCGAAGCGCTTCGGCAATGCGGGGCATCCGTTCGAAATGACTATGTATATCGTTCGTATGAAGAAGGACCAGTTTTCGTTCGTCCATGCTACGTCGATCGCCCCCAGCGCATGTTCCATCCAAACGTGTATTCGATTTCCGCCGCCCTTTTTCCTGCACGTCCCCCGATCCTCCCATTGTATGCTTTTTTTTGCCGGACATGCCAAGAACATGATACACTACTGTAGACGTGCAAAACGGTTCGGAGGTGTCATGTTCCGTGCAGCTTACGATTCGGTTGTTCGCCGGCTTGTCGGACAAGCTCGGCGCTTCTTCCTTGACCGTGACGATCGACGGCGACGCGGTGACGGGCGCGGAGCTGAAAGCGGAGCTCGCCCGGTCGTATCCGGAGGCCGCCCCGCTGATCCGGGCTTCGTTTCTCGCCAAAAACCAAACGTACGCCGGCGACGGCGAGACGCTCGCGGCCGGCGACGAAATTGCCCTCATTCCGCCCGTGTCCGGCGGACAAGGCGCGCCGGGCGATGCGGCGCCGGCGCTCCATCTCCTGACGACGGAACCGCTGTCCGTCGAACGAACGTGCGCCAAAGTCGCCGACGACGAGCATGGAGCCGCCGTCGTCTTCGTCGGCACGACGCGCCGGACGACGTTCGGCAAGCGCACCGTCCTGCTCGAATACGAAGCGTACGAGCCGATGGCGCTCAAAACGATGGAGCAAATCGCCGCGGAAATCGGCGAGCGCTGGCCCGGCGCCAAGTGCGCGATCTCGCACCGGATCGGACCGGTGCCCGTCGGCGAAACGAGCGTCGTCATCGCCGTCTCGACCCCGCATCGCGCCGACGGCTACGAGGCGAGCCGGTATGCGATCGAACGGTTGAAGCAGATCGTTCCGATTTGGAAAAAGGAAGTGTGGGAGGACGGCTCCGAATGGAAAGGGCCGCAAACCGGACCGTGGAATCCGTTGAGTCCGATATAAAGTAGTCAAGCCGGGGAGCGATCCCCCGGCTTTTTTTCGTACGATTTACGGGCCGACGCGTTTGGCGGCGAGAAACGTTTTTTTCCAAAACGGCTTGTTGATGCTCGTAATTTGCACGCCGTTTTGCGGCTTCGTCGACGCATGGATCATGTTCCCGCCCCCCATGTAAATTCCCACATGTCCGACGGTTTTGTTCGACTTGAACCGGCCCGGCACGTAAAAAAACATCAGGTCGCCCTTTCGCAGCATTTTCCGGCTGACCGACGTGCCCTGGCGGGCTTGCGCGCGCGCGGTGCGCGGCAGCGTAATCCCGAACTTGCCGTATACGTACTGCGAAAACGTCGAGCAATCGAACACGCCCGACTGCGGGTACGGTTCGGCGCCGAATACGTATTTCACGCCGATATAGCGCTGGGCGGTCGAAATGACTTTGTTCATGTCGATCTGCTTGAGCGCGGGAATCGCATCCGCATAGCCGCCGTACGGCGAATCCGGACCGGCGCCTCCGCCGTCCGCGATCAGGAGCGAAGCGGGCGTATCGGCCGCCTTGAACGGATCGTTCGGGTCGTCGGCGAAGCTGAGCTCGTCCGCGCTCGTTTCCGGATCGGCGGGCTCGTCCATTAGCGGGCGATCGGCCGCCTCCGGGCCGGGGAGAAGCGCCAATTCGCCGCTCCGCTGCTCGTAGCGGATATCGTCGTGAAACAGGTCGGGCAAAACGGCTACGGGAATATACAAAATGCCTTCCGCCACTTTCGGAGCGTCCGGCAGGGTCACCGCATCTCCTTCTTTGACCGCTTGAGCGCTTCCTCCCGTAAGCTCCATCACCGCATCGGTGTCGCCCATGCTCAGCTTGCCGGCCGCAGCGTCCCAGGCGGTTTGGAATTCGAGCAGCTCAGCCAGCTTCGGCCCCGAAATGTACGGCTTTCCGTCCAACGTAACGATCGGAATGCGTCCCTCGTCCGCATTCAGCAGCTCGGGGCCCGAGCCGGATAAAGCGCCCGGATGCGGAGCGCCGGAACGCGTCGTCGTGTCGTCGCCGGGAGCGGACTGCCGCGATTGGCGAAACAGCCCTCCGCCTGCCCCTCCGCAGCCGCTTGTAACGGCAAGGGAAGCCGCCAAAAGCGAAATGGCCCAAATTCGCGCCGATTTGTTCATCGAATCGATTCCCTCCTAAAAAGGATTCATGCCATTTGTAGGTTGGGATACCGCGTTTCGATTTATGCGTTCGGTCAACCCGGGCTTCGCTAGTAAAATCAGGGTACCGGCGGAATCTAGCAATGCTTCAAAAAATGGCGACTTTCCCTTATAGAATCGCCCTTCCCTGGCAGGCTTCCTTTACATTTACTAGAATAGAAAGGAGGTGCGAAACCGATGCCGATCGTAACCCCATACTCCAATGCAAGACGGTTTTCGTCTACGGCCGGTGCCGGAACGGGAACCGGGGCCACCTTCGCCATTGCCGCTACGGCCTTTACGGCGGATACCGGCGCAGCCGCAACGGCGTTTCCCGCACTGTATTCGTACTATAACCTGTATATCAACGGAATTCTTCAGACGGCCGACACCTCGTCCGTCACGACTACCGCCATTACGATCCCCGGAGGAGACGTTCTGGACGCCGGCAACCCGATTATCGTCGAATTCATTATAAGCTGACAAAAACACCCCGCCCGTCCGAACCAACGGCCAAGCGGGGTTTTACGATTGGCGAATAGTTTCGCGCCGTCGCCGGCATGCTAAGCTTCGGGAGGTGAAGATTTGGACAACAACCGCGACCCGCTGAAGAAAGGCCGTTCCGAACCTCGGAAAGAAATCAAAACGATCGGCGAAATCGCAGCCGAAAACGATATTACGAATGTGGAAGAGCCGGGGCGTTATTTCATGGAACCGACGGCGGACAAAAATACTTATATCGATGAACCTTAAATTCGCAACCGCAGTTTCGAATCGAGCGGCTCAGGCGGTGATAACCTTTTGAAAAAGAAAGCGAACCGAAAGCAAACCGTTGTTTCAAACGCGGCGATCGTCGAACATTTGCTTACTAACAAAATCGAGAAAGAACAAGCGAAACGGATGGACAACAACTGACTGGACGCGATCGATAAACTTGCCGAAAAACCGAGATCTGAAATCGGCTCTCATGAGAGAAGGGTCCACCCATTTTATTGGGTCGACCCTTCTATTATTTCGATTCGAGCGGCCGGGGCCGGAAGCGTGCCGATGAGGTGCGGACCCGTACCTGCATTCCGCAAGCCTTTCCTTACCCGATGCTGCCTTCCATTTCCATCTTGATCAAACGGTTCATCTCGACCGCGTATTCCATCGGCAGCTCTTTCGTGAACGGCTCGATGAAGCCCATGACGATCATTTGCGTCGCTTCCGCTTCGCTGAGGCCGCGGCTCATCAAGTAGAACAGCTGATCCTCGGACACCTTCGACACGGTCGCTTCGTGCTCGAGCGTAATGTTGTCGTTCATGATTTCGTTGTACGGAATCGTGTCCGACGTCGATTCGTTGTCGAGAATGAGCGTATCGCACTTGATGTTCGCCTTCGAACCTTCCGAGTTGCGGCCGAACGAAGCGAGACCGCGGTACGTCACTTTGCCGCCGTGCTTGCTGATCGATTTCGAAACGATCGTCGATGTCGTTTCCGGCGCAAGGTGGATCATTTTCGCGCCCGCGTCCTGATGCTGGCCTTTGCCGGCGACCGCGATCGAAAGCACCATCCCTTTCGCGCCGCGGCCTTTCAAAATGACGGCCGGATATTTCATCGTCAGCTTGGAGCCGATGTTACCGTCGACCCATTCCATCGTCGCGTTTTCTTCGGCGACCGCCCGCTTCGTGACGAGGTTGTAAATGTTCGGCGCCCAGTTTTGGATCGTCGTGTAGCGGACGCGCGCGTTTTTCTTGCAGATGATTTCGACGACGGCGCTATGCAGCGAGTTCGTGCTGTAGATCGGCGCCGTGCAGCCTTCGACGTAATGGACGAAGCTGTCCTCGTCGGCGATAATGAGCGTGCGCTCGAATTGGCCCATGTTTTCCGAGTTGATCCGGAAGTAAGCCTGCAGCGGAATTTCGCACTTCACGCCCTTCGGGACGTAGATGAAGCTGCCGCCCGACCAAACCGCGCTGTTGAGCGCCGCGAACTTGTTGTCCGCGATCGGTACGACGGTGCCGAAATATTCCTTGAAAATGTCCGGATGCTCGCGGAGCGCCGTGTCCGTATCGGTGAAAATGACGCCCTGCTTCTCCAAATCTTCCTGCATGCTGTGGTAGACGACTTCGGATTCGTACTGCGCCGAAACGCCCGCCAAAAACTTTTGCTCCGCTTCCGGAATGCCGAGCTTGTCGAACGTGTTTTTGATTTCCTGCGGCACTTCCTCCCACGTCTTGCCCTGCTTCTCCGAAGGCTTGACGTAGTACGTGATGTCGTTGAAATCGAGGTCGTCCAGATTGCCGCCCCAGCGCGGAAGCGCCATTTTATTGAATTGGTCGAGCGATTTCAGACGAAAGTCGAGCATCCATTGCGGCTCGTTTTTCATTCGCGAAATTTCCGTGACGATTTCTTTCGTCAGCCCTTTTTCCGAACGGAACACGGCCTGGTGCTCGTCGCGAAATCCGTACTTGTACTCTTCCATTTCCGGCATTTGCTTAGCCATGATCGTTTCCCTCCCCGTTTCGTCGTGGAATTGGATAAAGCTTACCCGATGCTTTCAAAAAAACGCTGCGCATTGCGAAGCGCGGCTGCGAGCTTCGCCACGTCGTCTTCGGTGTTGTACAGGTAAAAGCTGGCGCGCGCCGTCGCGTTCACGTTCAGCCATTTCATGAGCGGCTGGCAGCAGTGATGGCCCGCCCGGATGGCGACGCCTTCCTGATCGATGACGGTCGCGACGTCGTGTGCGTGAATGTCCTTCAGGTTGAACGTAACGATGCCGGTACGGTTGTCGCGAGGACCGTAAATCGTCAGCCCCTCGATGTCCGAAAGCTGCTCGTAGGCGATTTTGGCGAGATGAACGTCATGGGCGTGAATGCGGTCCATGCCGATTTCCGTCAAAAAGTCGATCGCCGCTCCGAGTCCGACCGCGCCCGCGATAATCGGCGTACCGCCTTCGAACCGCTCCGGCGGCTCTTTGAACGTGGACTCGAACAAGTCGACGCGGTCGATCATTTCGCCGCCGAACTCGATCGGATCCATTTTCTCGAGCAGCTCGAACTTTCCATAGAGTGCCCCGATTCCGGTCGGACCGCACATTTTGTGGCCGGAAAATGCATAGAAGTCGCAGTCCAGCGCCTGCACGTCGACCTTGACGTGCGGCGTGCTCTGCGCCCCGTCCACAAGCAGCTTCGCGCCGTGCCGGTGGGCGACGGCGGCGATTTCCTTGATCGGGTTCGTCACGCCGAGCACGTTCGACACGTACGTGATCGCGACCATTTTCGTCCGGTCCGTAATCGCGATTTCCGCGTCCTGCAGCGAAATCGTGCCGTCCGGCTGCAGCGGAATATATTTCAGCGCGGCGCCGGTCGCCTTGGCGACTTGCTGCCACGGAATGAGATTGCTGTGGTGCTCCATCGGGGTAATGACGATTTCGTCGCCTTCCCGGCAGACGGACCGGGCGTAGCTGGAGGCGACCAGGTTGATCGCCGTCGTCGTTCCCCGCGTAAAGATGATTTCTTCGCGGCGTCTCGCGTTCAGGAAAGCGGCGACTTTGTCGCGCGCCTCCTCGTACGCGTCGGTCGCCCGCGAGCCGAGCGTATGCACGCCGCGGTGCACGTTCGCGTGATCGTTCTCGTAATACCGCTTGATCGCCTCGATGACGGCGACCGGTTTCTGGGAGCTCGCGCCGCTATCCAAATAAACGAGCGGATGACCGTTTACTTCCTGATGAAGAATCGGAAACTGGTTGCGAATTTCGGCTCCGAGGCTGCTCATTGTCCGAGCTTCCTTTCGACGAGCGATTGCAGCTGCTTCTGCACGTTTTCGATCGGCACCTCGTTAATGACCGGCGCCAAAAATCCGTACACGACCAGCTTGTGCGCTTCCGCCCTCGTAATGCCGCGCGACATCAAGTAATACATATGCTCGGGGTTCACTTGGCCGACGCTGGCCGCGTGTCCGGCTTTGACGTCGTCCTCGTCGATGAGCAGAATCGGGTTCGCGTCGCCGCGCGCTTTCGGGCTCAGCATGAGCACGCGTTCGGTTTGCTGGCCGTTCGCGCCCGTCGCCCGCTTCTCGATTTTCGTAATGCCGTTGATGATGGCCGTCGCTTCGTCCATCATGACCGCGCGCGTAATCATGTCGCTCGGCGTGCTTTTGCCGAAATGGGTCGCGCGCGTCGTCAGGTTCACCTTCTGGTCGCCGTTGCCGACCGAAATGACCTTCGCGTCCGAGCTCGAGCCGTTGCCCTGCAGCAGCGTCGCGGTGTCGGCCATCGCGTTGCCGCTGTTCAGCTCGCCGACGATCCATTCGACGCGGGCGTCGTTATCGACGATCGCGCGGCGGTACATGAGGCCCGTCGACCCTTTGCCCAAATTTTGCACGGTGGCGAACTGCACCTTCGCTCCCGGCTTCGCGATCACTTCCACGATTCCGTTATGGACGAACTCCTTGCCGTCCTCGGAGAAATAGTTGTCGACGTACGTGACCGAGCTGTTCGCTTCGGCGACGATCAGCACGTGCGGCGCGAACGTCGCGTCGGCGTCGTCCGAGAAGAAGAGCGCCTGCAGCGGCACTTCGACCTGGACGTTTTTCGGCACGTACAGGAATACCCCGCCGTTCCAGATCGCCGCGTGGAGCGCGGTTACGCTGTTTTCCTCCGGCTTCACGACGCTCATGAAATACTTTTGCACGAGATCGCCGTGCTCCTTGGCCGCCGTCTCCAAATCGGTAAAGACGACCCCTTTGCCGGCCAGCTCGCTCGTCAATTGCTTCCATACCGCGCCCGAATTGCGGTGCACGACGACGTTGTCCGCCGATTCGCCGATCAGCGTCTTGACCGCTTCCGGCAGCTGCTCCAGGCTTTGCAGCGGGGCCGGCGTTTTATACGATCCGTAAGCATCGAGATGCCAACGGTCGATTCTCGTTTTTTCCAATTTCGGCAGCTCCAACGATCCTGCCAATTCCAAAGCTTTCAAGCGGAGATCGGTCAACCACGAAGGCTCGTTCCGGCTTTTGGACAAGTCAGCTACGGAATTGCGGTCGATTGGAAGAACGGTTTGAGTCATGTCGATTCCTCCATATCGGGCTCTTGAAAAGCGGCGTTTTCGCTGCGAAGCTTATTTCCGCACCCTTTTCGGAAAGCCCCTGTTTTTGAATTAAAGTTGTCCGACCGTTTCGTCTACGATGCCAAGCTCTTCCTTGATCCAATCGTAGCCTTCCGCTTCGAGCTTCTCCGCCAGCTCCGGTCCGCCCGATTTCACGATGCGGCCCTGCATCATGACGTGGACGTAGTCCGGCTTGATGTAGTCGAGCAAACGCTGGTAGTGGGTAATGATCAAGAAACCGCGATCTTCGCTGCGCATCGCGTTGACGCCCGCGGCGACGATTTTGAGCGCGTCGATGTCGAGACCGGAGTCGATTTCGTCCAAAATGACGATTTTCGGCTCAAGCAGCATCATTTGCAAAATTTCGTTCCGCTTCTTCTCCCCGCCGGAAAAGCCTTCGTTCAAATAACGATGGGCGAACTCCGGATTCATTTCGAGCTCCTTCATCTTCTTTTCCATTTGGCGGATGAACTTGATCAGCGAAATTTCGTTGCCTTCCTCGCGGCGGGCGTTAATGGCGCTGCGCAGGAAGTCGGCGTTCGTTACGCCGGGAATTTCGCTCGGATATTGCATCGCGAGGAACATGCCGGCGCGCGCGCGCTCGTCGACGCCCATCTCCAGCACGTCTTCGCCGTCGAGCGTAACGGAGCCGCCGGTCACTTCGTATTTCGGATGTCCCATCAAAGCGGATGCGAGCGTGCTTTTGCCGGTACCGTTCGGTCCCATGATCGCGTGCACCTCGCCGCCTTTCATGCTCAGGTTGATCCCTTTCAAAATTTCTTTGTCTTCGATCGACGCCTTCAAACCGTCGATAATGAAAGTTGGTGCGTTAGACATGTATGCTTCCCTCCGACTTTGTACTTTTTTGCTGCCGCCGGATGCGGCTTATCGTCCATCGCGCTGCGGACACAGCTGCGCGGACGCAAACTTGCGGCTATATAGAATCATTCCAACCTGATGTTCAATTGGAAATTGAAATCCGTACAAAATGATTCTCAGTGATTCTCAATATTTAATAATATTATAAACGCTGCACCAAAATCAATAAAGGGGGTTTCGACATATTTTAAACTTTTTTGTTTAAAAAGTAGCCGCAGCGCCGCTTCGGCGCCGAACCGGTTCGGCGTTAATCGGCAAGCAGCCGTTCGATTTCCTGGGAAATTCCGCCAAACGCCGCGTCGTCCAACACCGGCTTCTTGGCGCCCGGAGCGAACTCCCCTTCGATTCGAATCCATGACGTGCAGCCCGAATAGGAAGGCCGTATCGGAACGCGCACCGGCTCCTCCAGCTTGTATATGCGCAGCAGCAAGACGTGCAGCGGCTTCAGCCGTTTCCATCTCAGCCGTTCCTCCGCGAAACGGTCCGTCCAAATATGGAAATCGCGTATGCGGTCCAGCCGCTCCTGGCTCGTAACCTCGATATCGGCGGTCACCTCGGCGAAGCAGGCGATCTCGACCGTTTCCGCTTCCGGACTCCATCCCCGGAGCGTTTCCGCGAGCGTCGGCTGCGCTTCGTCCTTGAGCAGCTCCCGCCGTTGATGCTCGAATGTCGGGTACAGCCAAAACGACGGGCTTTCCAGCCGGAACTCCTTCGTCTCTTCCGCGATGCCGCCTTTGCGGAGCGCCACGATCTGACGTCCTTCAAGGAGTGCCTTGACCGCCACCGCCCATTCCTTCAATGCAATCGGCCCGTTGTCCACCGGCTTCCACTCTCCCTTCCTGCACAATACTTCCATTATACGATTTGCGGGGAAAGCAAAGCAAACCGAAAGCCGCGCCGCGCCGAACCGCCTTCCGGCATGCCGATTCCGGCGGTAACGAGCGTTCGCATGAAGGCAAAAGGAAAGCGCCCCGGACATGGGGCGCAAAACCGTTCCTTTTGCAAACGAACGCCGGTCAGCCTTGCAGCGATTCGAGCATCCAGACGTGCTTCTCGAGCGATTTCTGCATGCCCGTCAGCATGTCGGCCGAGCCGTGGTCGCCCGCCTGCTCCGCCTGCATGATCGCGCCGCGAATTTCGCCGAGCATCGTCTGAAAATCTTTCACGATCGCCACGACCATTTGGTCGGCGCTTTCGCCGCCGGACGCCTCCTGGACGGACGCCTGCGCAAGCATCTCCTTCATCGTGGCGACCGGCTTCCCTTTGATCGCCAGCACGCGCTCGGCGAGCTCGTCGATCCATTTGTCCGCCTCGTTGTACAGCGCTTCGAATTTTTCATGCAGCGTAAAAAACTGCTTGCCTTTGACGAACCAATGGAAGTTGTGGATTTTGACGTAAAGCACGCCCCAGTTGGCGAGCTGCTTGTTGATCGATTCCACGACCGTTTTCGTATCGGTTGCGATTGCGGTTGCCATAAGCGATTCCTCCGTTTCGTGACATGAACTTGTTCGCGGGTACGTTTCATTACCCGTTGACGCCGGCTTTGAAACGCATGTACGACTTATTTTGGCTTAAGACGCCAATCATTATGTGAACCGCTGCGCTATTTTCAAAAACAACTATCCCGGTTGTAAAACTGGGTATTTCCCCAACCGCCCTTATCGCTTATACTACTGGTATGGTCTCACGAAACCCCGTCGTGGCGGGGACCCCCGGGATTTATCATTACCTTTATAAAAGCAGCAATTTCGACCAATCGACGGAGGTGCGTTATGACGCAATATCATCCGCTGACCGAAGCGGAAGCAATCGAATACGCCAAATCGATACCGGGCCTGTTCCCGGCGGACGCCGCCCTGACGTCCCGCGAAATCGGCGACGGCAATTTGAATCTCGTCTTTCACCTTACCGACCCGGCCTCCAAGGCCAGCATCATTTTGAAGCAAGCGCTCCCTTACGCGAAGGTGGTCGGCGAATCGTGGCCGCTGTCGCTGGACCGCTCCCGCATCGAGAGCGAGGCGCTGCGGATCGAGGGCGAGCTTTGCCCCGATCTCGTCCCGCGCGTCTACCGGTACGACGCCGATCTCGCGCTGACCGTCATGGAAGATTTGAGCGATCATCTCATTATGCGCAAAGGGCTGATCGAGCGCCGCGTCTATCCGCAATTCGCCGGCCATATCGGCCGGTTCCTGGCGCGCACGCTGTTTTTTACGTCCGATCTCGGCATGAACCAGCAAGAGAAGAAGCGGCGTCTCGAAACATTCATTAACCCGGACTTGTGCAAAATAACCGAGGACTTGATTTTCGATCATCCGTACACGGATGCCGATACGAACAATTTCGACGCCGCCATCCGCGATGAAGTCGAATCGATCTGGAACGATCGGGAGCTGCATCTGGAAGTGGCGAGACTGCGCCACGGCTTCCTGACGAACGCCCAGGCGCTGCTGCACGGCGATCTGCATACGGGCAGCATTTTCGTCACCGAGACGTCGACGAAGGTGATCGATCCCGAATTCGCCTACTACGGTCCGATGGGCTTCGATATCGGGGCCGTGCTCGCCAACCTGCTGCTGAATTTCGCCGGCCAGGAGGGCTGGAGTCCGGACGAAGCGAGCCGTTCCGGCTACCGCGACTATTTGCTGCAGACGGCAAACGACGTTTGGACGACGTTCGAGCGGCAGTTCCGCACCCTCTGGGACGAGGCGTGCGTCGACCGCCTATCCCGGACGCCGGGCTTCCAGAATCTGTACGTGGAGGGGCTGCTGCGCGATACGTTCGGCTATGCCGGCTGCAAAATGGTGCGCCGCGTCATCGGCCTCGCGCACGTCGCCGACATCGACACGATTCCGGACGCGGCGGCAAAACAACGCGCGCAGCGCCTTGCGCTCCGCATAGGCAAAGCGCTGATCAGACATCACCGGAATGCCGCTTCGATCGGGGAACTGATCGACATCGCCCGCCGGGCGGCGGCGGAATAACGGCTTCGGGAAGGGGATGCCAACGATATGAACAACACGACTTCGCCGGAAAGCCGGATCGGTTCCGCAAACGAGCCTTTGCCATCGGTCGTCTGGGCCGGTACGCGTCTGGACTTGCTGGATCAGCGGCTGCTGCCCGAGGAGATCGTCTACCTGCAGCTGACGACGGCGGAAGACGTCTGGGAGGCGATCCGCCATTTGAAGGTGCGGGGCGCCCCGGCCATCGGCATCGCGGCCGCTTACGGCGTATACCTCGGCGTGCGCCATACGGCCGGCGATGCCGGACAAGTGCTCGCCGAAGTCAACCGGCAGGCCGACTATTTGGCCACGTCGCGGCCGACGGCGGTAAACCTGTTTTGGGCGCTCGACCGGATGAAGGCGCAAGCCGCGCGGCTTGCGGACGAGCAAGCGGACGCCGGGGCGATCAAGGCGGCCATGCTGGCCGAAGCGGAGCTCATCCGCGCCGAGGACGAGGAGACGTGCCGGCGGATCGGCGAGCACGCGCTGACGCTGCTGAGCGACGGCATCGGCGTGCTGACGCACTGCAACGCGGGCGGCCTCGCCACGGCGAAATACGGTACGGCGCTCGCGCCGCTTTATCTCGCCAAGGAACGGGGCTGGAACGTCAAAGTGTTCGCCGACGAAACGCGCCCCGTCCTGCAGGGCTCGCGCCTGACCGCGTTCGAGCTGCAGCAGGCCGGCATCGACGTGACGCTCATCTGCGACAATATGGCCGGGATGGTCATGTCCAAAGGCTGGGTGCAGGCCGTCATCGTCGGGACGGACCGGGTCGCCGCCAACGGAGACGTCGCCAACAAAATCGGCACGTACGGCGTCGCCGTACTGGCCAAGGCGCACGGCATTCCGTTCTATGTCGCGTGCCCGATGTCCACCATCGATCTGAATACGCCTACGGGCGCGGAAATTCCGATTGAGGAACGGGACGAACACGAAATTACACAAGGCTTCGGCAAACGAACCGCGCCGGCCGGAGTGAAGGTGTTCAATCCCGCATTCGACGTGACGCCGAATGAATATGTAACGGCGATTATTACGGAGAAGGGCGTCGTTACGGCGCCTTACGGGGAAAATTTGCGGAAGCTGTTCGGGTGATAATAGGCAAGAAGGCCCCGAGTTCATCTCTCCTCTCGGGGCTTTTGATTATGTACGGCAATTATTGCTCCTTCTCGGATGGACGCTCTACTTGCTTGCTTTCTTGCAAGCTTATAGAGGCGATAATACTCGACTTTTTGGAGGAATTTACTGCAAGTTGGTTTAGAATTTTAATAATATCTACTTTTACTTGCAAACCTGCCACCGGTAGCATCACTCCATCTTTATGAAACAATATTTGTATATACTAATACTACGATACAAAACGAATCATAACAAGAGGAATATTTAATAAAAAGTTACATAACGTATCAATGCAGATGGAAATAAACAACGACTTTTAACTAACACCAATCTTTTTTGCAAGGGATGTCGAAGCTGGTCTTTTTCGGTTGACATCGTGCGTTCCGATTTTACCTACAATGTATGGTCCCCACTTCGTTTTATTGAGGATATAAGTCGTGACTACGGAACAGCCTATACTCCCCGCGAACAAGACCGCCAAAGTAAACCAATTGGAACGGAAGGAGGGAAACATCTGCAGCGGTACAAACATTACAGCCAAAAACATAGGATGCAGTAAGTAAATACCGAACGAATACCGGCTAATACTTATAAAAACCGGAGAGATTTTACCTACCCGCACCATGATATAACAAACTAAAAAAATGACGCTGACCGTAAAAATAACCATATCGACGCGTTTAGATGAAACGCTTCGTATCCATTCCTGATGGAGCATGATAAAGCATAAAAGCCCCGAGACCGTTACAGCCGCCCAACTCCATCGACCATGCTTGGCGATCAATGTCTTGAATTGTTCATAACGACTCCCGCAATAGTAAGCCAAAACAAAATAGAATGCCCACCCGGGAAACGGAATCCAGTAAAATTTACTCCACACGTAATGAAGTACGGCAGAGTCCGGGGACGGAACAAAATTGAAAAAGCCGAGATAAACCATGTTAATAATCATGGAAACGGTTAGAATCGATATGGGCGAATAAGCGCGGTCCAATCTGGTCATATACTTATGCAGGGCATAGAACTGAAATACGATCAGAATAAAATAGCCATGATAGTCCCCGAGCAGCCAATGTCTCCACAAAAACGACACCAGCGTCCCGAGTGACACTTCCTTACTTTCGACCCAAATCTGGGCTGATTTCATTAATGCATAAAGGGCCCCGAATAAAAAATAAGGGGCCAAAATATATTGAATTCTTTTGGTCCAAAAATGACTATCCGCCCGATCCCGAGAAGAGTGAGCCAAAATCATTTCAGAAATGAAAATGAAGGCCGGGGTCCCAAACGTAAGCATAAGTTCTAAAAAATTGCCGAGCAAGCTCGATTCCGGAAAGGTTCGATTGAAACTATTACGGAAAACTAGGCATAAACATGCGATACTGCGCAGCAAGAACATCTCGTCTATCCATTTCTTTTCCATGAACGATGCCCCCTCTTTTAAGAGAAGCAAATAACCCTCATAATAAGAATACGAACGGAATGAACATAACGGGGACTGCAGATATTGCTATCGGATGTACATTAATTTCGTTTCCGAATCCGCTGACCCGGTATCGATGCTGATTGGATTTATGTCGAAGAATATGGAAGTTTTAGTTGAAATTCCGGAAGATAGCCTTGCTAATAAAGTCCCTGATCCGGATGTATTGCTGAACAATCTGACGCTAGCCTCCCCAAAATCATCTGTTACCGCACTTGGCGTTATTGTTCCAATCGTTGAGGTAAATATCACCGTTTGGTTTGCGACCGGCATACCTTTACGATTTCTGACGTTTACAAATACATCGTAATTTTCGTTATCCACCTTTTTCAGGTATATTCGAATCTTGTCCGGGGAGTATCCCATAATTATAACTGAAACGCGGAGTGCAGAACCGGAAACATCTTCAAGAGAGTCGGACAGCTCGACCCAGAACTGCTTGTCCGTTTCGGTCTCCCCATAGCTCATGATCGGAATTGCAACCTTCTTCTCCCATTCTCCTGAATTGAAAATAACTTTGCCGGTACTAGAATAATAATCCGAAGGTGCGGTGGCCGTTCCATCTACCGTCTTGTAATACACCGCCTGTATAACGCTCGCATCCGTCCGAAAAAGAGTAAGTATTGCCGATCCTGCGTTCCCATCCACTTGTACATTGTTTGCATACCAATTTTGTCCTCCTACAACGTTCTGATTTGCATAAACCGTCTCTATGACAGTCCCTCTTGCATTTTGTAAAGCAGTTTTTTCAGGACGCTCTCCTTCAATGGCCAAAAGCGATTGACTTACGAAGATGTGCAAAAGTAACGTTAGTCCCAACATTCGTGCAAAACTCTTCATTTCACCTACATCTCCCGATATGTCTATTTAATTCACATCTCTGAAAATGATTGCATATGATAAATAGTACAACCATGTATACCCAAACCACAAAGCAAAGGGGATCGAAGCAATGGCTAACGGAGCTGGAAATGTAATGGACTTCGGCGCCAAGGGCGATGGAAAAGCGGATGATACAAACGCATTACAAGCAGCACTGAACAGCGGATATTCCGAAATATATATTCCCAAAGGGATTTACAAAATAACTCAGCCATTGAAAGTCAATAACCGGAACGGTATGACGGTTTATGGAGCAAACTCCACACTTAGCTTCTCAAACGTCGCAACAGGGCTTGAATTTAATAAATGCTCGCATATCGAAGTCCGAGATTTGGAGTTTAACGGAAACTACAGCTCGAACTATTTGGTGAGGTTTAACACTTGCTCCAATATCCATGTCCTAAACTTGATTATCCGGGACTGCAGAAGAAGTGGAACGGACCCCGTTATCGGCTTGAGATTCGTCGGAACTACATTTATTACGGTGGAGTTTTGCCATATTTACAACATCGATTCGCCTGTTTCAAAAGTGGCGAGAGGAATTTATTTCGCATACGATGACGCCGGGAAAATATGCCGTTATATTGAAGTCCGCAAATGCATTATCCAGAATATTACGCCCGTGGACGACGGAGACGGTATCCAACTATTACAGGAAGATGGGTTGGCCGGCGTAACGGACGGATCATCGGATGCCTTAATTTTCGATTGTACATTCATAGACTGTGCCAAGCGCGGAGTCAAAGCGCAAGCGAAAGGCGTCAAGGTTGTGGATTGCCAATTTTTCGACCAAAATTTCAAATACAAGCATTCATCGGCTATCGCTTTGTTTTGCTCCAACAGTTCGGCAATTGGTAACAGAATCAAATATAATTACTGTACCTCCGTCATTGCCGTAAATAATTCCAACGACAAGCCACAGAGCAACATCATCATAGAAGCAAATATTATTGAGATTTCTGCTATAAATACGCAAAATCAATACGGCATTCTGTTCGGGTACGCCAATTCGACTTGGCGATGCGATAACGTAATTATCAAAGACAATATCTTTATAGGAGATAAATATTACACCGTCATTCAGTACACCTATGGAAACAATATACAAGTAACCGGAAACATTTCGGAGCAGAAAGGGATTACGATCGGCCAAGTTAATACGGTATACCCTGTCATCAACGCCAAAATATCCAATAATACATTCTCAACCATCACACTGGCCGCAAGGGATTCCCACGTATCATTCAATACGATAAGAGGAGATACCTACGGTATAGATATGCTTGCCCCGTGCAATAACGTGAAGGTCAATAATAACCTGATTGCCAATCAAACCGTCGGTATGATCGTCCGGGACAAGACCGTCAATATACAGATCTGCGAAAATACGTTCAGCCAGAATATAAATCTGGATGCACAAATAAGCGGTCGCGAACACCAGATTTTCTCCAACATAGGATTATCCAAACTGTCCGCGCCGCAAAACGGTCAAATCGCCATCCAAAACAATAAAACGACTCAAAGTGCTTCACCTCCGACAACCGGCTCTTGGGATATCGGCGATATAACCTACAATTCTCTCCCTAAACCGGGCGGTTACGTCGGCTGGATTTGTACGTCAGCGGGAGAACCTGGTATATGGAAACCATTCGGTCCCATATCGCAGTAATGAATGAGGGGAGATGCTGGCGAACCGGCATCTCCCTTATCACAATTCAAACCCACTTCGTGCCATCCCAGACAAATAACGAACCTGAACCATCATTTAGCTTGAACTGGTATCCGGCATCGTTTTTGGTCAATCTGACGGAATCTCTTTCGTTCTTTGTTCCGTACCCACATCCAAACGCCATCCATTGGCCGCCCGAACCACCAGAAACGCATTTCCAAAAACCGATGTTCCTCAGTCGGGTCGGGGACGTGTTGTTGAATATATCCCCTGCGCTCCAGAAACCGGAAATTGGTGCAGTGCTCCCCTCAGACAAACGAATATCGAACTGATATTGTTTTCCAGAGACGGAGTATATTTTTTGAAGTCCTTCGTTCCTTTGTAATTTATGACCATCACCGTCAATCCGCAAATCCCATTCAAGATTGCCGACGAACCGGTTGGCGGTTATTTGAATGGAACGCGTCCCCGCTCTAACGTTTACCCCAACCTTACAAGTATCGATGTAGTTGTTCGCCAACTCCGTGTTGGCACAGACCGCCAACAGATCGAAACCATTGCCGCCTCCTTTTACCGTATTTTGGGATACAACAGACTGTTGAACGCCTAACTGAAGACTTTTCATTATATTTCCCGTAATGTTGGCGTTAGTTACCTTAAAATTGGAATCCTGTTGACCAATTACGCATGCCATCGATGGCGCAACATTGCCTTCAACCGTTACATCATTCCCGTAGGTGAATTGAATAGCTGAGAACAGCTTATCGCCAAGCAGTTTGTTGTTACGAATCCGGATGTTGTCGCAGCGCCATCTGGATAATGCGCTTCCAAATAGTATTCCATATTGATTAGCACTTCCGGTTTGAGCAATCTCAATGACATTCTCCTCAATTTGGATGTTTTTTTGCGGGAGGCTTTCATGGTTGTTTGCCCCAATGCCGATCAAGCATGTGTTGTAGCGGACAGTATTCCGTATAGCAGAACTATTGGAGCAATGGAAGGCGATGGCTGTATAATGCTCGTATTGAAAGTTAAGATCATAGAACTTGCAATCTTGCACCGTTACGCCGCTAGCCTGCGCTTTGACGCCCCTTTTCGCACAATCGATAAAATGACAATCATGTATGAAGGCGTCGATCGTCCCATCCACCACCCCGTTCTCATTGTCCTGCTGCAAAAAGTGAATCGCATCCCCGTCGTCGATAGGCGTAATGTTTTGAAACTTGCACCTTCGGATCGTAATATAACGACTCGCTTTACCACCCTGCACGGAACTGAAATAAACGCCTCTCGATATTTTTGAAACTTTGGAATCGATATTTTCAACATGACATTTTTCAAGCAGCACGTTAGTCGTTCCTACAAAAACCAGCGGGACGATTGCAACGTTTTCATCTCTTCGACAGTTCTTTACTTTGACATCCTCAACAACGACTTGGTCACATCCGGAAAATCGGACCAAATTGTTGGAGTTAAAGTTTCCCGTCAGCTCCATCCCCTGCATTTTGAAATTCGTACAGCCGATGATTTCTAACCCAAGCGATACATTCTGGAACGACAAAACCGACCCGAAACCTTCAAGAACGATATTGTTCTTCCCCTGAAACGTAATCGTGCCGGTAATGTTGTATGTGCCTTTCGAGAAAACGACGCGCCCCCCATTAGGATCGAGAACCTCGAGCGCCGAACTGATGGCCGTCGAATCGTTATTGCCGGATTTTGCTCCCCACCATTCCGGGTATACTTGGGGCACATTAAACTCCCCAAATATCCGCCCTCCTCCTTCGAAAATTTGGTATATTCCGGCCTTTACTCCTCCGTATACATAAATATTAAATCCGCTGTCGACGATTAGCCTTGCGCCGTTTACAAATTCCAGATCGACACTTTCCGGAAATGTCAAACCCGAACGGATACGATATGTACCAGTGGGGAAGTAAACAGTTCCACCACCCGAACTGACGGCCGCTTGGACCGCCTGGTTGATTGCCGCTGCATCGTTATTTAAACTATCGCCTATAGCCCCGTATGCCTTCACATTATATACGCTGTTTGCAGAGATACCCGCTTGAGTCGCTGCGTAACTATTTTCCGCGGCTTCCACAGTCGGAATGCCGCGGTTTTTTACCCAATAAGCCCCTATCAGTCCAAGGCCTGCCGACCCTAACGCGACTAGGGCTTTCCTTCGACTCATTCGTTTCGTTTCCTCTTTCATTACAACCAACCCCCGATACATTATGTATCGATTATCTCATGGATGCGTTTGTTAGTCAAACGGTGTCGAAATAATGTTTTACCGTGGGGCCGTTCAAGTTCCCGTAGTCGTGTTCAAAAGAAGACTGCGCTCTAACGATGGATTCCGGTACGCTGGAAAATACTCCGACTTCGCTTCAATGCCCAGACTCGTCAACAAATCGTTATATAAATCCGGGCGATGCACCTTTTTACCTACATAATAATCGAGTGCGGTTTTTTCGTTGAACGTACGTTTAAACCTGTATAGACTATCTTGACCGATGTATCCCCCTCCCAGATGCAAATGCCGACATCCTTGTTCTTTTGCCCATATAGCCGCTTCACTGATCAGCAAATTGACAGGGGCTAAGCGTAGGTACTCCTTGTTTGCTCCCATGAAATGATAGTGCGCGTATTTGTTATAGCGCATAAAAAGGGAAGAGACCAGAATTTGATCATTCAGCTTCACTTCGAACAATTCGATCTGTCCAGCCAAACGCTCAACAGTATTGATAAAAAATTTGTCGCTGAAGTAATAGTAAGAATTCGCATTATTTCTGTCCATGGTAGAGTAATATAGCCTTATAAAGTGGTCCAGGTTTTTTACATCGGAAGCGACAAACTGGAGCCCTTCTTTCTTTGCTTTCCGAATACGGTTCCTGTTTTCCGCGCTGAACTGCTGCATGATTTCTTGGTCCGTGCCGAGAAGATCGACGCTAATTGTATTTCGCAGAAAAATCGGATCTACTTCCTCATAGTCGTTATAATTTTTAATAATCGGATGGAACCGCACGAACTCAGCGATGATATTGTTATCTCTGCAATATTCTCCAAATGCATCTGAGAAATGGGAAAAAATCCGTTTTCGAACAGCGGGATCCATTACGCTGGATAACGGCCCTCCATACCCGTAGGGCGTGGAAATATCGAAATAATCCTTCTCCAGCCCAAGTGCTCTAATAACTGGGAGATCATTGATTCTCCGAAGAAGAAACGGATAGCAGACTACCCCATCTTGATCCGAATATACGAACATCCGAGCTAGGCCTTCACCGTTCTCTTCATATATTTGACAATATCCTGAAGTGAAGTAAATGTCCGCATCCGGAAACAAATGGATATACCGGTCCCATGCCTCATTATCTGTTGCTTTCAGAATCTCGATACTCATGTTCTCATACTCCTCGAATTATCATTGTCCCCATTGCTTGTCGACAGTTAAATAGATTCGTCCGTCGGGCGTTTCAATAAAGGCCGGCTCTTGTCCGGGGAATTGAAAAGCTCTGGCTGCTCTCCTCCACTGCTCCGGTCCCGATGATGGATCTATTTGTTTACGGCTCATTACTTGTTTTCGCGTAAATGTTCTGATTTCGGCTCCTCGATCCACTGCTATAGTTTCTTGCAAGGTTCCCCTCAGTTCTCCATTCGCAATGTTTCGAAAGCAGGATTTCACAAGCTCGATACCCGCTTTGTTGCATTTTTGGAATAAATCGTATACGGTATCGCTAGGCAAAATCGGGAATCTTTGCTCGGCTAAAACATCTCCGGTATCGATCCCTTCATCCATCCAGTGAAGGGTCGGGCCGAAATCCGACCTCCCCTCCAGAATGGCGACTGCATCACCCATAGCTCCCCGCAGCTCCGGCAGCGGCGCTCCGTGCAAATTGACGACTCCGAGACGGAACTGTCTGAGATGACGGCTACGCAAAATCAAATGAAATCGTATTGCCAAACCGATATCCGCTTCCAGTTGGACAACATCATCGAGGTCTAGGATAGGAATACCCAGAACAGGAGCAATATCCTGCATATCGCGGTCATTGATGCATTCCCGCCATTTTGACATCGGTTCCTTGCTGCATACGACTCCCTTAACTGCGAAATCGGGTTGTGCCAAAAGCCATTCCAAGATGCTGACTGCCGGTCCCATCGAGCCGAACAAAATGACGGTTTTTACTTGTTTATCTTGTTCCATTAACAGTAATTCCTCCCGATAAAGCGACAGAAGACGGAATCGTTAGTCTTTCGACATCCAAGTCGGGCAATTGCCGTTCGGTCACTTCCTCGAATCCGTCGCGCTCCAATACTTGAATTACCGACTTCCACATGATTGTCAAATCAAGCGCGAGGGACTGCCTCTCGACATACTTGACATCGAGATGCAACCTTTCATCCCATGTCAACCGATTCCGGCCCGATATTTGGGCAAGACCAGTAATCCCCGGCCTGACGAGAAAACGTTTCTTTTCCGTTTCCGTGTAAAATGGCAAGTACCTTAGCAGAAGCGGCCTAGGACCGACCAGACTCATCTCCCCCTTGATCACGTTGATCAACTGGGGGAGTTCGTCGAGGCTTGTTTTGCGGAGGAAAGCCCCAAATGAAGTGAGCCGCTCCGAGTCGCTGAGAAGACTTCCGTTTTCATCCCGTTTATCGGTCATCGTCCGGAACTTCAAAATATGAAACGGACGCATATGAAGCCCCGGTCTGCATTGCCGGAATAGCACCGGGGAACCAAGATACTTTCGTACGCAAAGAGCCGTTACGCCCATTACGGGAGACAACACAATAAGTAATAAGAGAGAGACGGTCAGGTCAAACACTCTTTTCACGGCAAATACACGCTCCAGTTTTCGGTACTTCCTTTTCACACACAATTGCAAGCAGCTTGCGCGTTTTATTTTTTCACAGAAACCATTCCTTCTTCCAGCACTTCCTGCAAGTACTGCCGGACGTCCTGCACAAGCTCCCTGCGCTGCAACGCAAAATCGATCGTAGCCTTTATGAACCCGAGTTTATCTCCAACATCGTATCGTTTTCCTTCGAACCGGTACGCGAGCACTTTTTGATTCCGATTCAATCCCTTCAGAGCGTCCGTTAATTGAACTTCTCCTCCAATCCCAGGCTCAAGTGTTTCCAAAATATCGAATACTTCCGGTCTGATTACATACCTGCCCATTATTGCCAAATTGGAAGGAGCATGCTGAACAGCTGGCTTTTCAACAAACGATTCAACCCCAATGATATTGTCACCGAAGTGCTCTGCCAATGGCGCAATGATCCCGTATTTCGACACCTCATGAGCCGGAACGCCCTGAACACCGACCACCGACGATTCGTATTGCCGGTATACATCCAGAAGATGCTTGAGACAAGGGGTGTCGGATTGAATGATATCGTCTCCAAGCAGGACTGCGAATGGCTCATTGCCGATAAACGTTCTGGCGCACCAGATTGCATGCCCGAGGCCGAGCGGTTCCTTCTGTCGGATATAATGGATGTTAGCCATCTCTGCAATGTTTCGAATGTCTTCCAAGTCAGCCCACTTTTTCTTCGCCCTCAGCACATCCTCCAATTCGTACGATATGTCGAAATGATCTTCAATCGCCCTTTTGTTGCGGCCGCTTATAATAATGATGTCCTCAATGCCAGAAGCGATCGCTTCCTCGACGATATATTGGATAGCAGGCTTATCCACAATCGGCAGCATTTCTTTTGGCTGTGCCTTTGTAGCGGGCAGAAACCTCGTTCCGAGTCCCGCCGCCGGAATGATCGCTTTTCTCACTTTCATCTAACGGTTCACCTTCGCTACAAGTCTGAGTTACATATTTTAATAGAATATGTTTCAATTCTTCGATATAACATTGCACGGATGCTTCGGGCTCCCATCTTTTATGTGCACTTGCGATAAAAGACGTTAAGTCTCGGGATAACCCCTTCAACTCGGGAGGATACTCGATTACCTTCATATCTGAACGACCTTCTTCAAGCACTTCTCTATGACGTGAACGACCCTTGCCAAATCCTCACCCGTCATATTGGATCCCGAGGGCAAACATATACCGTTCTCGAACAGGCGATCCGATATGCTCTCTCCCTCGTCGTGCGTATAGTACTCACAGTCTTGAAACAGCGGTTGCAGATGCATGGGCTTCCAAATCGGCCGCGCTTCGATATCTTCCTGCTCAAGCCGGTTCAACACTTCAGCAACTGTTACCCCGGTTATCTCCGGATCTATCGTAATGGCAGTTAACCAGCGGTTACCGCGGCTTGAGGGAAATTCCGGCATAAACACGATTCCAGGAACCTCCCCGAACGTTTCTTGATAAGCTTCGAATATACTCCTTCTCGCCGTTATCCGTTCGTTCAATACGGTTAATTGGCCCCTTCCTATGGCTGCAAGCACATTGCTAAGGCGATAATTGTAGCCGATCTCGCTATGCTGGTAATGCTTTGCAGGGTCCCTTGCCTGAGTAGCCCAAAAACGAATTTTATCGATCGCTTCGACATTATCGGAAACGAGCATCCCTCCGCCCGACGTAGTGATGATCTTATTGCCGTTAAACGAAAATAATCCGAACTGGCCGAACGTGCCGCTAGACCGTCCTTTGTAAGTAGCTCCTATCGATTCTGCAGCATCTTCGATTAACGGAACGCCATAAGCTTCACACAATTGCACGAGTGGGTCCAAATCAGCGCTTTGTCCGTACAAGTGTACGACAATAACGGCTTTAGGCAGATTCCCCCGCGATTTCGCTTCTGCCAGCGCCCGTTCCAAAGCAAAAGGAGACATGTTCCACGTCTCGGGCTCAGAGTCGATAAATACCGGTTTCGCTCCGACGTACAGGATTGGATTGGCGCTGGCGACGAACGTCAGCGTGGAACAAAAAACAGTATCTCCCGGACCGACATTCAAATAACGAAGCGCAAGATGAAGGGCTGCCGTTCCGGAGCTTAATGCGACAGCTGCTCGGGCTCCTACAAACTGTTCGACTTCCCTTTCGAATCCTTCCACATGCGGGCCGAGAGGAGCAATCCAGTTTGTAGAGAAGGCGTCCTGAACATACTTCAGTTCTGCTTCCCCTAAATGCGGCGGGGACAAATAAATTTTCTTTTTTCCTGATGCTGCCATTTCCCTATTCTCCTCCCATACGAGAAGCAGCCACTTCATCGTGATATTTGATCAATTTTGCAGGGACGCCAACCGCCGTGCAGTAAGCGGGCAACGAATGGATAACGGCAGCCCCCGCCCCTACAATCGTTCTTGTTCCTACTTCTACACCGGGCAGTACGGAAACGTTCGTCCCCAAATACGTTCCGTAACAAAGCTTCACAAAGCCGGAGACGTTCGTTCCGGGCAGGACGGTTGAAAAATCTTCGATTACGCAATCATGGCCAATCGTCGTTCCATAATGAACCAATACGTGGGAACCGATCCGATTGCCAGGTTCCACAATCGCATAAGCGCCAACGGACGTGCCTTCCCCGATCTCCGTTTCTTCCCCTATGATTGCTGTAGGATGAATCAAGGTAGGAAAACGCAAATTACGGTTCATTTCCAGCGCTTTGCGAATAATCTGAATACGTCCGGAGGAAAGACCGATCGCACTCATAGCATAAACATCATGGAATTTGCGATCAGCCAAAAGCTCGATTTGTCCAAGGACGGGATAGTTATTGACCGTTTTTCCACGCAAGTTGATATCGTCATCCAAATAACCGAGGAGTTCCCATACGTCCTCGACCTTGTTCAAATCAATGATCAATTGGGCAATTCCTTTACCCAATCCTCCCGCACCGATAATAACAATTTTGTTTTTGGTTTGTATCTTCACTGTTGGACCGCCTGTTTTTGAGAATTCCCCTGAAATTCAGGCATCGTTACAGAGCCGGAATGATTGATCCCTTCGGGGCGGATCAATTTGAGAACTGTTTTCCAAATAATGATCAGATCCAACCAATTCGTCCTGTTATCTACATACCAAACATCTAATGCGAACTTTTGCTCCCAAGATAAAGAGTTTCTTCCGTTCACCTGTGCCCATCCCGTAATACCCGGGCGAACTTCGTGTCGCCGGGCTTGTTCCGGACTGTATAGGTTCACGTATTTCATCAAGAGCGGCCTTGGACCAACCAGGCTTAGTTCGCCTTTAATCACGTTAAGCAACTGCGGAAGCTCATCGAGACTATACCGCCTCAAGAAAGAACCGAATGGAGTAAGACGCTGTTCGGCGGGTAAAAGTTCCCCGTGCTCGTCGTATAAATCGGCCATCGTACGGAATTTATAGATTTGAAACGGCCGCATGTGCCAACCCGGTCGAAGCTGCTTGAACAAGATCGGAGACCCCAGCTTCATTCGAACCAACAATGCCGTGACGCCAATAAGCGGCAGCAACACTAGAAATGCAGTCAATGCTATGGTAAAGTCCAAACAACGTTTTACTCTCATACCGTCCATCACTCCAATTGTCATTGACATCGTCAACGTAATACCATCGGTTCCACATTTCTAAGCAAATGCAGATTGCCGTAGTTAAATAGTGCCGCTTTCGTACCAGACGGAAAAGTAACGCAATGTTTCGTATCGAGCACCACCGGCGTCTGCATGCCCTTCAACCAATCGGGGTCAATATAGCGGAACTCGTAATGATCCGCCAGAATAACCAGACATCTCGCCTCGTTCAAGGCCTCCTCTGCCGAATGAATCCGAAACGGACAATGATCGGGTTGTACGTGAGGGTCGTGCACCCTTACCTTATATCCTCTTTTCATAAGCTGGTGCACTACTTCCAAAGCCGGACTTTCCCGGATATCGTCGACATTCCCTTTATAGGTCAAACCGAAAGCGGCGATCAAATGGCCCTCATATGGCGGAACAAGCTTCCCCACTTGTTCTACCACGAACTCCGGCATCGAATTGTTGATTTGACGCGATACGCTCATAAGAGGTGTGGCGGATGGCGCCTTCTCAATGATGAAGTACGGATCCACGGCTATGCAATGGCCTCCGACTCCCGGTCCCGGCGAATGTAGATTTACGCGCGGATGTTTATTGGCAAGCTCGATGACTTCCAACGCATCGACACCGAGCAATGAAGAAACTTTAGTCAATTCGTTAGCCAGTGCGATATTGACGTCGCGGTACGTATTTTCCATCAATTTCGCCATTTCCGCGGAGGTGGAGGATGTCAAAACGATTTCGCCGCGCACAAAGGCGCGATAGAATGAGGCGGCTTTTTCCGCCGAGATTGGATTATATCCTCCGATTATTCTGTTGTTTTCTATCAACTCTCTAAAAATGTTGCCAGGGAGCACTCTCTCGGGGCAATGCGCCAAATAAATCTCATCCCCAACCCTCCAACCCGCTTCGGCAAGAATGGGGGCGACAACGTCATCCGTAGTTCTGGGAGGAATTGTTGATTCGACAATAACGACGTTGCCTGACCGCAAATACGGTACAATGGACCGGGTTGCCGACACAACATAATCCAAGTTTGCCGTATGGTCCTCATTAACTGGTGTCGGTACGGCTATGATGTATGCATCCGCCATTTCAGGCGAGTTTTTCGCTTGAAATGAATACCGGCTGCATACATCCTCATAAATTTCCTCAATTCCGTTCTCTTCAATATGGATAACTCCGGCGTTCAAAGATTTGACCACGCGTTCGCTGACATCGACTCCGACGACCTCGAAACCGGCCTTTGCAAATACAAGCGAGGTAGGCAGGCCAATGTAGCCTAGTCCAACTACACATATCTTCCCTATCATTGGTTTCCTCTCTTCCTACGTTACGTTTTGTATCAATCAGTACACGAATAATTGTGAGTTATCCATTCGACAGATGCTTTTTAATCGTCGCGTAAGCTTGTTCTACCGTCCAATGCTTATCCAAATAGTCCCTTCCGTTCATTCCGAGACGCTTTCTCAATGATTCATTTCGATACAACTTATCGAAATTTTTTCTATACTCCTCCAATTCGCCCGTTACCGAGCAAAGACCCGCTTGCGCTTCCGCCAAAATGTCCGCGTAATCCGTGTTACGGTCTACCGCCGCCAATATCGGGATGCCCGCTTCGAAATAGGACAACGTTTTAGAGGGAATGTTTGGTATCGTAAAATGCCTGTTTAAATTGATCAGTCCGATGTCGCATACCCTTACTAACTCATCATAGTCCGATGTGGGCACCTTTTCTTTCAACAACACGTTTTCCAAAGACATTTCGCGAATTTTTGCCTCCAGTCTTTGTCGCTCAGTACCGTCTCCGATAATAAGAAATGCAATATCTTCCTGTTGTCGGTATAGCGCCGCCAATTCAAGTAAAAAATCAAGCTCCTGCGGCTTACCCAGATTGCCTCCGAAAATAGCCACAAATTTGTTTTCCAAACCGTATTTCGCTTTAATGGCCGTATTGATTCCATCGCTCTTCCGATTCACCTTTTTCCAATTGGGCAATAACTCCAACTTATCCCTGCTTACTTCCCGGTTATGTTTCATCACATACTCGATGTTGCCCTTAGACATGCAGCCGATATGGTCGGAAATCGCGTACAACTTCTTTTCCAACATTCGAAAGTAAGCAAACACCGGACCTCCCGAAATCATGCCCAAATCCCGTGCGTTTTGCGGGAAAATATCGCGAAGTATCAGATACGTTTTGCAGCGATCCCTTTTCTTGATATAGTTCGCGACAGAAGCAAACGTGATCGGCGGCGTGGGGTACACAACCAAATCATATTTAACGCCTTTAAAATATTCGTTGATCGCTTGCTTAAATATTGCCGGCAGCCTGATGGTCGAGAGTCCCTTTCTGATGGCTCCGACATTGAACAGATCGCCGCTTTTGATTCGTAACACCTTCAATCCTTGCTCTTCCTGCAAGCAGGTATTGCGTCCGTATTTGTTCTCGAGCAAGGTTGCGACATAAACATGATGTCCATTACGATAAAACTCCTGTGCAAGGTCCGTATACAAATTGGAGCCCTTGGAGTTTTCGGGAAACGATATCATCAGAAACAAAACATTCATACGAGGATCCTGCCCGTATGTATTTCCGTTTCGAATTTGTACCAGGTATACGCATTAATGATGGGGGTATAGCTCTGGATCAACTTCACTACTTTTAGCGACACATTCCGATCTGCATAATCCCCCGGAAGGTTTGCTTTTGCTCTCTCTTCCCGCATGGATACGGCAAGACGCACCGATCGAAGCACATCCTCGGTCTTGATCCCGCCAATAATGATCGATCCTTTGTCCAGCACCTCAGGTCTTTCAGTGCTCGTTCGGATCAACACGGCCGGAAAGCCGAGCATGGCCGATTCTTCGCTCAGCGTCCCGCTATCGGACAATACGCAAAAAGAATGCTTTTGCAATTTGTTGTAAGCGAAAAATCCGAATGGGGGAAGCGACCGAACTAGCGGGTGGAAGCGGATTCCCCTCTCCTCGATCCGTTTGCGGCTTCTCGGGTGTGTCGAATAAATGACCGGGAGCTGGAATTCCTCTGCCGCTGCATTCAAGGACTGTGTCAAGTGCTCAAAATTTTTTTCAAGATCCACGTTTTCTTCCCGATGTGCGCTGACGAGAATGTAACGACCAGCTTCCAATTGCAGTTCGTCCAGCACCTCGCTTCGGTCGATCGCTTCCAAATGATCGCACAGCACTTCGGACATCGGCGAACCGGTAACGAAAATGTGCTCCTTCCTAAATCCTTCGCTAAGCAAATAACGGCGGCTGTGCTCCGTATACGGCATATTGATGTCGCTGATATGATCGACAATTTTCCTGTTGATTTCCTCAGGAACGTTTTGGTCAAAGCAGCGATTTCCCGCTTCCATGTGGAAAATCGGGATTTTCAGTCTTTTCGCGGCAATCGCGCTTAAGCAGCTATTCGTATCTCCCAAGATTAACAGAGCCTCCGGCTTTTCCTTTTGCAAAAGTTCGTACGTCTTTGCAATAATGTTCCCCATCGTTTCCCCGAGATGGGAACCAACGACACCGAGGAAGTGATCGGGTTTACGCAGATTCAATTCTTCGAAAAAGATTTCATTCAATGTATAGTCCCAATTTTGCCCTGTATGTACGAGTACATGATTGAAATAACGGTCACAGGCACGAATGACTGCAGAAAGCCGGATAATCTCCGGTCTTGTGCCGACAATGGTCATCACTTTCATCTTATTCATCCTACACCTCTAATAGGTAAGTATCCGGAGACTGCGGATCAAATATTTCGTTCGCCCAGAACAAGACGATCAGTTCGCCGTCCGACATATTTTCAATGGAATGGGTATATCCCGGGGGAATGTCCACGACCTGGATGTCATCGCCCGATACTTCGTAAGAAAGCACGTCCTCTTCGAACACATTACGGAATTTGATAACAGCCCTTCCGTTGATTACGCAGAACTTTTCGACTTTTGTATGATGGTAATGATTACCTCTCACAATCCCCTTATATGATTTTGAAACAAATATTTGACCGAATTGCTTTGATTTGACGATCTCGGCCAAACTACCTCGATTGTCGATCTTCATTTCCAACGGATACGCAAACTGCTGTTTCGGAAGATAAGACAAATATGTCGCGTGCAGACATTTCATGAAAGGATCGGAAAGGTCCGGAAGAACGTGCGATATTCGAATGTCCTTAATCAGTCGGAGCTTATCGACCAATTCTCCCAGCGTTACTTCGAATAAGCGATCGATACTGCGATATTCCACTGAACCCTCGCGTCCAATCTCCGCGATCAGGCTGGCAAGGGAATCCACGACATCGTCGATGTAAACAAGGGACAGCTTGCGCTCCGGGTCGGATATCGTAATATCCAAATCGCGAGCGATATTATGGCAGAACGTGGCCACGACGGAATTGTAGTTCGGTCTGCACCATTTCCCGAATACGTTCGGCAACCTGTAAATGTAGCATTTTGCACCCGTTTTTTCACCATAGAGCAGGACCGATTGTTCGGCGCTTTTTTTGCTTTTGCCATAAGGATTATCCAATACGGCTTGCGATGAAGAGGCCAGAACTACCGGAGTTCGGTGGCCGTACCGCGCAAGTAATGTGACAATTTGTTCGGTCAGCCCCGCATTCACATCCATGAACAATTGTTCCCGCTCCGGCCGATTCACACCGGCTAAATGGTAAACAAGATCCGCCTGCATCAAACCATGCTCCAGTGTTTGAAGATCGTCCTTGCTATCAAAAACATTCACCGTAACGTCGAGCCTTTTAAGGCGGTCTATCAGATTTTTGCCTATAAAACCGTTAGCTCCCGTTACCAATACATTAGTCATTGTTTCGCCTCCTCAAACTCCCAGAAGATCGCCCGCTTGAAGTTCCTCCCGAATGTATTCGAGGTTGAGGAGCAGCTTCTTAATCTGCTCCACATTCATCCGCTCCGTGTTGTGGGAGCTATAGTCTTCAAGCAGCGAAATTTCCTGTTCACCCTCAATGAAATATTTATTATAGTTCAAATCGCGATTATCGGCCGGAATCCGGAAATATTCTCCGAAATCTATCGCTTTGGCAAGTTCTTCGCGGGTCAATAATGTTTCGTAAAGCTTTTCCCCATGCCGGGTACCGATAATTTGGACTGGGCTTGCTGCGTCAAACAACTGCTTAAGAGCTTCAGCCAGATCGATGATCGTCGTCGCCGGAGCTTTTTGCACGAAAATATCGCCTTGACGACCATGCTCAAACGCATAAAGCACCAAATCGACTGCGTCATCCAATGACATCAAAAACCGGGTCATGTTCGGATCGGTGATCGTAAGCGGTTTGTTTTCCTTGATTTGCTTCACGAACAATGGAATGACCGAACCGCGTGAAGCCATGACGTTGCCGTATCGAGTTCCGCAAATCACCGTCTGATGCTCGGTTAAGGTTCTGGCCTTGGCGACCATAATCTTCTCTGCCAGCGCCTTCGATTGCCCCATCGCGTTTACCGGGTATACAGCTTTATCCGTGCTTAGAAAAATCGCCTTTTTCACATTGTTCGCGATGGCGGCATTTAATACGTTTTCCGTTCCGATGATATTCGTCCTCACCGCTTCCAGCGGATAAAACTCGCAAGAAGGCACCTGCTTCAGGGCGGCGGCGTGAAACACGTAATCGACTCCCCGCATAGCCGCCTGGATACTATCCTCGTCACGGACGTCGCCAATGTAAAATTTGACCTTGCCGCTATTCAGCTCAATCCTCATATCTTCTTGTTTCTTCTCGTCGCGGCTGAAAACGCGAATCTCTTTAATCCCGGTATTTAAAAACCTTTTCAATACGGCATTTCCAAACGAGCCGGTCCCTCCGGTAATCAACAGCGTTTGATTATTAAACATTGGTCATCCTCCCGTATCGACCGTTTTGCGTCGTTTCGTATTTCTCCTCCAAAAGTAGAGAGAACATCCGTTCCAGGTGGGCTTCCCTCGTAAATTGATTTCGATAGCGAATCTTCGCAGCTTCGCTCATGGCTGCGTAACGTTCATGATCTGAAGCAATATCTGCAATATTCCTGGCTATCGAATCCGGGTCCGCAAAAGGAACGAACGCTCCGTTCTGTTTATCTGTAACCATGTCGGAGATAGCCCGATAATCCGTCGTGATGACTACATGACCATATGCCAACGCCTCGATGATTGCTAGCGGCTGCCCTTCATTGTCATAGTTGGTCGGCAACACGAAAAAATGTGCCTCCTCCAACGCTTTTATTTTTGCTTCTCCTTCCACGGTGCCCCCGAATTCGACATAATCGCTCAACCCGTTTTGCAGAATGAAAGTTTCAAACAATTGACGGCCGTGTTCCGCGTCACGTACCATGATATCGTCACGGCTTGCTAAAAATTTGCCATAAAATGAACACTTCACGTTCAATCGATAATCATGCACAAGCTGTCTTACTGCTTCGAGAACGTGTAAGTACCCTTTTGACTCGATCAGGTTCGACAGGTACAATAGCCGGATCGGTTCATCCGGGGAGTCCGGCAATCGTTTGCTTCCGCTTTGATCCTCGGCCGCAATCGGAATTCCATTTGTAATCACACTGATTTTGGGGGCCAGTGCCGGTTCAAAATCGAACATCCCTATAAGTTTCTCGCCAAGCACATATATACCATCCGCTCTTCGTAACGTAACCCGAATAACGGTGCGAAGCCAGGCTTGTTGCGCGTCATAGAAACGGTCATAATTCCCTCCATGAAGATGAAGCAGAATACGATGGCCAAAAAAAACGGCAATCCATACCATGAAAAAATCTCTCCAAAAACCTTGGAGAGACTGGGCGATTGTTATGTATACCGTTTTTTTTCCGAAAGCTGTTTTCCATATATAATCGAGCAAAATCTTTGCATACTGCAGCGCCCTAAATTTCGTGCCGATCTTCTCCCTGGTTCCGCTGGTCAAATTCACGACGCGATACGATACGCCCCGTTCCGCAAATCCGTCAACCAACATTTGCACGGCTAACGCTTGACCCGATATGGGTGGCGGAAGCGGTCCTACTACAATGACTTTTCGCTTTGCCTTCAACCAAATTCCCCCAGTTCTTTTCCTTCACGCGCATGGATCGCTCTCGCCGCGCTTTGCTTCTCGGGTACGGACCGTAATGCCAAACTTTGATAGTGATTCGATATCGCCTCGATCGAGAATTGATCGAGAAACTTTTCCAATTGTTCTGGTTTGATGTCATGTACTCGGCTCAAAAAACGGACAATGTCTCCCAAAACAGCCGATCCCTTGAATATCAGCCGCTCTTCTATCGTCAAGGCAGCCGGATATTCGGCAAAAAATTCTGCCGAGCTATCTTCGGAAATAGAGATCAGGTTCAAAACGGGTTTTCCCGTGCTGGCATACTCAACCAGCTTGCTCGGAAGAAGTTCTGGCGTCTTGTTTCCGATGTTGACCAATACGTCGGCATCTTTCATCACTTCGTAGACTTGTTCCCGCGGCACTACTCCATGAACGAACAGATTGCGATTGCGGTAAAGCTGGTAAGAGTCGAAAGATGCCGCACATCCATCCATTTTTCCATAAAAATGAAGTTCCAGTCTTCGGGTCATTTTTTCCCGAATGAGCAGCTCGAATAATTGAAGCAGCCCGTCCGGACTACGGATATTAGGGTAAAGCGTACCGATGAATACGAGTTTAAGCGTCCCCTCCCGCCTATTCTCCCCAACAGGGCTGAATAGCGGTGGCGCAGATAGAAGGGGAGGACTGACTGTAAGCTTGCCTGTATCCGCTCTAAACGTTTGCATGTACTTTTCCTTCGTCTTTACTGTATTGACCACGACACTGTCGGCCAGCTCCAATATGTTAAGCTCCGATCGAAAGTTGATCCGTCCAAACAATTTGACATTGTTGACCGGCATTGTATGGAAATAAAACGGATCGCCTACATCAACGATCCAGTTTAGGCCCGGGTATTTCCGTTTGACCGCCGCCCCGGCCCAATGGGACGAAAACGGATGAGAGACGGATATCATCGTATCATAACCCCGCTCCCTCACAAGTTCTTTCGCCGCCCGTACGGCGCTACGCGCCCATAAGCACGCGAAATCCGGCCAATAAAGCTGTTTCCATGTCGAATCGTGCAAAACTTTTGCGGCTATGCGGAGCTGCCGCTTCCAAGATAATTTCTTTCCTTCGCCCTCGGAAGAGGGGGCCGACGGGCGAGCCGCTGTAAGCCGCCTCCTCCACTTTTCCGAGAATTGCCCTCCGACCCGATACATTTGAACGCCGTTACCCTTCTCGACTCTTTTATATCCAGGCTTCCATGCACACACAACGTCAACTTCATGCCCTTGTCGGATCCAATGTTCGGCTATAGCGCTCCATCTATATGCCCTAGGTACCATGGCAGGCGAGTAATGGTAACTGATAATAAGGATTTTCATGCCGATTTCCTCTCTGAACGAAGGTTGGCTCCAATCAGTCCTTTTCTCACAAATGAGAGTGAGAACCCTGCATAAACCACAATCCCCAAAACCAATTGCAGCATAAGGATACCTGCTGTCTTTTGGTTCGTGACCAACGACGCGGCCCCTGCCATGGATGCGGCCATAATGGCGCTTGCAGCGAGCGCCGGCGCGAAACTGCCAATAAAACTGAGAAGGCAGGGACCGAATAATCCGCGAAGCAAATAAGAATAATTGGTGACCAAATAAATAAATTGATAAAGGATATACGCGGAAGCGACGCCAACGATCCCGAATAAATAGGCACCTGCACTCAAAATCGGGATAGCGGTAACCAGCATGGCTACATGCCATTTAAAGCCCATATCGACTTTGCCTACTGCCATCAGCAATGCCCCGATCGGGTTTCCGATCACTCGCATCAGTCCGACAAGCGCCAGCAGTTGTACGAGCGTTACACTGCCGCTCCATTGAGCACCGAAGACGAGTGGCACTGCGTAAGGCGCTGCTGCAGCCATACCAAGCAATATCGGAAAATTGACGAAAGACAAGTAGCGGATCACCTTAAAATAACTTTCCTTTAGCTTCCGGTCCTCTCCCTGCATTTTTGAGAAAGCGGGGAACATCACGCTCGTAAGAACCGGGTTAATTTTGAGAATCGGAACGATGGCCAAGTTGTAGGCCAACATGTAAAACCCGAGCGCCTCTGCTCCCAACATACGGCCAATAATTAAGGAATCCAAATTTGAATTTGCAAAAAAAACGGTCCTCTCGCCCAATTGATACATTCCGAACCGCAAATATTCCGTGACATGGCCAAATTGCAGCCGGAATATCGGTTTTGCCGTTTTGAAGCCCCAAATCGCGAATGAGACGCTTTTTATCGTACTTATAATCAAATAGCCCCACACAATGGCATATATATCATATCCGTTTGCGGCAAGCAGAATGGAAACAAACGTTCCAATGGCAACAGCCGCACAATCCGTTATCGCTATAGCCTTGAATCTCATCTCTTTCTGCAGCAGCACGCGATATTGCTGACCTAACGGAAGAATAATAAAGTTGATCGCGGTCCAGTACAACGGTTTCGTTAAGTGCGGCTCCTGAAACACAGCGGCAATGATAGGTGCTCCGAGTAAAATTAGCAGAAAAAGAATAAAGCCTGCTATCAGGTTAACCCAATATAAGCTGGACAAGGTTTCGCGAGACTGTCCCTGCTTATGGATAATTGCGTTGGAAACACCAAGATCCGCATATTGTTGGGAGAAGTTGAGCACGACGAGCAGCATGGCCATTAGACCGAGCGTATTGGGCGGCAGCAGTCTTGCCAAAATCAAAAGCTGCGCGAACTGGGCGATCGTTGTAAAAGCCATGGAGCCGGCCGACCACGAAACGCCGTGCACAACTTGTCGTTTCAATGACATAACATTATCTCCCGTACTGAAAGTTTTGAAAAGGAGTGCGGATCATGCGGGACAACGAATAGGCAAGAGCGGCTCCAAACCAAATTCCGGAACCGTTTTGCAAATCGAACGAAAACTGCATCGTAATCAAGTAATAGACGGTGACAGCTGTGGCGGCGGATAACAATATCCTTTCCGTACTCAGAGTGTCCGTATCGCGGGTGTGCGCAAATGCCCGGCGAAGAATCCAAAAAATGTAACCCAAAAATACGCCGAACAATAATAATCCTACTACACCATTTTCCGTCGCAAGTTCCGCGAATATATTGTGCGGGTATATCCGCGCGCCGGTAAAGAAATCGGCAAAGCTGCCGGTTCCTCCTCCAAATAGCGGCTTTTCCTCGAATCCCCCGACGGCGATTGAGAGCAAATCGACACGTGACGTTACGCTTCCTTCAGCATGTTTGTCTTCGAATAACAGACGTTCCTTTATCGGTTCGGGAAGAGCGATCAACAGAAGAGCACCCGTAAAGAAGCATATTAGAGCGATTTTGACCATCTTGACTCCGGACAACCGTCTTCTCTTGAGAAGGTGGAACAGAAGGATCGAGACAACCAAGGCAATGATCGGACCTTTAGATCCGGTTAAAGCCATCAAGATGAGTCCAATCATGATATGGACAACTCTGCCCCAGCTACCGAGTTTTCCTGAAGGCACCTCGCTTCTTGATTCTCCAAGGAAAATAGCGCAAAGAACACTTACACCAATTACCCTAGAGTATTCGATGGGATTGTAATAAGAGGGGCTGAAGCGGGTCATGGCAGAAAAATCTTTCCCGATCAACTCGACAACCCCCCAGATCATGAATACCCAACCCGCTGCGTACATTGCTTTCAACATCGATTTCACCCAAGACTGATCTTTAAAAAGAATTAAAGTAGCTGCTCCGACCAGCAGATTTCCAGCAACGATATATATGAGTTTGGCGGTACCGTAACCTACTGACGAAGGAGGCACATACAGCAAACCGATCCATAAATAGCATAGTAGTAGCAAACTTACGTACATAATCGGGTTGAATAACCGTACCAGCCTTCTCCGGACGATAAGATGCAGAAAGATCGGTATCGCCAATGCCAAATTGATCGCGATATCCGGTACCGGCAACCCGTACTTTGCAATTAAGTTGGCAGTCAACGGCTTCCCGAACAAGAGGAAGATCACGACAAATTCAGGTTTCGCGATCAGAAAAACCATGATGACGAACGCGGCCGCTGCCAGCCCGACGAGCCATACTACGTCAGTCATACGAGCACCAACTGCTGTTCTTGTTCCGTATACCGATAGGTAGGGACCGTCTGCTTCAATGCTCTTCTGATTTCCCGATCGTCTTTGCCGAGCGCCTTTTCAAGCAATGATAATTGAAACTCCAAATTTGCTTTACCTATTACAGCCGGTTTTCCGATAAAGATGCGGTTATGCTTTGTCGAAGCAAGCCCTTCCTCGTCGGTCAGTAATTCTTCGAACAATTTCTCTCCGGGTCTTACCCCGGAATAGCTGATTTCAATGTCTAAACCTGGTTCAAATCCAGACAAACGGATCAAATCTTTCGCCAAGTCCAAGATTTTGACCGGCTCCCCCATGTCCAACACAAACACTTCACCGCCCTTCGCAATCGCCCCGGCCTGAATCACAAGTTGCACCGCTTCAGGAATTGTCATGAAATATCGGATCATTTCGGGGTGGGTAACGGTTACCGGACCTCCCATTCGAATTTGTTCTTTGAATTTCGGGATGACACTCCCCCGGCTTCCGAGCACATTGCCGAAACGGACTGCAGCAAATCGGGTAGCACTTTGAGCATTCAGACATTGGATGTACATCTCGCCGATACGTTTGGTCGTACCCATTACACTAGTCGGATTGACGGCCTTATCTGTGGAGATCAGAACAAACCGTTCCGTGTGGAAACGATCTGCGCAATCCGCGACGTTTTTCGTCCCGAAAACATTGTTTTTCACCGCTTCAGACGGATTGCTTTCCATAAGCGGTACATGCTTGTGGGCAGCTGCGTGGAATACGAGCTGCGGGGAGTATTCCGCGAATACGGTCTCTATCCGCATTCGATCCTGGATATCGGCTATGACCGTCTCAACATTCAGATCAGGATGTTTTAGGCGCAATTCCGCCTCGATCGCGTAAATACTGTTTTCGCCATGTCCCAGCAAAACGAGTCGTTTCGGCTTGAAGGGAGCCAATTGCCGACATAACTCGGAACCGATTGAGCCGCCGGCCCCTGTCACCAACACTGTCTTCTCTTCGACATATTCCGCTATGCCTTGCAAATCCGTATGAACCGATTCCCGGCCGAGCAAATCTTCTACATCGACATCGCGGATTTCGTTAATCGTCACCTTCCCTTGTATCAAGTCTCCAATCTTAGGAATGATTTTCAGCTTTGCTTTTGTTGATTTACAGTGGCTTATAATTTGCGAAATATCTTTTTTGAGGACCGAAGGAAGTGCGATTATAATTTCGTCAATGTTCAATCGTTCTACGGCTTCGCCGATTTTGTCACGACCACCGTATACCGGAAGTCCAAGCACCTGTAAATTTTGCTTGCGGATATCGTCGTCAATGAAGGCCACCGGAGCCATCGGCGAGCTCTTGTCAAACTTCATTTCTTTGGCGATCAGCGTTCCGCAGTCTCCTGCCCCGATTATTAGAGCCCTTTTCTTTCCGACATTGGTTTTAAAATAACTATCACGAAATACTCTCCATGCAAAACGCACGCCCCCCATGAGCAACAAAATCGTTTCAAAGGACTGAACTAGCAATGGGATCGGCACCAATTGTCCGGTGACAACTGACGTAAGCAGCCAAGATATCAGACAAGTAACGGTTACCGCTTTAACGATGGATAGCAGTTCACCGGTACTGGCATAGTGCCATATCCGATTGTACAATTTGAATCCGTACATTCCGACAGTACAAACCGTTACGGATATTCCCGTATAGGCCCCCAATTGTCCCCATTGCTCCGAAATCAATAAAACTCCACCGTAATACAGCACGTATGCCGCATAAACACCGATCGATACGATCAACATGTCTATGCCGATTAAGATCGACAATCTTTTGTAGTTATAGCTCATAATTTGGAATCATCCTCCACATCATACGAATAAAAGAATCGGCCAAGCATTAAAATAAGTCCAGGTAGCTTAACGGATTCTTTTATTTTTATGATATAAAGCTATAGGGCATCTAACCCTTCCTCTCACCACACCACCGACGATTCACGTCTAAGGCGCGTTCAAGCGCCCACAGCATGGCCGAGTGCCTACAGTGATAGAGGTGCAGTAGACATTACCTGGCATCTGGTCTTCCATTTACGCTTCCAGATCGACGTCCGATTTCCGGTTTGCGTTGAATTTCATTCTATTGCGTATAAAGGGTACCCTTCGATTTTTTTCGCTTGTTGTTCAGGACGACTCCAAGAATGCGGGCCTTTACAAACTCTAGACTTGATACAGCCTTTCTGACATGATCGCGTTTAACCCTCCCGCTGTTCACAACGAGCACAACGCCATCGCACTGCGCAGCCAGCAACTGCGTGTCGGTTACCTGCAATGCCGGAGGAGAATCAATCAAAATGACATCGAACATATCCCGTAGTTCCTTCATTAATGCTTCCATTCGTATCGAGGCAAGCAGCTCCGCAGGATTCGGCGGAATCGGTCCAGAAGTCAAAATCGACAAATTGCCGATATGCGTGTCGCAAACTGCTTCCTGGGCCGTAATCTGACCAGCAAGCAGATTGCTCAATCCTTGCATATTCGGCCTGCCGAATAATTGATGTAGTTCAGGTCGCCGCATATCCGCGTCGATCAACAGCACTTTCTTGTTCTCTTGGGCGTATACGATCGCCAAGTTGGACACGGTCGTCGTCTTCCCCTCCGACGGCAGCGCCGAGGTAACCACAATCGTTTGGACTGCTCGGTTTACGGAAGAGAACTGGATATTCGTCCGCAATAAGCGGTACGATTCAGCAATGTACGACTTTTGTTTAATATGGGAGACGAATGCGTTTTTATTGGTTAACGCCGACATAAGTCGTCTCACCCACCTTTCTTGACTTGGAAGACGCCGGGACAGGATGTCGCTCCAGGTCCTTTTTGCCGATCCTGTTGATTGACGCAAGTAATGGTAATCCGAGGTGCTGTGTAATATCCTTTTCATTTTTAAGCGAATCGTCCATCATTTCCAGTAAATAGACAAGGCCAACGGATAACAGACATGAGGAGACAAAAGCCAATATAACGATTAGCTTAAGATTTTGCCGGATCGGTTCTGGATTATCGGAATATTTCGCCGGATTGACAATCGTAATGTTGTCTGCTTTCATTATTTTTGATATTTCCGTCTTAGACAGCTCCGCCACCGCGTTTACGATGGTAACGGCACTTTCATGGTTGGAATCGAACACGCTCAAGGTGAGAACTTGCGAATCTTCAGCTGCGGTAACCTTTACTTTTTCGGCCAATTGTGCGGAAGTGAGTCCGAGCTCCGGATGCTTCTCCGCTACACGGTCCATGATAACTGCGGTCGTAATAAGCTCCTTGTATGTACTGGCCAGCTTGATTTGTGCACTCAGCGTGCTGAGATCGAGCGAAACGGCTCCAGTAGCATACTGATTTATATTCGTAACAACTAACTTCGTACTGGCCGAGTAGACAGGTTTGACCACATACAGGCAGACTACCGCAGTCGCCGTGCAAACGACGAGGACGATGAACCCGATTAACCAAAGCCGCTTGCGGATTATTGAAAAATACTCCTTCAATTCCAGTTCCATAAAGGTTCCTCCAGATTTTCTAATGAAATCGTGCGTGCATGATTTCTATACACCCGGACAGCGACACCGACATTGGACTGGCTCATATACGCCAGACGGATCAATTGTCCTTTCAGTGCTTCCCTCCTTAGCTCCCCGATCAAGAAACGGATCCCATATTGCCATATATCAGCTTCATTCCGGCTCCAAACCATAACCCCGTGAAAGGAAAGCAATGCCTCTTCCCACAGCTCCGGAATCTTGATTATGCAGCCAGTCTCGACAGGAAAATTCAAGGGGCTGGAAATACGCATGCCACCAGGTCCGATATCGTGCACATTAATGGGGAAATGACAATTGGCGGCAAACACGCTCCCGATGCAGAGTAACGTGGCGACTGTCCGGATCGGTGCGGGGAGATGGATACGAAAATGCGCTCTTCTTTTCAAAGCGTCCTCCCATATTGATTTTTCAATGATACAAACTGTATCATAAGCACAACACTTACTTTATGATACGAATCGTATCTTGTCAAGCAATAAAAAAAGTATTCCTCATCGATTCGTCATTTTCCTAGATTTGGCGCGCTTTTCTCCTGCCCTGGTCGTTTCTCGGGTTCTCACGCCTTCGGTCGAGGGTGCATCTTCTTTATATTGAAGACGCGATAAAAACTGATACGCCTTTTTCGGATCGATTTCTAAATACTTCATCACTTCGAATATTTCAATAGTTATCTTTTCCTTCATAGCGCCCCCGTTTCGTTCGTGTTTAGAAGTTGGAATACCGCATTTCCCGGGTTCTTCCTCCTCGAAACACGCGACCCCTCCGCAGTTGTTCATCCGTAGTCCCCCCACAAATGTCGTGCAAAAGACGAATGTATATTGTACAATAGAATTCGAAAATGTACTAAAAATACACACTATCTCAGTCCTCTTAACCTTGCCTGTGTTCACGTTCCATTTTGTACCAATCTTCCGCCCTTTTTTATTTTAGATACACTTTGTATCCTGGTCAAGTAATTATTTTTTTAAGCTGACCGCTTATACCTCCTTGTTTCAAGTGGGGATTAGTGGATATACTTATGCTGTGTTGTTAATGTCAGCAGACTGGGAGGACTTAAATTGGTTAGATGCGGAGACAGAATAGCGCACTTGCGAGAGAAACGCGGTCTCACTCAAGAAGAGCTTTCCGTCAAATTAGGAATATCGCGCGCCGCCTTATCCCATTACGAAACAAACCGGAGAGAACCGGACTACGATACGTTACGGAACATCGCCAACTTCTTCGATGTCTCGCTGGATTTCCTGCTGGGCCGAACCAATGATCCGCAATCCGTATTGGATCAAGAAATCCGAGAATTCGTCGATAGTCTGGAATTGTCCGATGACAGTATTCTGGATAAGTTTGCTCTTACTATCGACGGACGAAAACTGACGGTAGAGGAAGCAAAACGATTCATCGCTTTCGTTAGGGCTGAACGATCCTTGAAGTAGTCCCACATAAAGTAGAAGAGGCATATCTTAAGTCGAATCCGATCGGGTATGCCTAATCGGCTTATCATCGGTTCGCCTACGGAACAAACTCCAGTTTTTCTTTGTATCAAATCCCCATTCGACGCAACACTCAATGCGCTGCACAAGAACCCTTATCGATTGCTGCTCGCATTCCGCGATTTCCGGCGCAGCCTTTCTTCCAGCAACCCGTTGCCTTTGCCCAATCAGGCTTCATTTCCGATTTGCAGTATAAACGGTACAACAGATGACCGTTTCCGCTTTTTCAGATCCTCGCGTTCCTAGCGATATCGACAATCTCGACGCACAACTTCAATCCTCCCTTTGTGGAATTCACAGTTCTAAAGAACAGCGAATGTTACAATTCGTATCACCAACCGCATAAGCAATGGAGAGTGACTTGCGCCCCTCCCCATTCTCGCAAAATCACATCAACAGCAAAGCGTCCCGCCCTTTCATGCCCGGCACGATGCCGAGCATCTCGGCTTCGAACGTGACCGACTCCAGAGGCGCTTCGAGCAAATCGTCGATCGAGCGGACGCCCGTCGCCCGGGCCGCGATGATGCCGCGCTCCTTCAACCGCTCGTTGAGCAGCGCCACGTCGAGCGCGCCGCACATAATATACCCTCGATCGGTGGCGATCGCAATCAGCGACGTTTTCGGCAATTGGACGGTAATGCCGATAACCGTGCGGTCTTCGATAACAATCGGTTTAACCTCCATCATGACCGGCTGTTTCCCCCTTCGCTTGTGGTCCTATCACTATATGCACCCGGCCTACAGTTCGTCCGGTCGACTGCCTACCGCCGGCGATTCGCTCGCTTGGCGGCGCCGCCGTCCGGTAAGGGAGCTCCGGGCGAACGGATCGGGGGCGCAAGACAAGCCGCATTTTCGCGCGGATGGTCGTTTATCCAAGCAGCAAGTCCACATCGGCATAAGATGAGGTAGACTTGCGAAAGGAGGACATCCGATGCAATCAACCGTGAAACGGCAAGAGGTGCAGAAGCTGATCGGGAAACGGATTTATGCGGTGCGCAAAAACGGTTCGATCGTGACCGGCACGCTGCGGGGCATGAGAGGCAACGAGCTGATCGTCGAGCAGGAGAAAGGCAAAGCGGTGAAAACGAAAGCGTTCATACCGCTCGTCTTGTTCGATCTGCTCGCCATCGGGGCATACGGAGGCTACGGCGGATTCGGCGGATACGGTTACCCGTACGGGGGCTTCGGCTATCCGGGCTATTACTGGTAAATCGGATATTCCAGACGGCGGGAGCGCGAACCTAACCGGGACGCGGCTCCCCCGTCTTTTTTGCATTCATCGGCCCCGTTTGCGGACGCCCGCCGCCAGCAAAGCCCAGCCGGCCAAAAACGAAACGCCGCCGAACGGGGTGACGATGCCGAGCATGCGGATATCGGTTACCGCCATGACGTACAGGCTGCCGGAAAACAGCACGATGCCCGCAACGATGAAGGCGGCCGACAGGCGGACGAGCTTCGATTCGCCGAGCTTGTCGGCGACGAGCCCGATGAGAATCAGCCCGAGCGCATGCGCGATATGATAATGCACCCCGGTTTCGTACGCCGCCAGCAGGTCGGCGTCGATTTTCGTTTTGAGGCCGTGAGCGCCGAACGCGCCGAGCGCGACCGCCAGCAGCATCAAAACGGCTCCCCAGCTTGCGTATGTTCGCAGCATAAGCGATGGAATCCCCTTTCGCAATTCTCGTTAGCTTCAGCATACCGGAACGGCGCGAACAATGCCAGCGAACATTCCGTGACGCGCCGCGGAAGCCCCGTCGACCTTCTCTGATACATTTTGACACAAAAATATTGGCATACTCGCCCGTTTGTGATACAATTCGTATCAAGTCGTTATCCTGCTTTAACATTACCGGAAGGGGCAATCGACGATGCCGCGCAAACGCATTTACACGGACGAGCAGAGGCTCGAAAGACACCGCGAGGCCAGCCGAAAATACCGCGAAGCGAATTTGGAAAAAGTGACCGCGTACAACAAGCAGTGGAAAATCGACAACTGGGAGTATTACCGGGAATATAACCGCGAATATTTGCGCCGCTGGCGGCAAAGCAAAAAGGCGGGCCGCGTTACCGGCAAGTGACCGTACGCAACGCCCGCCGAAAAAAAAAGCCGGCCGCAGCGGCCGGCAAAGTAAGCTTCGTATCCGGATTCGCATCCGCCGGGCGCCTTCGGGAGTCCCGGATCCGGGCCCGCCCCGCCGAGCGCCTTCGGCCGACCGCGCCGGCTTCCCGCCGCGCGCTTCCCGATTCAGCGCAGCCAGCCTTTGTCCGCCAGCTGCCGGACGGAAGCTTTGACGCACCGCTCCCCTTCTTCGCCGAAATATTCGAGCGAAACGAAGCCTTCGTACCCTTTGGCGAGCAGCGCCTCGCAAACGCCGGCATTGTCGACGTCTCCGTCCAATACGGGCGTCGGCGTACGCGGTCCTGGGGTATCCAAGCTCCAGAAATAGCTTTTCATATGCACGTGATCGGCGTAGCCGTACAACGCTTCCAGCGCTTCCAGCTGATCGACCCGCTCCAAATACAGGTTGAAGCCGTCGAAAATAAGGCGCAGCCGGGGATGATTCGCCTCCGCGATAATGCGCAGGACCGGCTCGATCCCGTCGGCGAACGTGTTGTTGTGCAGCTCGAGCCCGAGATTCACGCCGTAGCGGTCGCAGGTCGCGAGCGCCTTCCCGAGCGCCTCCATCGCTTTCGCCCGCAGCTCCTCGGACGCGTCCCGCGAAGGCAGATGGCCGAAAAAGACGCGGACGAGCGGACTGCCGAAGCGAACGGCGTACTGCGCCGCCTTCTCGACCGCCGCCAAGCTTTCCTCGCGCTCCTCGTCGCTTTTCGAAAAAAACGCGTACGGACTGACCGCCGGCACGCGCAGACCGGAGCGGCGTATTTCGTCCGCCAGCCCGTCCGCCGAACCGTGCCGCTCGGCATAGTCGTCGATATGTCCGGTCCACAGCTCGATCCCGTCCAGCCCGAGCTCCTTCACCCGGCCAAGCACGTATTCGACCGGCTTGTCCCGGTTCCCCGTCGAACAAAGACTCCATTTCATCGTTTGCGTCCTCCTTGGCCGATCTTCGCTTCAGGCGAGCGGCGGAATCGTCTGCTGCTCCCCGCTGTCGTGCGAACGGTATATCGCCTCGATGACGGCGACGACGGAGCGGGAATACGCCATCGATGCGCTCGGTTCGACGCCCTCCTCGATATAGCGGAGCAGGTCGCGGAATTGCAGCACGAAAGGCGGCGCCTCCCGTACGACGGGCACTTCGACGTACCGGCCCGCTTCGCTGATCCACAGCCCTTGCCCGGTCGCCAGCCTCATCATCCCGCCGGTGAAGATGAGCTCCGTCTCGTTGCGGGAAACGCCGGCATACCCGGATTGCGCGACCGTGGCGGCGACGCCGCTCTCCGTAAGCAGCCACGCCGTGCCGCTGCCTTCGATGTCGCCCTTCTCGCCGTAATGGCTGACCGCGCCTTTCGCCTGCGTAATCCGGCTGCCGGTGAGCCACTGGATTTTATCGACCGAATGCGAGCCGAGGTTCATGAAAATGCCGCCGCCCGCCTTCGCTTTCTCGAAAAACCAGCCCGGCCGCGTATCCGCGTAATAGTTCAAATGCCGCACGTCGTTGATCATGACGAGCCGGCCGAGACGGCCTTCCTCGACGATCGTCTTCGCGACCCGGTTATGCTCGATGTAATGCTGCGTATGGCCGACCATCAGCCTGACGCCGGCGCGCCGGACCGCTTCGATGATGTCGTCGCATTCGCGCGCGTTCAGCGCCATCGGTTTCTCGAGCATGATGTGGCAGCCGCGCGAGGCCGCGAATATCGACGCTTCCTTGTGCAAAAAATGCGGCAGCGTAACGACCGCGATATCCGGCTTCTCCCGTTCGATCATGTCCCGGTAGTCGGTATAGGCGGCGATGCCGAATTTCGCCGCGACCGCTTCGGCGCGTTCCCGCGAAATATCCGCTACCGCGCAAGCTTCCAGCCGCTCCGTCAAACGAAGCGCTTCCAAATGCGAATTCGCGATGCCGCCTCCGCCCACCACTGCGACTTTGTATGCCATGCCGTTCCCCGCTTTCCGCTTGACTGTTTGCCTTCTTCCTTGATTGTACAGGAGCGGCCGGCCGGCGGAAACGACTTTAACGTGTCCAAAACTGCGCGGTCAGCGGCCGTTCATAAACGTCTCGAACCGCTCGAGAACGGGATTCGCCGCCGGCTCCCCCGTCAGCACCGTCTGGCGCATGCGCGCCGTCCGCCGGTCGCCGGGCCGCAAATCGCCGCCGAACAGCGTAAAATACAGCGCGTTATGCCTCCGGATGCTGTCCGCTTCGTCCGGACTCGCATACGTCGTGCCGATCGCGGAGCATTCGGCCGGGTCGGCCATTTGCAGCACCTGGATGCCGGCCCCGGCCATAAGCGCGACCGGTTTGCCGTAAAACGGGCCGGTGACGAAAGGGGCGATCGGCAGCCCGGTTTTTTCGTTCAGCCAGCGGCCGTCCATCCGGGTGCGCCCGGCCTCGTTGTCCCGCGGAAAGTAGACGTAATGCCCTTTGAGGAGCGGATGGTCGTCGACTTTGTGCAGCAGCAGGTCGGCGCCGGCCGTCTTGCCGGGCCATGTCGGAATGACGGCATACGGCTCCAGCGCAAAGTCGAAGTAAGACGAGACGGTAATTTCGTACTTGGACGCCGGCCTCCGCGCTTCCAGCGAGACGGTCAAATCGATCGTCGCTTCGTCCGCGAGCTCGTAAACCGCCTCCAGACGGCATGGGTTGACGTCGGTCGCCTCCCATTCCAGCGCGATTCCCCGCTCGGTCCGCGACCGGACATGGAACGGCTCGTGCCGGGCGATGCCGTGAAGCCGCCGGTCGTACATGATCCGGTACAAATTCAAGGCGAAATAAGGCTCGCGGACGAGCTCGACATTCGCTCCGGGCGCGCGCAGCGAGACGAGCCCGTGCTTCTCCTTGTCGGCTCCGAGCACCGCCTCCGTTTCCCCGATGCGGAAACGGAATCGAACGGGCTCTCCGGCCGGCCGCTTATCGCTTGCCATACGCTATCCATCCTTTGCTTACGTAGTAAAATCGGGCGTTGCCGGCGTTACAGCGCCCTCGCCAGCAAACGGACGAGGTCGTCGTCGCGGTGCAGCACGCTTTGGCCGTCCAGCCGTTCCGAACGGACGCCGTCGCAATATTTGCCGTCGGCCATGTCCGTGCTCGTGTAGCGGATTTCCAGCTCGTACGGTCCCGGAATGACGCGCGGCTTGCACCCGCCGCGGCCGGCCAGCGCCGCCCGGACCGCCTCGCGCATCTCCTGCCGGACCTGCTGCGGCGCTTTCAACAGGGCGGCATGGCGTCCGGCCGCCTGCTTCGTTTCGTAAACGGCGACGCCTTCCAGCTCCTCCTTCGCTTCGCGGCAGGCCGCGTCGTCCCCGGTGACGAGCAGCACCGGAACGCCGTGAACGCCGATCAGATGGCTGTCGAGCGCGATTTCGCCGACCTCGCGGCCGTTCAGCTTCACATATTGAAACGACGCCGAAGAAAACGTATGGTCGCGCACCGCCCGGCGAGCCCCGGCCATGCCGTGATAACCGATCAGAAACGCCCCGTCGAACGTCGAATCGAGACCGGCGAACCGGTTCGGAATCGGCGTCCCGCCCATCAAGTACGTCGCTCCCGGACGAAGCAGCTCCGGGACGAAGTTGAAGCCGGTCGCGTGCGCGTCCTTGACGACGATGTCCGTCGCCCCCGCTTCCAGCAAGGCGTCGACGATCGCGTTCACTTCGTTCGTAAGCAGCTGACGGCCTTCCTGGTAAAAAAACTCCCCTTTCCGAAGCTGGTCCGGAAGAACGATTCCTCCGATGCCTTCCATATCGACGCTGACGTAAATTTTCATCGCGATCTCTCCCCGTTTCGTCGTTCCGCCGGTTGCGGCCGGTACCGGCGCGTCTTGGGCTACGCGCCGCCGGCGGCATGCTCCTCGATGCAGTCGAGAAACGCCCGCCCGTACTTGTCGAATTTATGCCGGCCGACCCCTTTGACCGACAGCATGTCGCTTTCCGTCCGCGGCATGACGACGCACAGCTCCCGGAGCGTCGCGTCGTGGAATATCGTAAACGGCGGCACCCGCTCCCGCTCGGCGAACGTTCGGCGCAGCTGGCGAAGCTTCTCGAACAGCGACTCGTCGCCGACGCTCTCCGTCCGCGCCGCGCTTCGGCCGGTCGGCGCAACCCGCTGAAACACCCGCTCCCGGCCCTCCAGCACCGCCTTCGCCTCCATCGTCAGCGTCAGCACCGGATATTGGCTGTCCGTCAGCTTCATGTAGCCGTCCGCGACGAGAACGTTGATCAAATTGACGATATCCTTCTCCTTGCGCGTGCTCATCGCGCCGTACGTCGGCAGCCGGTCGAAGCCGAACTGGCGCACTTTGGCGTCGTTCGCGCCGCGCAGCACCTTCGCCGTCATCGTAATGCCGAACCGCTGCTTCATGCGGGCGACGCACGAAAATATTTTTTGCGCCTCCAGCGTAACGTCGGCCACCTCGCGCTCGTCCGTGCAGCTGCTGCATCGGCCGCACGCTTCCCCGTCGGCCGCGCCGAAGTAACGGACGATGTAGCGCTGCAAGCATTCGGTCGTATGGCAATATTCGACCATGCCGTGCAGGTTGCCGTACTCGATCGTTTTCCGTTCCTCGTCGCCTTCGCCCTGCTCGATCAAAAACTTTTGCGTCATGACGTCCTGCGGGGCGTACAGCAGGATGCATTCGCCCGGCTCCCCGTCGCGGCCGGCGCGGCCGGCTTCCTGGTAATACGACTCGACGTTTTTCGGAATGTTGTAATGAATGACGTACCGGACGTTCGATTTGTCGATCCCCATGCCGAACGCGTTCGTCGCGACCATCACCTTCAGCTCGTCGTACAGAAACAGCTCCTGGCTCCGCGCCCGCTCCTCCTCGGACAAGCCGGCGTGATAGCGGCCGGCCTTGACGCCGAGCTTCAGCAAATAGTTGCAGCAGTCTTCGACCTCTTTGCGGGTCGACGCGTACACGATGCCGCAATCGCCCGGACGGCTGCGGACGTAGTCCGCCAAGTACGCCTTTTTGTCGACGCCTTTCATAACGGACAAGCTGAGGTTGTCGCGCGCGTAGCCGGTCGTCACCCGGACCGGATCGCGCAGACGCAAATGGCGGACGATGTCCTCCTTCACCTTTTCCGTCGCCGTGGCGGTGAAAGCGGCGACGACCGGCCGCGGCCGGATCAGCTCGAGCGCCCGGCTGATCGACATGTAGCTCGGCCGGAAATCGTGTCCCCATTGCGAGACGCAGTGCGCCTCGTCAACCGCCACGAACGGGATGCGCAGCTCGCCGAGCAGCCGGGCGAAACGCTCCGACTCGAGACGCTCCGGCGCGACGTATACGAGCTTGTAGCGGCCTTCCGCGATTTCGCGGAAACGGGCGTTCAGCTGAGACGCCGTCAGCGTGCTGTTGATGAACGTCGTCGGGATGCCGGTCTGGTTCAGCGCATCGACCTGGTCTTTCATGAGCGAGATGAGCGGCGAGATAACGAGCGTCACGCCGTCCATCGCGGCGGCCGGCACCTGGTAGCAAATCGACTTGCCCGCACCGGTCGGCATGACGCCGAGCGCGTCGCGTCCGGCCAAGATGCCCGAAATGAGCTCCTCCTGGCCCGTCCTGAAGCTGTCGTAGCCGAATACCGTTTTCAATATCGATTTCGCGTGTTGTAGCGCGGGCACTTTCGGTTCTCTCCACCTTCCGTTTGGATTCCCAGCTTCCACTATACCATAGCGGCGCCTCTCCCTCACAGCCGCGACAGCCGCTCCTGAGAGGATTTGGCGAGCCCGGAGCGGGATATGCGCCCGCTTTCGGCCCGTATTGGTCGCTTTGTCCCGTTTTCGGAGTTCAATGTTCCTGTACGACAAAAAAAAGCCCGCCGGAAATCGGCGAGCTTCACGAACGAACCGCGCTTCAAGCTTCAACGTGCGGATCGCGAACGAATCCGTGCAGGCGGATCCGGTTTCCTTCGGGATCCCATACGAAAAACTCATGATAAATCCAGGCCGGATTGCGCATCTCCGGTTCGACCCGCACTCCTTTTTCCAGCAGCGCCTTGTGCGTATGAAAAATGTCGTCGCACTGCAGATCGAGCGCCTCGCTTCCGGGCGCGCCAATCGTCTTGCCGTTCATCTCGGATACGCTCAAAGCGAGCGTCGTGTTGTCGTTGATCGGAAAAAAGTACGCATGGCCGATATTGTCGCTGCTTGCCAGTCCGAACGTGTCGGAATACCATCGAACCGCCTCGGGCAAATGGTCGACGAACTGCCATACGACGACGCGTCCGTTGATCAAAAGTTTCGGCGGCGTTTGTTCGCTCATCGTGGATCGCTGCCCCCTTGTCCTATCGCTGCAAAGGGACGAGCACTTCGGCCTCGTCCGGCCACGCGGGGTTTTCGAAACGGTATATTTCCAACGCCAAGGCGCGCCCGTCGCTCCGCAGCCCGTTCGCCCGCAAGCAGTCGCCGATGACTCGATACGGGTCGCCCTTCGTTTTCGCTTTCGCATAACGCCGGGCCGGAATCGTAAAGCCGATCATCCCTTCGGGCGCGTCCGTCAAATCGTCGACCTCCATGCAGATCATGTACGTGAACAACACTTCGGACGAAAAGCTCGGACTTACGTATCGTTCGGGACGGACGGCGTTCCGTATTTCGCCCCTTCGTTCGTAAAACAGCCGTTTCATCGCCTCCACGCGTTCGGGGTCGTGTCCTTGAAACGGAGACGTGACGGACAAGCCTACAAGTTTAATGTCCGGCAGCTCGATCAGCTGCACTTCGTTTTCATGGTTCATCGTCGGAAATCCGTCCTTTCGTATGTCGATGATCGCGCTTTCCGTTCGCCGTGCTTACGCCGGAACTTCGTGCGCCATGAACAGGTTGCCGTTCGGGTCGAAAAAGCGGAAAGAGTCCCCGTGCCCTTCCCGAACGAGAGGCGTAACGTCCGCCCCGGCCTCGGACAGCTTGCCGCGAAGCTCCTCGATGCGGGTGCTGCGAAACCTTCCGATCTGGTTCAGCTCCTTCCCCCGGTAAAAAGCCGTTCGGTCCGGCCGGTTCATTCCGATCAGCAGCACGTTCGGGCCGTGCGGAAATTCGAGAAAGCCGAGATCGGGATGAGGCTTTCCGGTTATTTGAGCGCCCAGATTCCGTTCGTACCAGGCGAGCGATTCGTCCATGTTCGTTACCGGAATATGCAGGTATGCGAATGGTCCAAACAGATGCGCAGTCATCGGCGTTCAAGCTCCTTTGTCGGTAAGTGATCGGCGGACGCCGATTTTATTCCGGCTCGGGCGGCGTATGGCCCGGTTCGTATAAACCGACCGCGACACCCGCATAGGACGGAATTTCATGCAGCCGGCTTCCAAGCGTATCGAACGCAAGCGGAATTATCGTTTCATGGAACCCCCTCCCGGAGACGAGTTGCATGCAATCGAAAGGAGCGGCTCCTTCCGTTTTTGCACTCTAATCAGGTAGATGCACGAGGCGGCGAAAATCTATCGCCGTTTCGCAAAAAAAATAAATTCATGGCCGCGCATGCCCCGAAGGGCTGCCCCAAAAGGAAATCATCCGACGTCGCCGGTCCCGCAATTTCACGGGTTCCGCAAACGATCGCAACAAGTTCGCAACATGCTGTTGTTACGATAAAAGCGGAAGGGTGCGAAGCCGGAATACGGTTTCCAACAGGAGGAGGGCAAGGAATGGAAGAAGCGAAAAAGCATAAGACGCTCATCGTCGTTTTGGCCGTCATTGCGTGCGTGAGACCCGTTATGAGCATGCTCGGCCTATTGGAGCGAATCGGGCAGCCGCTGGCGAGCCTTGCCGTTACTGCGGTCATTACGCTTGTCTGGATCGCGGCCGTCGTGTTCGCCCGCATTCGCCGGCCTGTCGTCGTTTTGATGTTCGCCGGCATCGCGTACGGTTTACTGGCGATAGTCCTGAGCGCCTTTTTGTCGCCGATTGCGACCGGGCATTTACAAGGGCCGATCACGAATCCGTTCGCCATCGTTGGCGTGCTCGTCACCAACGCGGTATGGGGCGTCGCCGCCGGGCTTTTGGCAACCGTTCTAATGCGGGCATGGAAGCTTTAAACGGGAAGCAATAACGAAAGGGGCTGTCCCGAAAGGTCGCCGTATCTTAGGCGGTCCTTTTGACGCGAATTCGGGCCAAAACCGACCGTGGGGGATGACATTTCTCCTCGTCATGATGTACGCTTTATACGAATCCGCAAACGGTTTGGCGAACGATAGGAGGACTATGATCGTACAAGACCCGATTCACGGCGACATTCGCATCGACGACGGCGATCTGCTCGACCTGGCGCATACGTCGGCATTTCGAAGGCTGGCCGGTCTGAAGCAGCAAGGACATACGCATTTCCTGCTGCCTGGGGCAACGCACGACCGGTACCGCCATTCCTTGGGCGTATACGCAAACATGCGCCGCATGATCGAGCATTTGCAGGCCGAACGCGGCATCCGCTTTCCGCCCGGCGAGATCAAAATCGCGCTCGTCTCCGCTTTGCTGCACGATATCGGACACGGCCCGTTTTCCCACTGCTTCGAAACGGTTACCGGCGTTCATCACGAGCGATGGACGATGCGGATTATCGCGGAGCACGACGAGGTGAGCGGCATTTTGGCGAGAACGCCGGGCTTGTCGGACGGCGTCTTGTCGGTTATCGGCAGGAGAGGGGATTTTCCGCTGCTGCAGGATATGCTGTTCTCGCCGATCGGCGCCGATGCGCTCGATTACAACAGCCGGGACCTGCATCATTCGGGCATCGCGGAGCGGCCTCTCGCGCTCGGCGCCGTCATTGGCGCCATGGACGTGCGCGAAACGAAACTGGTCCTGCGCCCGGAAGCCGTTCCGCAAATCGAACGGCTCGTCCGCATCAGGAGAGCGCTGTTCGAGCAAGGGTTCCAGCACCCGGACGTCATCGGCAAGGACGTGCTGCTCAAGCTGCTGTTTAAACGGGCCGGGCATCTGTTCCGCGCCGGCGAATTGCCGGTTGCGCCCGGGCCGCTGCTGCCGCTTTTCGACGGGACGGCCTGGCCGGTCCGCGATTACGTCCGGTTGAACGACCGGTTCGTCGCCGACGTCGCGACGCAGTGGTCCGAGCATGCCGATCCGGTTTTGTCGTCGCTCGGCCGCATATACGGCGCTCCGCTCGCTTCCAGCATCTCCTGGAGAGAGCTGGGCGATGCGGAACCGTCGCCGGAAACGGACGACGCATCGTGTACGTCGGAGGCGGTTGTCCAGCAAATCAAGTACGCCTGCTACGCATCCGGCATCACCGTCGTCACCGGCCCCCGTTCCGCGGTCGACGTTGCGGAACTATCCCCGCTGATCCGGGAGCATTCGCATTCGCGGTATGCGGCCAAACGTTTTTTCTTTTATTTGGAGTGACGGCAAGTATGGCTGCGACCGCCCGGCGCAAACGCGTCAGGACGGATTTTTTTGTTCGGCGTCGGCTTCGGGGGTTCCTGAATAGGGTAAAATGGACGAGGAACCGATCAAACCGCCAAGGGAGGGCGATTGAAATGAACGGCGAACGAACATGCGCCGTTTTGCTGCTCGGCACGTACCATATGAGCAATCCGGGGCGCGATATGCATAACGTGCAGGCGGATGACGTGCTTGCGCCGAAGCGGCAGAACGAAATTCGCGAAGCGGCGGAAAGGCTTGCCGCCTTCAAGCCGACCAAAATCGCCGTCGAAGCGCTGGCGGCAGACGACGAAGCGCTGCTGCGGGAGTACCGTGCGTATGTGTCCGGCGAGCTGCCGCTCGGCGCGAACGAAATATATCAGCTCGGGTTCCGTACGGCCGCGCAGCTCGGTCACGACAAGCTGTACGCCGTGGATTGGAACGAATGGATCGGCGGCGTCAGCTTGGGAGACGTATACGATTACGCCGAGACGCATATGCCCGAGCTGTACCGGCAGTTTCACCGCTCCGGCGAGGCAGGGGTCGCCGCTTTTCAACGTTCGATGGCGGCACGGACGATCCGGGAGCTGCTGCTTGCGTGCAACAGCCGCGAAGCCTGGAAGCGGGATCACGAAGTATACATGGCGTTTGCGCGGGTCGGCGACGGCAAGTTCAATATCGGCATCGACTGGCTCTGCAACTATTGGTATCGCCGCAACATGATCGTCTACGCGAACATTGCCCGCATTTCGTCGCCGGGCGACCGCATCCTCGTCATTTACGGCTCCGCCCATATGCATCTGCTCGCCCAGTTTATGACCGAAAGCGGGCTTTATTCGCTCGAAAGCGCCGAGACGTATTTGGCCTGATTTGGGAGCGGATCCCGATTTGACGGGCCCGGGGATGGGGCGGGATGAGCGGGACACGAACAAATGTTTGGTATATTGAAAATGGGCTTGAACAAGGGGAGGGGGCTGCCGTTGGATATTCCGATGCTGCTGATCGATAGTTTTTTGTGGAATTCAGAGCCGAAAAAAAATGGACGACGCAAGCGATCGCCCAACTGACGGAAGAAGATATCGCATGGGCGCCTACCGCCGAAAGCAACAGCATCGCCAACCTCGTCGCCCACATTTGGGGAACGGTCCGACAACGGGTAGAAATCGTATTCTTCGACGTTGCGGATACGAGGGATCGAGAAAAGGAGTTTGAAAAAGGACTGGTCATGTCCAAAGAAACGGCGCTCGAGCTCATACGAAAATCGTTCGATCCGATCATCCAGGTGTTGGAAGCCTTGAAGTCCAATCCGACCGAGGAATTGCTGAGGCAGCCTTATTTACATATGCCGCCGCTCACGTATAGCGCTTTAAACAACAGCTCCCGGGTTCTCGAAATCATGATCCAGATGCTGCACCACTTACCCGGCCGTACCGCGCAAATGATATACATTGCGAAAATGAGAAATGGGCAGCTGGAATGGCAGTAACGGCTGCTCGAACTATAGCGGAACCGCGTTCCGCTATTCCTATCCTTTACACGCGATCGGCACGGCCGCATATTAAACAGTGTGCAAAAGCGCACTATCCGCGTTACGGCAGCGCCGTTTTCGCGCGATAGTGCTCTTTCGCACGCTATCGCCTCACCGGCGCCGACGCGCGCTCGCGGGTCGCGCCGGATAATGCGCAAAAGCGCACGATCCGCGCTACGGCAGCGCCGTTTTCAACGCGATAGTGCTCTTTCGCACGCTATCGCTTCACCGGCGCCGACGCACGCTCGCGGGTCGCCGCACTACGGCTACGCCGTTTCGCCGCGATAGTGCTCCTTCGCACGCTATCGCCTCACCGGCCCCGACGCGCGCTCGCGCGGCGATGCGCCGCCCGCCCCGGCTTTCCAGGCGCTGTGCAGCTTCTGCAGCTCGTCCAGCAGCACGCCGCGCACTTCCTCCTCGGCGACGAGCCTCGTACGGCGCGTGTAGGCGATCAGCCGCTCCAGCTCGGATACGACCTTGTCCCGCCTCCGCCGCAGCCACGCGGACGTCCGAGCCGCATCCGAGCCGCCGCTCGTTTCCAGCTTCCGCAGCTTCCGGTCGTATTTGGCCGTCCAAAACGCCGGGATATCGCTCGTCAAATGAATTTCCTCCAGGGCGCGATGCTTCCGGCCGATCGAGCGGCGGACGGTAACGTGCGTCAGCCAGCTGAACGCCGCCATCAGCGCGCCCATGACGGGCACGAACACCAATACGACGAGCCCCCACACGTTCGTCATCATCTCCGTTACAGCGCTCCTCTCAATTGCAGCTCCCCGGCGAAATGGCAGGCGGCGAAGCGGTCGTCCCCGACCTGCTTCAGCGGCGGCGCCGCGGTTTTGCAGACGTCCCGGGCGTACGGGCAGCGCGGGTGAAAATAGCAGCCCGCCGGCGGATTCGCCGGATTCGCCACCTCGCCGGACAGCACGATCCGTTCGGCTTTGCGCCGCGGGTCCGGAATCGGCTTCGCCGACAGCAGCGCCTCCGCATACGGGTGATACGGGCGCGCGAACAGCTGCTCCGTGCGGGCCGTCTCGACGATTCGGCCGACGTACATGACCCCGACCCGGTCGGAAATATGCCGAATGACGCCCAAATCGTGCGAAATGAACAAATAGCTCAGCTCGAGCCGCTCCTGCAGCTCCCGCAGCAAATTCAAAATTTGCGCCTGCACGGACACGTCCAGCGCCGACACCGCTTCGTCGCAGACGAGAAAGGCCGGATCGGTCGCCAGCGCACGGGCGATCCCGATCCGCTGCCGCTGCCCCCCGCTGAAGGCGTGGGGGTACCGGTCCAAATGCCGGGCGCTCAAGCCGACCGTCTCCACGAGCGCCGCGACCCGCCGCCGCAGCTCGCCGCCTCTCGCGATGCCGTGGCAGACGAGCGGCTCGCCGACGATTTCGGCGACCGTCATCCGCGGATTGAGCGAGGCGTACGGGTCCTGGAACACGAGCTGCATGTCGCGCCGGATTGCCCGCAGCTCCCGCTTGCCGAGCCCGCGCACGTCGACCTCCTTGCCGGTCCGGTCGCGGAACCAAATCGCGCCGTCGGTCGGCTCGATCGCGCGCAGCAGGCACCGGCCCAGCGTCGATTTGCCGCAGCCCGACTCGCCGACGAGCCCGAACGTCTCGCCCCGGCGGACGGTCAGCCGAACATCGTCCACCGCCTTCAGCCGGCCGACCGTTCGCTTGAACAAGCCCCGGCGCACCGGAAAATGTTTGCTCAGCCCGTCGACCCGCACTATCGTTTCGGCGTCCCGCATCGTCAATTCGCCTCCTTGGCCGGGCCGGCCAGCACGCAGCGCACCTGATGCCCGGGCTTCACTTCGTAAAGCGGCACCTCGCCGGCATCGCAAACGCCGGGACGCGCCGCCGGACAGCGGTTCAAAAAGCCGCAGCCCGCCGGCAAACCGACCGGGGAAGGCACCGTCCCCTCGATCGTCTCCAGCCGTTCCCGGCTGCCGGAAAGCGACGGGATCGAAGCGAGCAGCGCCTTCGTGTACGGATGGACCGCGCCGTAAAACAGCGTGTCGACATCCGCGTATTCGACCACCTTGCCCAAATACATGACCGCCACTTCATCGGACATTTCCGCGATAACGCCCAAATCGTGCGTGATGAACAGGACCGACGTGCCGGTCTCCTCCTTCAGTTCGTTAATGAGCCGCAGCACCTGCGCCTGCACCGTGACGTCGAGCGCCGTCGTCGGCTCGTCGGCGATCAGCACCGCCGGGCGTCCGGCGACGGCCATGGCGATCATCGCCCTTTGGCGCATCCCTCCGGACAGCTGGTGCGGATATTCGCCGAGCCGCTGCTCGGGGTTCGACATGCCGACTTTCCGCAGCGTCTCCAGCGCGATCCGCTTCGCCTCGCCGCGGTCTGTCGTCCGGTGCAGCAAAATCGCCTCCAGGATCTGGTCGCCGATCGTATGAATCGGCGAGAACGCCTTCATCGGCTCCTGGAAAATGATCGCGATTTCCCCGCCGCGAATGCTTCGCATCTCCGCCCCGCGCGGGTCGAGCGACGCGATGTCGACGGTCTCCTCCCGCCCGTCCTTCGACCGCCGCAGCCGTATTTCGCCGTCGACCGCCGCGGAGGCGGGAAGGAGCCGCAAAATCGCCTGCGACGTTACGCTTTTGCCGCAGCCGCTTTCGCCTACGATGCCGAGCGTCCGCCCGCGCCTCGCGGCGATGTCGACCCCGTCGACCGCCTTGAGCACGCCTTCCTTGACGCGGAAATGCGCCCGCACGCCCTTCAATTGCAATACAATGTCGTCGCCGCGCTCCATCCCGGCTCCCTCCTTATTTGTACGGGTCCGCCGCGTCGCGCAGGCCGTCGCCGAGAAAGTTGAACATGAGCACGGTGACGATGACGAACGCGGCCGGCCAAAGCAGCCACGGCTGGTGAGCCAGCGTCTGCAAATTTTGCGCGTCCTGCAGCAGCACGCCCCAGCTGACGGCCGGAGGCTGAAGGCCGATGCCGAGAAAGCTGAGCGCCGTTTCCCCGAGAATGGTCGAAGGAATCGCCATCGTCGTCGCCACGACGATGTAGCTCGAAAGAGACGGCAGCAAATGCTTGAATATGATCCGCATGTCGCCCGCCCCCGCCAATCTGGCGGCCAGCGTGAAATCCTCCTCGCGGAGCGACAGCACCTTCCCCCGCACGACCCGCGCGAGCGACGTCCAATCGATGATCGAGAAAATGAGGATCATCCCGAAATACGTCTGCAGCGGCGTCCAGCTTCGCGGCAGCGCGGCGGCCAGCGCCATCCAGAGCGGAATCGTCGGCAGGCAGACGAGCAGGTCGACGACGCGTTGAATCAACGTGTCGACCGCGCCGCCGATATAGCCGGAAACGCCGCCGATCGCGAGTCCGAGCACGAGCGTGAGCGCGATGCCGGCCAGCCCGAACGACAGCGAGATGCGGGCTCCGTACAAAATGCGCGTAAACAGATCGCGCCCGAGCGAATCGCTGCCCATGAGCAGCAGCGGCGCCTCCTTGTCGCCGAGTCCGAACAGATGCACGTTCGTCTCGAACAGGCCAAGCAGCCGGTACGGCTCGCCCTCCACGAAAAAGCGGATCGGATATTTGCGCGTCGGATCTTCCGCATACGTACGCCGGAACGTCGTTTTGTCCATGTCCTGCTTCAAGCCGTAAACGAACGGCCGTAAGGAAAAGCCCGTTTCCGGATCGACGAAGCGGATATGCTGCGGCGGCGCGTTTTTGTAATCGGCGAAGCGCGCGGTCGGCACGGTCGGCGTCAGGAAGTCGCAGAAGATCGCCGCCAGATACATCAGCAGCAGCACCGGAACGGCGATCATCGCCAGCCTGTGCTTGCGGAACTTCCACCACATGAGCCGCCATTGGGACGCGGCTTCGTACGCTTCGTTCGGAGCCGCCGGCGACCCGTCCCCCGGCGCGCTTCCGGCGGTCTTGCGCCAGCCCCGCCCATAGCGTCTGCGCAGCTCGGCGATCATGAGCCCGCACCCCCGAACCGGATGCGCGGATCGAGCATCGCGAGCAAAATGTCGGACAGCAGCGTGCCGATAACGGTCAGCACGCTCAAAATGAGCAGGAAGCTGCCCGCGAGGTACATGTCCTGCACCATGAGCGCCTTCAGCAAAACGGGGCCGGTCGTCGGCAAATTGAGGACGATGCCGACGATCGCTTCGCCGGATATGAGCGCCGGCAGCGTCCAGCCGATCGTGCTGACGAGCGGGTTGATCGCCATCCGCACCGGATATTTGAACAGCAGCCGCCGCTCCGCCACGCCTTTCGCCCGCGCGGTGATGACGTACTGCTTCGACAGCTCGTCGAGCAGCATCCCCCGCATGACGCGAACGAGCGAAGCGGTGCCCGACAGCGCGACGAGCACGACGGGGATCGCCAGCCTCGGCAGCATATCGAGCAGCTTGGCGAAGCTCCACGGCGCGTCCTGATACTCGGGCGAGAACAGCCCGGTAATGGAGACGCCCGTCGTATCGAAGACGAAGTAGACGAGAATGAGGGCGATCAGAAAGCCCGGAACCGCCATCCCGATAAAGCCGAGAAACGAGAACAAATAGTCCCCGAACGAATATTGGTGCGTCGCCGAGTAAATGCCGACCGGGATGGCGATCGCCCAAACGATGACGAGCGAGGCGACGGAGATGACCATCGTCAGCGCAAGCCGATCGCCGATCACCTGCGATACCGGCAAATTCCATTGGAACGACGTGCCGAGATCGCCGCGCAGCACGATATTTTTGATCCACAGCGCATATTGGACGTAGATCGGCTCGTTCAAGCCGTATTGCGCCGTCAGGTTGACGATCGTGCTCTCCGCGACGTCGGTACCGGACAGCTTCAGCTGGTCCACGTACGTCGTCAAAAAGTCGCCCGGCGGCAGCTGGATGATGATGAACACGATCATGCTGATGGCGATAAGCAGCGGAATAAGCTGCAGCAGCCGTTTGCCGATGTAGGCCGCCATGTCGGTTGCTCCCTTCCATGCGATGAATCGGGAGAAGTCCCCCTTATTTGCGGAAAAACCATTGCTCGCCGGCGAAATTTTGCCCGATGCCCCAGCCTTTGTCGGAAATGTTGCCGATTTTGGCGTTTACCGCCACGGGAGCGGCTATTTGTTCGCTGTGAATGAAATACCAATAGTTCGCTCCGATGTTTTTGCGAATGTCGTCGCGCTTCGCGAGCGCCTCCCGAAGCGACAGCTCGCGCAGCTTGAAAATCGTCCGGAACAGCTCCTTCGCCTCCTCCGGCGGCTCCTCGCCCTGCTTCCCTCCGGAATTCCACCATTGGTCCCACAGCGGCGCCCATATGTTTTGGCCCCATTCCTGCCTCGACCACTGCACCGGACCCGGCGTATACATGATCGTCGCCTTCAGCTCGTTCGCCTTGTTGCGGTTCGTCCAGAGCGAACTGTCGATCTGCTTCAGCGTCACGTCCAGTCCGATCTGCTTCCACTGCTCCACGACGAGCTGGCCGAGCGCGGCGAAATCGGCGAACGCGGACGACACCTCCAGCGGAATCGTGAACCGTTTGCCGTCCGGTCCGGCGCGGTAGCCGTCCGTCCCTTTTTTCATCCCGATTTCGTCGAGCAGCCGGTTCGCCTCCTGCACGTTTCGGTTCGGATCTCCGATCGAGGACGGCTTCGCGAAGCCGTAGTAGACCGTATCCGCGATCTCCTTCTTGTCGAGCGCCAAATTGAGCGCTTTGCGAAACTTGACGTCGCGCACGACCTGCCGCCATACCGGATCGTCGTACGTCAAGTTCAGGTGAATGTCGCCCGCCGTCCGGTGCAGGCTGTTGACGTACACCCTGTAGCCGCCCTTCGCCTCGTTCTCCTTGAGCAGCGGCACCTTCGGAATCGACACGTATTCGTACGAATGGTCCACTTCCCCGGCCAATATTTTCAAATTGACCATTTCCGCGTTTTGCACGAGCGTGCTTTGCAGCTTGTCGATGTACGGCAGCTGGTTGCCGTTCGCGTCCACCTTGAAATAGTACGGGTTGCGCTCGAACTCGATCTTGTCGCCCGATTTCACCTGGATATACGGGGTGAGCACGGGAAAACCGATCGCCTTCGGGTACGTGATCTCGTTGTTCAGCACGTCCTTCGCCGCGAACAGCTTCGCCCATTCTCCGGGCGCGAAGCCCGCTTCCTTGATCAGCGGCTCGAGCTGATCGAGCGGGGTGTACTTGACATGATATTTTTGCAAAACATGCTTCGGCTTGAGCAGATCGTTGTAGCCTCTCCAGCCCTGCACGGCCAGCTGGATCAAAAAGCCGCCGTACGGCTCGTCGAAGCCGATCGTAAACGTGTAGTCGTCGATCGCCTGAAACGTAAACGGCTTGCCGCCGGCGTCCGCCGCCGACTTCAGCCACAGCGGAATCGTCGGCGTCAGCTCCTTGTTCAGCAGCACGTCGTCGACCGCGAACTTGACGTCCTGCGTCGTGACCGGCCGGCCGTCCGACCATTTCAGCCCTTCGCGCAGCACGAACGTGAACAGCTTCTGGTCGTCGCTCACCGTGTAGCTTTTGACGATGTTCGGCGTCACCTCTTCGCCGAGCACGCCGGGGCTGTTCACGAGCGGCTCGTTGTTGATGATGAACAGGTCGGAATCGTTGACCGGATCTTGGCGCACCGTGCGCAGCGTCCCGCCGTACGTGCCGATTTCGTAGGTCAAGGCGTCCTTCGGCAGCTCGTTCGTCAGCTTCGGCTCCTTCGGCAGCCGCTCCTTGACCGGCGGCAGCCCCTTCCCTTCGAAAAAGGGCGACTGCTTGTAATCGGCCGAAACGGACGTCGGCTGGCCCGGGCCGGGCTTCGTTTGCGACGGCGATGCCCCGGTTTGGGCGTTTGCGGCGGCGGCCTGCGGCGAAGCGGCCGCGCCGTCGCCCGTTTTCCCGGAGTCGCAGGCGGCCAGCGCTCCCGCGGACAGAAGCGCCGCCAGTACGGCCGCGGTAACTGATTTTCTCATCGGATCGTATCCTCCCTATGGTTTCGCGCCGACCCCGTTCGAACAGACGGCGCCTTGCGTCTCGCCCGTCAGCGGACGGATGCTTTGCGCCCTTCCGTCAGCTGCCGTTTCGTCCAGTCGAATTGGACGAACGGGTCCCGGCGCTGCTTCAATTCGTCGTACAGCTTCAGCCGCAGCTCCGCAAGCACGCCGCCGTACCGAGCGTCGCCGATGACGTTATGCAGCTCGTCGGGGTCGGTCCGCAGATCGTACAGCTCGTCGACGTCGGTCATATTCCAGACATACTTCCATCGCTCGCCGCGAATCATCCGCTGGTTGTACAGCCCGAACTGCTGTCCGTTGTAGGTGGACACGACCTCGGTGCGCCAGTCGTCCGGTTCGTCCCCCCGCAGCAGCGGAAGCAGCGAAGCGCCGTGGAAAAAAGGCTGCGGGACGAGCCCGGCGTACTCCAAAATCGTGGGCGGCAGATCGAGCAGGTTGTAAACGAACCGGTCGATTCGCGCGCCGGCCGGAATGCGCTCCGGATATTTGACGATCAGCGGCACCTTCACCACGTCGTCGTACAAAATGTAATGCTTATCCATCATCCGGTGCCCGCCGCACATGTCGCCGTGGTCGGCCGTGTACACGACGATCGTGTCCCGCTCCAGCCCGAGCCGCTTCAGCGCGTCCAGCACGATGCCGACCGCGTCGTCCAGCTGCGCGATGACCGCGTAGTAGCGGCGGACGATCGGCTCCCAGTCGGACCATGCGTAATGCTCCAGCCCCCAGTTGAGCAGCTGCTGCTTCTGGATGTACGGCTTGTTTCGGAAGCTGTCGGAAAAGCTTCTCCATTGCGGAATGTCCTCGGACTCGAACCGGGCCAGAAACGACGCGTGCGGCTGGCACGGCAAATGCGGTTCCGGAAAATCGAGCCGCAAATGCCACGGCCGTCCGGAGGCGGCGTACGTTTCGATGAGCCGAACCGCCCGTTCCGCAAGCCAGTGCGTCCGCGTATCCGGCAGCTCCACGGGATCGACCTCGCCGAAAAAGCCGTTCGTAAACTGGACGTCCGGATATCGGGCCGCCCGGTGCTTGCGGTAATCTTGCTCCCCGACGTAATCGTCGAAGCCGTAAGCGGTCGGCGGATGCTCCCGGTTGACGTGCCATTTGCCTACATAACCGGTCGCGTAGCCGTTTTCCCGCAGCTCTCTCGGCCATGTGTAAGCCGACGGCTCCAGCTCGCGGTTCGGCACGAGATCGGCGTTCCAAAACGATTCGAAGCTTTCCGGCCGTCTGCCGTGCAGGAGGCTTTGCCTCGCCGGACAGCACAGCGGAATCGGCGTAAAGGCGTTCGCAAACGCCGCCCCTTCCGCGGCGAGCCGGTCCAGGTTCGGCGTCTTCACCGGGTAGTCCCGGCTGTAGCCGATGCAATCGTAACGATGCTGGTCCGACATGATGAACAGCACATTCGGTTTCGGATTCGGATTCGGACCCGATTCCGGTTTCGTTCCCATTCGTGATCTCCCCCAACGATGCGCGCGCAAGCAGAATGAATGCCGATTTCCGGCAAAACCGCAACAAACGTGCCACCCGGTTCGTCCGGTATAGTCCGCTGCAACTCCGGCAAACGCGAAAAGACACCGTCGTCTCCGCAGCAGGCTGCGGAACATCGGTGTCTCCGGTTTGATCGGTCGACAATTACATTAATTCCTATTGGAATTATATGTTTTGTTGCATTTATAGTAGCACCGACGGCGGGCGGCGTCAATCGTTTCTTTTTGATCTCGTCCGAAAAATGATGCTTGACACTCGGGCCCGAGTAGGATATATTTGTCAAAAATGGACTCTGCAACATTTGCGTCGGAAGCACCGGCATGCAAAGGCGAACACGCCTTTCGTGCCGGTGCTTTTCGTTTATCGTGCGAGACGCCGGGAAGGAGGTGAGAATAAAGTGAAACGATACGCGCTGAGAAGCATGGCGGCCGCCGTTTTCGCGCTGCTGCTTTTCGCCTCGATGTCGACCGCGGCGGCGGCCGCTTCGTATGAGCTTTCGAAGACGGTCAAAAAGTCGTTCGACGCCATGACCGAATCGGCGGGCGGCAAGCTCCGGACGCAGCTTAACGGCCAATACGGCAAATGGTTGGAGCTGCAGGAGCGTATCCGCGGAAGCGAGGCGGAGCTGAAATCGTTGCAACAGGCAAACGACGAGTCGCTCAAGGCGATTCGCGAGCGAATCAAACGGATCGACGAGGACAAGATCGCTCCGCTCAAGCAGTCGGCCGCCGAAACGAAGGAACGCTACAAGCCGCTGCTGGACAGCTACACGGCGGTCAACAAGCAAATCGAGGCCGCCAGGCCGCTCCAAAACAAGGAGCTGAACGCGATGCTCCGGATGCAGGCGGACAGCCTGAAAATTCCCGTCCAGCTGGCGCGAAGCGATATGAAGGCGAAGGACGCCGCGCTCAAGGCGGCGAAAGACGCGGCAGCCGCCAAGCAGAAAAAAGCGCGCGACACGCTCGAGGCGATCGAAGCGCATGAGGAAGCGATCAAAGCGGAAAAAACCGCCGCGGCCGCCGTCAAAAAGTCGCTCGACGCGGACTGGAAAACGTTCGCCCCGCTCGTCAAGCAGGGCGACGCGAACGGTTCGTCCGAGAAGCTCGCCGCCATGCTCGACCGGCTCGAGCAGCTGGCACGGCACAAAACGAACATGGTCGAGGCGGAGAACAAAATCGCCGCGGTCATCGAAAAAGCGAAGAAGCTGCTTCCGGGGGCGTAAGCTTCGGCTACGGCTTCGGGCAGTTGGATTGCGGTATCCGATGACACGGCGGATGGATCGGCCGGCCATAACGACCGGCCGTCCCGCTCAACAGCCGGGAAAACCTCCGTTAATTTTTCGGTCCCCCGCTTCGTAAGCATTTATTCGGGAAAACCTGCCGGTAATTTGGTCCGGTCCGCGCTTTTCGGCGATGCAAGGTACGTTTACCGGGAGCCTTTCCCGTTATTTCTTAACCGATGCCTCGCGGGAGACGAATTAGCGGGAGGAAATCCGGTTACATTCGGAGCCACGCGGCAGGTAGGGCACGCCGGACACAGTAACGAAAAAAATATGCCCGGGGATCGCTTCCGCTGCGGCCGTCGCATGGAAACCGACATTCGGCTTGCTTCCTTCCCTCCTCGCGTCTAGACTTAAAGCAGAACCGATTACGTTATCGCAGGAGGAAGCGAATGATGCAAACGGCGGCGCTTTGGGACGAACCCGGCCATACGCTGTGGAAACGGGATAAGTATTTGCGAAAGCTGGAGACGCGGCTGAACGACGTCGCGCTCGTCAGCCTCGACGTATTCGACACGCTGCTGTTTCGCGCGACCGCGCGGCCGTCGGACGTGTTCGAGCGGACGGCGCGAAAAGCGCTGAAGCAAGGAGCGCTGGCGCGGGGGATGACGCCGGCCGATTATCGCGCCGTCCGTATCGCCGCCGAACGGTCGGCGCGCGAGCGGAAATTGTCGTCGTCCGGCTCCGACGAAGCGACGCTGGAGCAAATATTCGAGCGGCTCCCCGCCCGGCTCGGCGACCGGAGCCGGCTGCTCGAGCTGGAGCTCGAAACCGAGCGGGACGTTTGCTGGGTCAACCCGTACGTCGCCTCGCTCGTCCGGCATTGCCGCAGCCGCGGCATCCGGGTCGCGCTGCTCAGCGACATGTACTTGTCCTCCGCGCAGCTGCTCTCGTTATTGACGGCCGGCGGGCTGGAGACGGAGACGCTCGACGCCGTTCTCGTCTCGTCCGAGGAAGGCTGCGGCAAACGGTCGGGCGGCTTGTTCGACCGGCTGCTGCGCCGGTTCCCGGATGTCGGCGCCGGCCGCATCGTCCATATCGGAGACAACGAGACGGCGGACGTGCTCGGCGCGGCGAAGCGCGGCATCGAAGCGCTTCATTACCCGGTCGTGCCGGACACGCTTCGCAGTCCGTTTCATTGGGAGACGGTCCGGCACGGCGACCTGCTGCCGGAGCTCGGCTCCTTGCGCAAGCTGGCGGCTGCGGCGGTGCCGCCCGGCGCGGACGGGGACGAGGACGGGGATACGCCCGAGTCGTTTTTTTACCGATTCGGCGCCGGCATGCTCGGACCGTTCGTGCAAGGCTTTTGCGACTGGGTGCTCGATACGTGTGCGGCCGAAGGGCGCACCGAAATTCATCCGCTCATGCGAGAAGCCCATCTGCTCGGCCCGGCGCTCGAAAACGCGGCCCGCATGCGCGGACTGAACATAAGCGTCAAGCCGCTGTACGTGTCGCGGCAGGCGACGCTGCTCGCCTCCATGCGCGATTTTACCGAGCGCGAGCTGGAGCGGGTGTTCGGGCTCGGCCCGATTACGGTCGGCGAAGCATTGGACATGCTCGGCCTTTTGCCGGAGGGGGAGGAGGCGCCGATTCGCGAATTCGCGCCGCACCTGCATGTTCGCATAGCGGAAGCCCGTTCCGTCGAATGGCCTGCGGACGGATCGGGCCGGACCACGCTGTACGACGCGTTAAAGCGGTATGCGCTGCGGGAGCCGGTCCGGCGTCGGGCGCTCGCCACGATCGCTTCGCAGCGGAAGCTGCTGCTCGACTATATCCGGCAAACGTGTCATGAGCCGGGCAAGCTGCTGACGGTCGATCTCGGCTTCAACGGCACGATTCAGGCGGCGCTCGACGCCGCTTACGCCGGCGAGGGCGTCTCCCACGTTTCGATCCACCTGCTCGCGGTCGCGAGCGCCCATGCGGCGGAGCGGCTGCTGCAGGGGATCGATCTGCGAGGCTGGCTCGGAAGCGGCGGGGACAACGGCGATATCGCCAAACGGTTCGCGCGCAGCCCGGGACTGATCGAGGAGCTGATGATGGGGCCGTTCGGCTCGACGGTCCGTTACGAGAAACGGGCGGACGGACGCGTCGCTCCGGCGCTCGCGCCGCTGGCGATTCCCGCCGAACAGTTCCGGTTCAAGCGCGCCTGCCAGGACGGCGTGTTCGCCTTCCAACGCCATTACGCCTATTTGCGGCAGGCGAAGCCGAAGCTCGCGCTTTCGGGCGGCGCCCGCGAATGGTGCGGCGTCATGCATCGGGTGCTCGACATGCCGACGCCGGAGGAAGCGGCGGCGCTCGGCGATTTGGTGCACCAGGACAACTTCGGCGGCGTGCAAATCGTCCGGCTGTGCGAGCCGCTTCCGATCGACTGGCAGTCTCGCGGCGGCGATTATTTGCTCGATGTGGCCGCCTTCGGACCGAAGCTCGCGGACATATTTTGGCCGCAGGGGACGTTGACGCGGAGCGAGCCGTACCGGCTGTACGAGACGTTTTTGCGGCTGGGCGACTCGTTCGGCAGCGCCGTGCTCGCCTTCCGTCTGATCGCGCGGCTGACGCGGGAAGGCGCAACCGCCGCGAATCTGTACGGCGGCGGAGATTTCGCCAGGCGTCTGCAGGACGAGGCGCTGCTGCACGGCGTTCGGATCGCGCGCGTCATCGATCCGGGCTCGGCGGCGGATGCGGAGCCTGCGGGGGACTCGGAGGCGGACTCCGTGCCGACGGCGCTGCGGGAGGCGATTGCGGCCGACGACGAGGCGGGACACGTTTACGTAATCGCCACGCTGAACGACATGGACGCGTACAAGCGGGCGATCGCGGACGCCTACGGCCTGCTAAGGCCGGACGTCGCACCGAGGCTGTTCGAGCCGCTGGCCTGAGCGGCCCCGCCGGGAACGCGGCGAGTTAGTCCCGCATGACAAGCAGTTAGTCCCGAACGACGCGCAAAGACGCCTCGCCCTTTACCATGCAAAAGGGTTGGAGGCGTCTTTCTGTCGTCTATCGTCGGTGCTGAATGCGCGGCCCGGATTCGCGGCCAGCGCAAGCTGCCGGCCGGACAAAATAACGGAGCAGCATTCCGCTAAAACATCTTTTTCAACCTATTTCTTGAATATAGCGGAACGGTTTTTTCTCTCCGGCATCTTTCGCATCGTCGCACCCGGCCGCCCGATTAACCGCCCGCGTACGGCGCGTATCTGGAACGGAACGGCCGGCCGTCCCATACGATCGTCGTCTCCGCGCGCCGGCTTTTGACCGCTTCCTCCTCCAGCAGGAGGAAAAAGTTTTTCGTCGGCAGGTCGCCGAGACCGTGCTTGGCGGACAGCCGGTCCAAGTACGGCCGCATATCTTCGAGCTGCCCGGACAAGTTGCCGCCGCTCCCGCTTTGCGAGAACGCGTAAAGGACGCCCGCGGCCGCCACCCGTTTCACCGCGTGACGCTCGGATACGCGCAGAAAAAAATCCCAATCCCAGTAATGGTACACGTCTTCGTCGAACGGTCCGACGGAATCGTGAACGTCCCGGCGGTATAGGCTGCCGGACGGCACGAACGTCGAAAATTTGCGCATCGCCGGCAAGTCGTGCTCGTAAGCGAACAGCTGACGCTTCGCGGGCATGCGCACGCCGTCTTCCCATACGAAATCGACGATTTCGGCGTCGGAGTACGCCATATCGCAGCCGGCCGCCTCGAGCTCCCGCACCATCGTCTCGATGTGCGTAGGGACGAGCAGGTCGTCGTCGTCGCAGGGCATAATATATGACCCCGACGATTCCGCCACGCCGCGATTGCGCGCCCGGACATGCTTTCCGTTGCTTTCCAAATCGACGACGCGAATGTCGAGCTCCGGGTACAGCTCGCAAACCGGGGCGACCGGGCTTCCGTTATCGTTCACGACGACGATTTCGAGCTGCTTGTACGTTTGGCGGCTGAGCGACTCCAGCAGCTCGCCAAGCTCGCCGAGACGGTTATAAGTAGGCGTTACGACAGATACGAGAGGGGGCATTCGGCAGCATCCTTTCCAATCGTCCGATCCGGATTTTTTCGACGCCCCCATTATAGCATATCGTCCGGGCCGGCAGACGGACGATGCGCTTTTTTCGCGGAAGGGGAAGTGCAAGCGGTCCGAGCTTCTCGATGCAAACCGGAAACAAGCACGCACGCTCGCGGCCATTTGTTGAGTGCAGCAGTAAAATTAGGGAACACTACATGATTTTCTCTTTATCCTCGATGTGTTAGTGTATAGCTAAACTAACAGTTCAAGGATTTTATGAGTAAAGCATTATAATTTGGAGGAAAACTCATCTGAAAATATGGGAATTAACTGACGACAAGTCAGATTACATCTTTTACGAAAACCGGGAAGAGAATTATCCAAAATACTTTAAAAACCAGTTTAAAGGGAAGCCGATGCAACACTGGGATCCTATTAAATTCATGTCAAAGAAGGGAAATCCTACGGATTGCCCACAATTCTCGGCCGGGATTCCAGTATTCAGTGAAAAAGCCATTACGATTACGTATGATTTTTTGAAAGATAGTGCGGAAATTCTGCCTTTAAATCACGATACCATGAAGTTATTTGCACTTAATGTGATTCAAGTACTCGATGCAATCGATTATGAAAAAGCTATAGTTCGTAGAAATTCAAACGGACGATTCACTGGCTTTGAAAAATTTGCGTTTAAAAAGTCAATTGTTCAAAATCATCATATATTCAAAATTCCAGAATATATAGGTTTGCGAGTTTTTGTCTCCGATGAATTCCGTACTCGTGTAATTGAAAGCAATCTAACAGGATTCAAATTCGATGAGATGTGGGACTCCGAAGAAGATATTGACGCGAAAGATGCTGCGCGAGAACGTTATAACGCTGTATTAGAAAAGATCGAACGAGAAAAAGGTAAAGAATACTCTTACAAAGAAGCGATAAGTAGGGTAGAAACCAAGGATATCGCCATTGCCTGTGGAAAATTTAAATGGCAAAAGAACAAAAACGGAAAAATTCTGATGGGAGAGTTAATCGAGGACGGAACTTATATTTGGATGGATTTGGTATATGTCCCCGTAACACATCTTGAATTAAAGTGGCATATTGTTGAGAAATCCGATATTCAAGATATGATAATGCTAATTGTGGCAGGGTCAGATGAAAACGATAAACTGCATCAATCCGAATTATGATGGTTTACGACGTCGTTTTTGCAATGTTGTCCGAATTTTCTGGTTTTTTTGCATTTAAAAGGACCTGTTCAGCCACACAACTGAAAAGCGAGGTGTAGCGTGCTTATGAACCTTCCGATCCTAACCACAAAGCTGCATATTCCTCCAGCGCGATCGCAAGCTGTGCGACGCTCTCATTTGTTTGCGCGCTTGGACGCGGGGCTGCAAAGGAAATTAACGCTGATCTCCGCGTCTGCGGGCTCTGGTAAAACCACGCTGGTCAGCGAGTGGCTGGCGGATGGCAAACGTCCGATCGCTTGGTTGTCGCTGGATGAAGGAGACAATGATCCTGTGCGTTTTCTCCTTTATCTAGTCGCTGCGCTAAAGAAAATCGTTGCCGTTCACGACGAAGGCGTCTGGAAAGCCTTGCAATCTCCGCAGCCGCCGCCAATCCCATATATCTTGGCCGCTCTGGTTAATGAATTATCGTCCGGATCCGCTTCATTCGTCCTCGTTCTTGACGATTACCACGTGATCGAATCCCAAACGGTGCATGATGCGCTGGCATTTCTCATCGACAACCAACCCCCGACGATGCATATCATCATCCTGACACGCGAGGATCCGCAGCTGCCAATCGCCAGATTGCGGGCGCAAAACCAATTGACGGAACTGCGCGGACACGACCTGCGTTTCACCGCGCATGAAGCGGCATTATTTTTGAATCAAATCATGGGGCTTCATCTGTCGTCAGCGGAAGTGCTTACCCTGGAGACGCGCACGGAAGGGTGGGCTGTCGGGCTGCAATTAGCTGCTATCTCCATGCAGGGCCATGCGAATACGGCCCAATTCATCTCGTCCTTTACCGGCACCCATCGTTTCGTGTTGGACTATTTGATGGAGGAAGTTCTCAGGCAGCAGCCGGAAGACGTTCAGACGTTCCTGCTGCATACATCCATGCTTGATCGTTTCTGCGGCTCCCTCTGCGATGCGATCGTACAGACTGCTCGGGGAGGACAGGAAATCCTGGAGGTTCTGGAGCGTTCCAATCTTTTTATCGTTCCGTTGGATAACGAACGTCGCTGGTATCGTTACCATCATCTGTTTGCCGATTTGTTGCGACAGCGTTTTGATCAGGCACACAAGAATAAGAGCGGTGAGGTGGCTGCTTTGCATACCAGAGCGAGCCATTGGTTTGAACAGAATGAACTGGAAATCGAAGCGTTTCAGCACGCTGCCGCCGCTCAAGATGCGGATCGGGCCGCAACATTAATCGAAGGCAAGGGAATGCCTCTGCACTTTCGCGGCGCCGTCCATCCTGTCATGACTTGGTTGAAGCGCCAGGACGAGTCCACGCTCAATAAACGCCCGTCGCTCTGGGTGATGCATGCCTCCGCCCAATTGATGGTTGGCGAGCTGAACGGAATCGAACAGAAACTATCTGCGGCCGAAGCGGCCATGAAGCCTCTCGATTCCCGTAAGATCGATCCGGATCTGATCGGCCATATCGCATCGGTCAAGGCCACGCTCGCCGTCACACGGAACGAGGCGGACACCATTATCGCCCAATCGCGCATCGCGCTGGAACATCTGCATCCCCGCAACCTGCCTGTGCGCGCAGCGACGACCTGGACACTGGGCGTTGCTTACCAGTTGCAGGGCAACCACACAGCCGCCAGACAAGCGTATGCAGAAGCACTGGCGATCAGCAGGCGGATCGGCCATGTGATTATTGCGTTGATGGCGGCTATAGGAACAGGTCAGCTTCAAGAGGCGGATAATCAGCTGAGCCTGGCGGTGCAAACTTATAAGCAAGCCATTCAATTAGCGGGGGAACCGCCGCTGCCGGCCGCTTGCGACGCGTACTTGGGCATGGCGCGCATCTTCTATGAATGGAATGAATTGGACGCAGCCGAACAGCATATCCAGCAGAGCATCCTGCTGGCCGGTCAGCTTGAGGGCACGGACAGGCTGCCTGACAGCGAATTGTTTGCGGCCAAATTAAAGCTTGCCGGACAAGAGCTTTCTGCAGCGGAAGCTTTGTTCGTTAAAGCCCGTCATGATGTGCAGGAACGATCCTTGATGCGTCTCGTGGGCGAGGTGAAACAATTGGAGCTTCTGCTTGCTCTTCGCCATGGCCGCTTTTCGGAAGCAGCGGAGTTATCGGAAGTGAAGGAATGGCCTGATCTGCAGGCAAGAATTCATATGCTCCAGGGAAATACCGCAGCTGCCCTTGCCATACTGGGCGTCTTGGTTGACCAAGCGAAAGCTAAGCAGTGGAACCATAAGCAGCTTAAGCTTCTTGTCCTTCAGGCCGTAGCTTTTCAACGCCAAGGCCGTATGGACAGGGCGCTGCAATGGTTGAATGCTGCGCTGACGATGGCAAAGCATGAGCGATTCGTTCGGCTGTTCGTGGATGAAGGCAAGCCTATGCTTGACTTATTAACGGAAGCGGAGGCCCGCCGGATCGAGCCGGACTATACCGGCTTCCTGCTGTCCAATATGCGTGATGAACAGAAGCTTGATGACTTTGCCGTCTTGCATTCCTCCCACCGTGCCGAGCCTGTCATCGACGCCTTAAGCGAGCGCGAACTGGAAGTGCTGCAACTGATCGCCCAGGGCCTCTCCAATCAAGAAATCGGCGATCGGCTTTTCCTGGCTTTGAGTACAGTGAAGGGCTACAATCGTAACATTTTCGATAAACTGCAGGTGAAAAGGCGAACGGAAGCGATCGCGCGCGCCAGGGAGCTCGGACTTCTGATTTGAATCGCGGATATTCGGCCCCTTCCCCCGGTCTTAAGCAATGCCTGAAGGCAACGCTTGGGCCTTTTTGGTTTGGAAACCTACTTTAGTAGCTACCCGGTCATACTTTGCCGCCGCTATACTACTCCTAATAATCCAAACTGCAGGTGAAGGGGTCTTCGGCCAACTTCGGGCATTCGCAAATCGTCAAAGGAGTGAGTAGTCATACAAACCAACAGAAAAACTGCTGCCTTCCTTGGCGTGCTGCTTCTATCCGGTTTTGTTTTTGGCATATTCAGCTCGGTTCCTGCATTAGAACGTCCTGATTACCTTGCAACGTTGTCCGGGATTGAAACGCAAGTTTTGGCTGCAACCTTTTTTCAAGCGGCAATGGCAGTAGTCTATGTCACGATAACCGTATTCTTATATCCAATAATCAATCCTTACAGTAAAAGTCTGGCGGCGGGATATTTCGGTTTCAGGATGATTGGCTCCGGCTTTCTCTTTGTCGGTATAGGCTCTCTTCTTCTTTTATTATGGTTGAGTCAGCATTCTGCAACTACCGGCAAATCTGACTTATCGGATATTGAAGTTTTCGCTGAGCTGCTTAGACAAGGCAGAGATATAATGAATCATATAGGGATGATATTGCCATGGAGTATTGGCGGCTGCATACTCTACTATTGCCTATATCAAGTCAGACTGATCCCAAGATGGTTATCGGCATGGGGGACAATCGGTTCTGCCTTGACTCTTCTGGCTACGATACTGTTGATGTTGAACATCATTCCATTAGTGAGCCCGGTCTACTTTGTTTTAAACGCGCCAATAGCGGTTTGCGAGATGTTTCTCGCTATACTTCTGATATTCAGAGGCTTCAATCCAGTCGAAATTAAATCTAATGGATAACGGAGAGATGCGATGAGAGTATTAGTGCTTGGGGCAAGCGGCGCTACCGGTCAACAAGTCGTCAGGCAATTCATCAACAGACACATCCATACTCGGATTCTTATCCGAAAAAGTGCGGTTCTCCCCAAAGATGTACTGGAGAATCCATGGATAGAAATCGTACAGGGGAATATCAATGAAATAAAGGATGGCGAGATGAATCATCTCCTGCGTGATTGCGATGTCATTATCTCCTGTCTTGGCCACAACATGACGGTCAAAGGAATATTTGGCAAACCACGTTATTTGGTGTTTGATGCCATAACAAGTATCTGTGAAACAGTCAGACAGAGAGCTGACAGAAGGGTGAGACTCATCCTGATGAGTACAATCGGTTATACGAATACGTTGTCTGGGGAGCGCAATTCAATAGGTGAAAAAATCATCATGTCCATAGTAAAGCTCTTACTTCCTCCTCACCGGGATAACGTCAAGGCTGCAAATTATTTGATTGCGGAAATCGGCAGGAAGGACGACCAGATAAAGTGGGTTATCGTACGGCCGGGTACATTAGTCAATCATGATGAGGCGAGTCCGTATGAAGTTTGTGAATCTCCGGTGAGGAGTCCGATATTCAATGCAGGCACAACGAGCAGAACGAATGTAAGTCATTTTATGGCCGAACTGACGGTGGAGGATTCATTATGGAAGAAATGGGAATCGAAGACCCCGGTCATTTACAATAAATAGAGATCGGAAAAGCGATCGCCCGAAACTAAATTGGAACTAAGCTCAGAATGGGATCCATGATTTATTACAAAATGGGGGGGCCTTCTATGAAAGTCATTTTGGAAAAGGCCATATACCGATAATCGGTAGTGGTCGCTGGGCGAATCTCAATACAACCGGATGGACCGATTGCACAGTCAGGTTATTTGTACCATTATTATGGAAAATGGAATCATATTGATCGAAACATAATGATAGGGTTAGCGAACCGAACTATAATAAGGACGATTCCAAGGATTGGATGACTCAAGAAAGGAATGGATATAAATGATCAAGTCGTTCATTGCCAAAAAAGCGATAAAGGTTGCCTTGGCCGCCGCTCTCGTGACGGGCATTTCTGTTGTTTCGGTCCCTCAAAAAACGCACGCAATGGTTTGGGACTGCTATCACTGGTTCGATTTTTACTACAAGGTGACCAACGACCTGGGATTCGCCGAACGTGGTTATAATGTTTGTTTACGTCAGCGGTATTGATAAACATGCTTTTACTGCGCGGGCTGCGTCGGGGAAATTCCTCGCCGCGGCCTGTTTCGTTCGAAGGCCAGAGCGAACGCGTTTTCTTGGTTCAGAAAGAAAACCGACTAGGATGCCATCGCCCTGAACCGATTTTGTATTTACATGATATCGTAGTCGATTTTGTTTAAATGTTGCTTGCAGTTTTCGGACTGACGATCCGCAACGAACGAGATATGCAATGCAGCGGACATACGGTTTGAACCACCATGCAATCCTTACGCTCATCGTGCAAGTAATCGACATTCCTTTTACCTCACAATCAAATCGCCGTTCTCGTCAAACATCAGGCCGAGAAATCATGTTGAGCCAACTTCAAAAAAGGATTAAAATCTCGGCGCTATCGCATCGGCAGCAGAGCCGCATGGTCGCATGCGGCACCGGATTCGGACTCAGACCGTGTCGGACAGCGACCATACGCCGGCCATATGCGCGCTTGCCGCGTACCTTTCCTGCGGTTCGACGATCCATTCTGTCACTGTCGTCTCGCCGTTACGCATTCTTGAAGAGACTCACCCCTAACAAAAATCCGCCATCCGCAGTCGTTTTAAGTGATCGCGCATATTCGGCCCGATCACCAAAGGTTTTCGTCCATAACTCCTGTCTCCTGAAGCATCGGTTTTGATCAGGATCAGATCAGTCTGCTCGCTGGAAACGGTGGTCGTGCCGGCAAGCGCATATCCCCCATCCGCTGTTTGAACTATAACGATGACACTTACAGGAATAATCCAAACCATTACAATCAAAATGGTCTAAAAATATACGTTGACATGTATATACACAATGGTATATATATAAGACATGAACACTTCAACTCTCCAAATGACGTTACTCACACTCGCCGAACCTAACCGGTTCAATATTGTGGAACTGCTCAAAAAAGGGCCGCGGTCAGTAAGTGAAATCGTTGAAGCCCTCAAGATTGGGCAGCCACAAGTGTCTCGCCATCTGCGCATTTTAAGCGAGGCCGGGTTGGTGCGATCCCGTAACAAAGCACAGCAGCGAATATATAGCCTCGAGGCTGCACCATTTCAGGATCTGGATGAATGGTTTGACTCATTTAGCATCCTGTGGGAGGAGCGTCTGGACAAATTCGAGGAATATATGCTCGACTACCAAAAAAAGGAGGACTTATAAACGTTTCGTTGAAGTTCGGAACAATTCGGTTGACTTGTTTGAAACTTGCAAATGAGGTGGTTGAAAATGAGAAGAAAAACAAAAATTCACCGAGACCATGAACGCCGCGAACTAACTGTTGAACGCACAGTAGCCATGCCGCCGACTGTTGCTTGGGAAGGATGGACAAAACCGGAGCACATCGCCCGTTGGTGGGGACCCAAACTATGGACTGCCACCGTGTATGAGATGGATGTAAAACCCGGCGGTGTTTGGCGATATAGTCTGAAATCAGATGACAATAGCGGGGAAGAAGCGTTTTGTAAAGCCGTTTATCAAGAAGTTAGTGCCCCTACCAGACTCGTTTACATGGATACTTTCGCTGATAAAGACTGGAATATTGTTGAAAACAGCGAGATGAGTACTACCGTCTTATTTGAAGAGGCGGCAAAAGGAACAAAACTTAGCATCGTGACACGTTTTGCTTCAATCGAAGACCTAGAGAATGCCGAAGCGATGGGAATGATCGAAGGCTTCACGGATGCCTTTGACCGACTTGAATTCTATTTAGAATCGCTAATGGGAGGATACTCAAAAATGGAAACTGTCATATCAAAAGATGGAACAATGATCGCTTATAAAAAACAAGGAAATGGCCCTTCTCTTATTCTCGTAGCCTCTGCAGCTGCTGACCATCACGATGCTGCTCAGCTTGCCGAACAGTTGGCCGATCATTTCACCGTATACAATTATGACCGGCGCGGCCGCGGTCAAAGCTCCGATACCGCTCCATATTCCGTTAAGCGCGAGGTAGAAGATATCGAGGCATTAATTCAAACGGCCGGGGGCAAAGCATGTCTATTTGGAAGCTCGTCTGGCGCCGTTTTGGCTCTTGAAGCAGCCAGTCACTTAGGAGAGCAGGTTACGAGGCTTTATCTGTATGAGCCGCCTTTTATTATTAATGATAGCCGCAAGCCGGTTCCAGCAGAATACGTCGAACATTTGCACGGGTTGATCGAGGCTGGCAGAAGGAGCGATGCGGTTGAATATTACATGTCAGAAGCACTTGGCATTCCTGAGGAATATATAGGCTACATGAAAGCCGATACTTCCTGGCGCTCCATGGAGGCTATGGCGCATACCCTCGCTTACGATGGCATGATTATGGGCAATACACAATCCGGCAAGCCGCTTCCCGCCAATCGCTGGAATGTAAACATTCCCACTTTGATTATTACTGGTGAGAACAGCGAGCCTTTGTTCCACGATGCAGCCAATGAGCTTGCTAGACTTCTGCCTGTTGCTGAAACCTTCACGCTGATTGGCCAGGATCATTCCGCTGTTGTGATGTCTCCAAATGTCTTGGCTGATACGATAATCGCAAAGGCATTGGTATAAGCTAAGAGGAGGAAATATACGAAGTGATTAATCCGGTATTGCATGTAAAACCAATTTCTGCGTTGGCTGCACGATTGTCCGTCATTTCCAGTCTGTTCTTCGTGATCATTCTTGGAAGCCTTCACTTTCTGGAACCGGAATTCGACCCGACTTGGCGATTTATTAGCGAATACGCATTAGGCAATTTCGGTTGGTTAATGCATCTTGCCTTTGGGTTGTTAGCAGTGAGCTTAATAAGCGCTGGGATTGTGACCCTCTCACAGGCTCGTAATATTACAGGATACATAGGACTCGTTATTTTAGGGCTAAGTGCCATCGGTATAATAGTTGCTGCCATTTTTGCGACAGACCCTATATCGGTAAGTCCAGATGATGCGACATTCAGCGGTAAAATACACTCAATTGGAGCCACCCTCGACTACACACCAGTTGCAGCACTCCTGATCAGCTTTGCATTAGCACGCAATGAAGCTTGGAAAGTCATTCAAGTACGTCTGTTTGTTACCGCCGGCATTACGATCATCATCATGGCACTTTTTATCCTTCAAATCCCTCACGATGGCCAGTTCGGCCCTGACGTGCTCGTAGGTTTGTTCGGGCGAATCCTCATTGTGTCCTATCTTGGCTGGATCTTGATTGTTGGGACTCATGCGCTGAAGCTACGCAGGCAAAATCACAAGGTGTAAATCAAAAGTTCCGAGAGGGGCGTTCCCCCCTCGGAACTTTTGATATCCTCCCCGTTAGAACGAAACCCATTGTAATGAAATTGGGATAGACCCGGATACATCCAGCCGAAAGTAGCCCAGCCAACCCATTAGATAACGGTTGAGACGAGCAATCCTCTCTTCCTTCATTATGGGGCAGGTGCGGCTTGTGAGCTCCCGGTTCTTCTCCTTCAATCGGCCGGAACCGCCATGAAGTAAATCGTATTTCGGCTATCGTCTTAGGTGCTAGTCGAATCGTAGCTTTCTTGTTCGACAGAAAACTAAAGCCAAGATACTTGCGTTTCCATGGCCAGTCCAAGGCGCTCTTCTCCCGATTCACCTTCAGTTTTAGCTTTCCTTCCACATAGCGTGTCACCGACTCCATCACGCACTCGCCTGCTCGTTTGCTCGCAACGAAGATGTTGCAGTCTTCTGCGTAGCGGACAAACCGCAGTCCCCTCCGACTAAGCTCTCGATCCAACTCATCCAGTAAAGTATTCGCCAGTAGTGGACTCAGCGTACCGCCGATAAGAACGTCATCATTCTGTTCGGGATTTCGTTGTGTTTAGGCAACATAAGTGATCGCAGTGACAGACTTTTTGGGAACGCTTAACCCTAATCCCACTTTGTCGCAGCTTTTTTGGAACTACCTACTTTTTATACCGCTCATACGCCGCGTTGTATATCGTTATATAACGATCCAGCCCCATCTTTTTCAATTGCGCGACATACGTATCCCATTGGGTAAGCGGGGCATCGCCCGTAATGAACTTCGTCGTCATTTCGCCTACGTACGTGTTGATGTCGGTAGCCATACCATTCATCTGTGACATTTCGTCATTCGTAAAGATGAAAGGCGACCATACTTCCTTCGGCCAGTACGGTTCGTTCTTCTTCGTCGCCTCCAAATTCTCCGGGAAGCCCTCGCCGCCCTTGAACGTACGGCTTGTCAGCATAGCGGGATAATAGCCGCCCATCCACGTGACATATTTTTTCCGCAGCTCTTCATTCTTCTTGATTTCCTCCGTATAATCCACCGTACCGTCCGGCTTCTCCTCATAGCTTTTCCCTTTAATGCCCATGAAGAACAGCATGCTGCCTTCTTCGCTGTAGAAGTAATCGATCCATCGTATGGTCGCTTCGGGATTTTTGTTCGCCTTCGTGATGACGAAGCTGCCCACGTCCGCTATGGCTGTTCTTGCCCTGGAGAAAATGCGGTCCCCGTGCGGTCCCGTCAACGCATTGGCGCCGATATAATCGTTGTTCTCCACTCCGAAGCCGCCTCTTGCGTTCGTATACAGAAACGAGCCGTACGTGCCGTCCTTCCCTTTCGCACGGAACTCCGCCGATTTCGCTGTCAGAATATCAGGATTAAACAGCCCTTCCTTATAGAGACGGTTCATGTATTCCAATAGTTCCTTATACCGCGGGTCGGCCGGGATAAAGCGAACCTTGTTCGTTGATGGATCGACGTCCCAATACGGCTGCATGTTCCCCCGGTTGCCCAGCCCCCATGCGCCCTTCAATTGATCCAGAAGCGTGCCGTAACCGCTAGAGGCATACGGTATTTCGTCATTCTTGCCGTTGCCGTTCGGGTCGCCCGTCTTGACGGCCTTCAAATATTGGTAGAACTCCTCTGTCGTCGTTGGTTCCTTCAATCCCAGCGCCTTCAAATACTTCTCATTAATCCAGAGCTGCGAACCGACTATAACGGATTTGAAGTCCGGATCGTAGAACGATGGTAATGAGTAGATGTGGCCATCCGGCATCGTAAGCCCTTTACGGATTTCCGGGTACTTATCCATCATTTTCTTGAAATTTGGTGCGTATTTGTCGATCAGCCCCTCGAGCGGAATGAAGTACCCTTGGGTACCGTAGTTGATCAGATCCGTGCTCGTGAAGCGCGACGTATGGAAGGCGTCCGGCAGATCGCCGCTGGCAAGCACAAGATTCCGCTTCTCGGTCAAACTCTCAAATGGAGTCATTTGAAAATCGACGTTGATGTTGGTCATCTTCGCATATTCCTTCCAGATCTCCGCCTCGTTCCAGTTTGCCGCGGAAGAAGGGGACTGCCCGGCGAAAATTTTAAGCGATATCGGCTGTTTTACGATCGGAAAACCCGCGGTAGTGATCCCTTTCGTATCGTCCGACTTGTCCGAAGGCTTCCCCGATGCCGGCCCGTTCGAACCGCCTCCCTTGTCGCTGCATGCAGCAAGCAGCCCTGCTGTCATGACGACAGACAGCACGAGAGCTGTCCATTTGTTGTTCACCATTTTCCATTGACCTCCCATGAATTCTGTATTGTGAATAAGGGGCGTGTGTTATCCCTTAATTGCACCGATCATAATGCCCTTGACAAAATACTTCTGCAAAAACGGATACAGCATCAGAATCGGCAGGTTCGCCACGACGACGATCGCATATTTGATCGATTCCGACTCCAGCATTTGCTCCGCCTTCTCGTTCAGCAGCCCACCACCGGCTTGAATCATGCTGTCCATCTCGTCCTTGATCAAGATTTCCCTCAGGAGCAGCTGTAGCGGGTATTTATCGCGGTCGGACAAATAAATCAGGGCGTTGAAGTACGCATTCCAATGCCCAACGCTGTAAAAGAGAATCATCACAGCAATAATTGGCATGGACAGCGGCAGGATGATGCGCCATAACGTCTGTAGGTTGCCGCATCCGTCAATCGCCGCGGACTCGTGCAGTTCACCCGGAATGCCGTTCTGGAAAAACGTTCTCATAATAATGATGTTCCATACCGATACGGCTCCAGGAATGACCATCGCCCAAATCGTGTTGATCATATGGAGATCCTTAATCAGCAGGTAAGTCGGAATCAAGCCGCCGCCGAAAAACATCGTGAAGGTAATCATCGCGGTAATGACGTTGCGCCCAACAAAGTCCCTGCGTGACAACGGATAAGCAGCGATGACCGTCATCGTCAGGTTGATCGCCGTTCCGACAACGGTATACAAAATTGTGTTCATGTAGCCGGTCAGAATCTCACTGTTTTGAAGCACTTTCGTATAGCCGATGAACGTAAGATCGGCCGGCAGCAGCCATACTTTCCCTTGAACGACAAGGGTGGGATTACTGATCGATGCGCTGACTACGAAAATAAGCGGGTATAGAACGACGATAAGAACGAGAACCAGCAGCGAGTGGATCAAGATGCCGACGAGGCGGTCGCTGAACGATTGATTGACCATAGGATTCCCCTCCTTCTACCACAGGCTCGTTTCGTTGATTTTGCGCACAATCGAATTGACGGTAACGAGCAGCACAAAGCTGACAACGGAATTGAACAAACCGACCGCCGCAGAAAAGCTGTACTGCGCCCCGAGTATCCCCGACCGATACACATAAGTGGAAATGACGTCCGAGCTTTCCATATTGAGCGAATTCTGCATCAAGTACACCTTTTCGAAGCCGACACTCATCATGCTGCCCATATTGAGAATAAGAAGGATAATAATCGTCGGGAGAATGGACGGAATGTTGATGTGCCATATGCGCTGGAGACGGCTCGCCCCGTCAATCGTTGCCGCTTCGTGAAGCTGTGGATCGACGCCAGCTAGTGCAGCTAAATAGATGATCGATCCCCATCCGGCTCCCTGCCAAACCCCTGAGAAAACGTAGATCGTCTTGAACCAGGCCGCCTCGGTCATGAAGCTGATCGGCTCCCCGCCGAACAATTGGATCGCATGGTTGACGACTCCCTTCTGCTGGGACAGAAACATCAGAATCAGTCCGACCATAACGACCGTCGACAGAAAATGGGGGGCATAGGTAACGGTTTGGATCAATTTGCGGAACGACTTGTGCCGTACCTCGTTGATCATTAACGCCAGAATGAGCGGTGCGGGAAAGGCGACCAGTAGCTCATAGAGGTTAATGCCGATCGTGTTCCGTATCAGCCTCCAGAAGTAAAAGCTGTTGAAAAACCGTTCGAAATGATCGAATCCGACCCATGGACTTCCCCAAATGCCCTTCGACGCAACAAAATTCTTAAAGGCGATCTGGAGCCCGTACATGGGGAAATAATGAAAGACTAAGTAGTAAATAATGACGGGCGATATTAATACATACAGGTCCCAATTTTTCTTCAGTGATCTTCTCAATAGAGCCAATTTCCGATCTTCCTTTCCCCCCGGTTAATAACGTCGACATTTTATATGAACCGCTTACAACCTCTATATTTGCAGAGAGAAACTAAAAAATCAATAGGTTTTGAAAAATAAATAACGCGATTACAATTTGTTGACAATAAAAATAACGAGTGATATATTCGAGGGGAAATCGGATGGAAACGAGATGAGGAGCGATTGCGGTATGATGCTGGGAGTAATCGGATACGGGCACCGGATGAGCCTGTTTATGAAGGAAGTCGTCAAGCGTAACGCCGGCTGCCAAGTCGTTGCGGTAACAGACCCAATGGCGGAGAGCCTCAAGGAGCATTTTGCTGCCGAAGGAAGTCATTTTCCCCGCATCTACAGCGATCCGGATGACATGTTGGACACGGAACGACTGGACGGCGTACTGATTGGCACCCGCTGTTCGCTGCATACGACAATGGCACTTAAGGTTCTTGCGAGAAATCTGCCCTTGTTTCTGGAGAAGCCCGTCGCCACATCCCTTGACGACTGGCTACGTCTGAAGAGCGCATCGGCCCAAAGCACCTCATCCGTGGTGGTCTCGTTCCCGCTCCGCTTCACCCCGATTGTCCGCTTGGCCAGGGAGCTGCTCGAGTCGGGGAAAATCGGCAAGGTCGAGCATGTTCAATCCGTCAATAATGTTCCCTACGGCGGGACCTACTACCACAATTGGTATCGCGACGAACAGGAGACCGGGGGGTTGTTTTTGCAGAAGACTACGCATGACTTTGACTATATTCAATACTTGATTGGGGAAACGCCCCAGCGCGTGTGCGCCATAGCGTCGAAGCAAATCTTCAAGGGAGACCGGCCGGCCGGCATGCGCTGCTCTGCCTGTGAAGATCGCGCCTGCCAGGAACGGGTTACGCCATTCGGTATCGTACCGGCACGGCCGAACGACTATTGCTGTTTTGCGAAGGATACCGGAAATGAAGACTCCAGCAGCGTTCTCGTTCAATATGAAAGCGGCATGCACTTGAGCTATACGCAGAACTTCTTTGCACGGAGGAAGGCGGCCGTGCGGGGAACACGATTGATCGGGTATCGGGGGACGATCGAGTTCGATTTCTATACAAGCCGCCTGAGCGTGTATCTGCATCATACATCCCGAACCGAAACATATGACATCGACACGACCGAGCCTCATTTCGGCGGCGACCCTTACCTTGCGCAAAATTTCATCGATGTCGTGGAAGGTCGGGCCCCGTCTCAATCTACGCTTGACGACGGACTGCTTAGTGCGCTGATGTGCCTGAAGTCGAAGGAATCTGCCGCAACGCACACATTTCAGGATATCGGCTGGCAGCAAGCCCCTATCCTCAGCCAATCTTAAGACAGCAGAAAGCCCCCGCTGTTTTCCATTCCAGCGGGGGCCCGTTCCATCACTCACTCCGATCCATGATCGTCTCCGGCCGAACAATAGGCGATCGTGCCGCCTTCGATTACTTTCAGCTCATGCAAATACATAATTTCCGGCGTTTTTACCTTCTTCCGTATGATATCGACGAGCCGGAGCACGGCGAGTTCATTCTGGGCCGGGTCTCCGTATACGGTTGTCAGACGGGGCTTGCTCAGCTCCACCAGCTCGGAATAGCCGTTGCCGATCAAGCTGACTTCCTGCGGCACTTTGACGCCCGCTTCCTTCAAGTACTGAAGCGCCGAAAATTGAATGACCGTATTCGCGCATATCGCCGCCGTATAGGGAATTCCCAAGTATTTCATCCGCTGGCACAGCTCGTACCCATCCTCCTCGCGGCTAACCTGCACAAGCGATGGTTCGAAGGCAATGCCTGCTTCCTCAAGCGCTTCCTTATACGCGGCTAGATTAAGCTGGTGAATCGGGTACTCCAGCGGCCCTACGAAGAAGGCAATGCGCCGATGGCCGAATTCGATCAGCTGACGGGCGGCGTGAAGCGTAACCATCTTGTGATCGAACATGACGGCATGCGTATTCTCGCGGATCGTCCCGCCGAAAAACAAGTACGGGATTTCGGTTTTCTCCAACAGGTCGACAAATACAGAGTCGACATCGCCCGTTACGATGCATCCCTCAACCTCCCTGCGGAGCAGAAACTGCCGAATCCGCTCCATCTCGTGCGGACTGGACTTCACGTTCTTGAAAATCAGGGAGTAATCGAGACTGCCTACAGCCTTCTCGATACTCTGCAAATCATACATATACCTTGGATCCGCTTCCTCCCGATTGTACAGGATGAAGCACAGCTTCCGGCTTTCCTCCGTCAACGGATATCCGAGTTTTCTGGCAGCTTCGATGATCCTCTGCCTGGTTTCCTCGGATATCGTGCTTCCCGGCGTATTATTTAGCGCCTGCGAGACGGCCGAGCGGGAAATCCCGAGATGCTCGGCAATATCTTTCTTCGATACAGACATGACTGCAACCCTCTCATCCACCAGCAGGATTATTCTTCGTCTACTGTACCATTCTGAAATATTCTTTGGCAAGCATAACAACGTTATTTTCAACCGTTTATTATACGCGAGTCACCTATTTTTCCTTATTCTTTTGGATAACGAGTACATTTTTTTTCGATCATCGATTTGGAAAGGGGTGATGCGATAGAAACAGCCACATCGTTTAAATAACGGAAGCATGGAGAACGGCCAATTTTGAAAGGAGTGCTATGGGTGATGGCAAGACAAACGGTTCGTCTGGCTTTGAAGTTCGTTTTCGCTTGTCTGTTCGGCTTCACTACGTACTGTGTGTCGTTGATAGGCGGTGATCCAGTCGTTCGCGCCTCCTCTTCCCTGCCGGATCTTACGATTACGGAAATTGTCGCCAATTCAAGCGGTGATTCACCTTCTGTCGAGGATGCCTACGAATACGTAGAGCTGAAAAACAATACGGCCGCCAGCATCGATCTGAGCGGATATCGCTTTAAGTTCTGGTATACGCCCACGCAGTTTGTTACATGGGATATGACGGCGAGCCAGTCGATTCCGGCCGGCGGCGTTCGCGTTGTCTGGATCAAAAATACGTACGGCCAAGGGAAAACGCTCGCGAATTTTAACGCGCACTATGGCACATCCTTTACCAGCAGCACGCTGTACACGCTAGATCTCGGCAATAACGGAGGGCTTGGCAATGGCGGAATCAAAAAACTGATTCTGCAAAAGGATACAGGCGCCGACGTCTGTGTGGCATCCTACAACGACCGTGTCTTGGGCAGCACGACGACGAACGACGATACGCTTGTTGAGGACAGCTCGATCGTATACGAATTTCCGCAGTACCTGGTGGACGGCAACCTGACGATGCGAAAGGTTGCGGCCAATCAGAAGCCGACCACCGGGACGATCCCGGCTCCGCCATCGATCTGGATTACCGAGCTGCTGCCGAATCCGTCGATTTCGTCAACGGATCTGAACGACGCCTACGAATATGTGGAGCTGTACAACAATACGGCTTCGGCGGTCAATTTGTCCGGATACCGATTCCGCTATTACTGGGACCCAGCCAACCCGAGCAACTATACCGATTGGGATTTGACCGTGAGCAAGACGATACCGGCATACGGCTATATGGTCGTATGGCTCAAGGGGACTCAGGCAAACGGGAAAACGCTTGCCGACTTCGCGGCCCATTACCATTTGCCGAGCACCTATTTAACATCCTCCCGGGTGTATGAGCAGGCGGTTTCGACCGGACAGAGCATGGGGAACGACGGCAAACGAACGGTCGAACTGCGCACAGACGGCGGCACGGCTATCGTCTCCGCCACCTACAACGACGGAACGGCGAACGATTCGACGTCGCGCATCGACGTTGATCCGACGGATACAAGCGTCGCCTACGGTTATCCGGTCGACGGCACGATAACGATGCGCAAGCTCGTCAGCGGCCAATATCCGACGCCGGGGATGGCGTACAACTGGTTTACCGGTCAAATGCACGCGCATACGAAATATTCGGAGAAGGACGGCACTCAAACCGCGACGAATACGCCGCAGTACGCATTCCAGGCGGCGAAAGATCAAGGCGACGACTTCATGGGCGTGACAGACCATTCCGAGCAGCTCGACGGCGGCGATCCGAATGTCGCGAACGGGGAGTGGGCGGATACGCGGCTCCAGGCGGATCTTGCGAGTGTCCCGTATCAGTTTTCCGGTTTTGCCGGCTACGAACTGACGTACAATACGACGACCTCGATTTGGGGTCACATCGGCGGCTTCAACACGGGCGGATGGTTCGCCGACCGGTGGGATACGGTGAACGGACGGCAATACAATTTGCACGACTACTGGGACGATCTCGCCACACGCCCGGCCGCGCTGTTTCAATTCAACCATCCCGGCGCGTACTGGGGCGATTTTGAGGATTTTGCCCCTTATACGCAGTCGGCCGACGACCAGTCGGCGTTGTTCGAATTTAATAATGACACGATTTCGAACGGCGAACGGTTCGACCGCTATGTACGGGCGCTTGACCGGGGCTGGCATGTCGCTCCTACCTGGAACGGGGATATTCATCAAGGTAATTGGATGCAGGACAACAACCGCTTGGTTGTACTCGCGGAGACGAACACGAAAGAAGGCATTCTCGACGCGATCCGGGCAAGACGGGCGTACGTGACGTATGGCGACCGGGACATCAAGGTGGCGTTCGAGATCAACGGGCAGCCCATGGGATCAAGGCTTACGAATCCCAGTACGTTGAATGTATCGGTCATGGCAGCCAATCCGACCAACGACCCGATCTCGAAAATTACGTTGTATGGACCGGGCGGCCAGGTGCTGGGCTCGCAATCGTTCAGCTCACGGCTGGCCCATTATACGGCTTCGCTTCCACAGCAATATGCTTACTATTTTGCCAAAGTCGAGCAGACGGACGGCGATTGGGCGATTACGGCGCCAATCTGGATAACCGATTCCCCCGGTATCGAGCTTACGATGAGCACCCAATCGACAACGACGGCCGGCGTACCGGTGCAAATCAAGGCGAACGTGAGGAACACGACAGCAAGCGCGCTTTCGAATGTGCTTGTAGAGTTCTACAAGGACGACTATAATACGCCTTCCGATAATTACAGCAGCGCGAATAAAGTTGGCGAAGTCACTCTCGCATCGATATCAGCAGGGGCGACGTCCACCGCCTCCTCGACTTGGGCGCCCGCGGGCGGCGCCGGCACTTATCGGATTCTGGCCCGGGTAACCGCCCAAGTCGGCGGTGTGGCGAAGTCGGTAACTGGAGGCATTCATCTGCCGGAGCTGTATATTACGGAGATTGTCAGCAATTCTCCAGGCCATCTGGGTACCGCCGACGTAGACGGAGACTACTTTGATGAGGATTACGATTTTGTCGAGGTATACAACAATTCGAAGAACACGGTGAATCTAAAAGACTACAAGCTGGGCGACACCTATGTAACAGCTTACGACATTACGGTCGATTCCTTCATTCCGGCTAAATCAGCTAAAGTCATCTGGGTCAAGAAAGCGAACAGCACGAAAACATTGGCTGACTTTAACGCGGCTTACGGCACGTCTTTGACAAGCAGCCAGTTACTCGAACTCAAATCGACGGATGCGAACAGCGGACTCCGGTTTAAAGGAACCGGTTGGATCGATCTGGTGAGGGATTCCGATAATACGCGCATCCAGCGCGCGAAATATAATAACGGGGTCGACATCAGGGAGACCTACGGTCCTGCCGGTACGTACGGCGCCGATTCCAGCGTGGACGGACTGGCGATTCGCTACGCCTATCCTGTCGACGGTTCTCTGTATGCGAGGAAGCTGCAGTCGAATGTTACCCCGACGCCGGGAGCGGTTTCATCCGATCAGCTCGCTCCTTAATTTCTGACTCTTTCCGCGCCGAAACGGAGGTAACCTCCGCTGCCGAGCGTCTGGAAGTAAATTGCCTCCCTTGATTCCTCCTCGAAATCGAGTAGGAGGGGGCGGCTAACCCCCGTCCTCTCACAACACCTAGCATGCGGGTCCGCACTAGGCGTTTCCAAAAGGTTAACAAAGTTCCAGATAACGAGAAAGCAAACTTTTCAGCCCTTTCA
>NZ_JARBDC010000004.1:0-418 GCF_036577625.1 Paenibacillus sp. GYB003 | reverse complement strand
CATTCGCTCTCCGAACCTCTTCCGAATCGGATAATCTTGGTTTTCTCTTCCGCGATCGACAGGTTAAACCTCTTCAATCGCTCGACCAACTCGGTGTAGAACGACCTTGCGTCCTCTTCCCTTTCAATGCAACATACGAAGTCGTCTGCGAATCGCACCATGCTCGCCTTTCCTTTGCACAGGCGTCTTTTGACATAAGTCTCAAACCATAAGTCCAGGACATAGTGCAGGTACACATTCGCGAGAATTGGCGAGGCAGTTCCGGATAGCAGTCCCAAAGCATCTGTTTGTCGAGCAAATGCGCGAGTGAGGTAAACCGTTCTTTCGGTCTGGTCTTTGCGACTTCTGCTATTCTTGGTAATCTCGTATCCATTTGTTCCCTGCCTCTGTGTGTAGCATCTGTTTCCTTACCAAGATC
>NZ_JARBDC010000003.1:0-211591 GCF_036577625.1 Paenibacillus sp. GYB003 | reverse complement strand
TCCAAGAGGCTCTGTATTCCCAGCACAACACCTATCATGAGGCCTTCTGGTGACGGGCGGCCTCCACACTACAAAAAGTGACATTTTTACTGCTCAGTTAAGGTGACATTTTCACAGACGCTTGACACTGAAACGGCAGCATCACGAGATTGCGTTGTCGGTGGCGAATACGGGGGAGGGGATCGGGGCGGAGCATTTGGATAAAATTTTCGACCGGTTCTATCGAACCGATCCTTCCCGATCGCGCAAGCACGGGGGCTATGGTCTGGGGCTTGCGATCGCGAAGGCGATCGTCGAGCGGCACCAGGGAAAAATATCGGCCAAGAGCGTGCCGAACGGCGTAACGACATTCACCGTGCAGCTTCCGCCGGAAGCGTGAACGACGGCGTGTTTCATATGGTATGCGGCGGGGCTTTGCTCGTGAAGCAAAGCAATAAAATCCTTTGCAAGCAAAGGAAAGGAAAGGCATCTTTGATATCGAATTCATCTATCGCGGGAGACCGTTTGAATTCGCGGAATTCACTCTATTTCGTAGATAGATGCTGCGCCCCAGAATCGAAACATGGAGGGATATCCATGCTGTTTCCGTCCGCAAACCCGCTGCCCATCCGCCTGAAGTACAAATACAACACACCCGTTCACCGATCGTATGCATCCTACCATTCGCACCCTCAGTGCGAAATCTATTTTTTTCACGGAGGCTCCTGCAACTTTCTGATCGGCGACAAATTGTACGTTTTGGCCCCGGGAGACTTGATTATTATGGACGGGCTGACGTTGCATTGTCCGAAAATCGATCCGAGCGTGGAATATGTGCGAACGACTATACATTTCGATCGGGACTATGTGGCGGGACTTTTGCCGCTCCCTTTGCCGGTCGATATTTTGGCTCCCTTTCAATTGCTGCGCAATCATGTCTTGAATCTGGACGGCGAGGACAGGCGGGAAGTGGAGGATATGCTGGGACGTCTGCATGAGGCCAACGAGAATAAAGACCCGGTTTATTACAATCGTTTTTGTCTGCAGTTTATCGATTTGCTTCTTTACATCTATGCCCGCTGCGGGAACTCCTTGTCTTTGCCCCGGAAGCCTTTATCCGTCAAGGAGAGGAACGTTCAAAATATAGTGACGTACATCGAAAACCATTTCACGGACGATATCCATCTCGAACATCTGGAACGCGAGCTTCATTTGGACAAACATTATATGTCCCATATATTTAAGGAAGTCACCGGCACGACCGTGTTCACCCATCTGTATACCCGGAGAATCAATCAAGCGCAGCTGTTGTTTTTGATCGAAGAAGACGCCTCCGTTACGGATGTAGGTTACCGGGTCGGATTTAAACATTCGTCGCATTTCAGCCGGATATTCAAAAAATTCGTCGGCATGACGCCCGATGCTTTTAGACAGTCGATGCGAAAAAAGAACACAATGAGAGTAAAATAAACGGAACAAAAGGCGCAACTTACAGATAAGAGGACACTCCCTTTGTTTGCTACAATATACCCGACTACGCAAAGAAGAGGAGGGAACGGATGAAAAGAAAGCTGCTTCATTCATTAGCCGCCCTGGCATTGTACCTGGGCATATTGGGACATGTTGTGCCGGAGGGCACCGCCCGTGCGGAGGAGGGAGCTCCTGCGGTGGCAAACAACGGGTTCGAGGACGTCAGCCCGGACGGGTCCGTGCCCGGATGGGCGCCATACGGTTCCAGCACTGGCGTTACGGTAACCGGCGGCGTATATGGTCAAGCTTACGGCGGAACCAAAAGCGCGCTCATCCGCGATAACGATCCAGCGAAAAGCGCCGGAATTGAAAGCGGTTACTTATCCTTGGTTCCCTACGGAAATTACTCCGTCAGCTCGATGGTGTATACGGAACATACGAGCGCGAGACTTTCGATTCGCTTTTATGACGAGGCAGGCGCCTTTATTTCGTCCGTCACGACGAACCCGAGCCCGGTCGAGAGAAAGTGGAATCCCGTTCGGCTGTCTTTCACGGTTCCGCACGATGCGGCGAAAACCAGCATCGTCGTGCTTACGACGAATGCCGGGACGGGCATCGTGTATGCGGATGATGTACACCTGGTCAAGGACGCCGACGCTCCGGGCACGATTACGAATCTGGGCATGCAGGTCAATAAAACGTATATCATGAGAGGCGCCTTCGGGAAGGATCATACCGGACGGGATGTCATGTATACGGTGATGCAAGGGGATCCGGGCGCGCTGGTCGTGATGGATGTCAAGACCGAGACGGTCATCGCGCGGCACGTCCTGCCGGAAACGCAGGAAACATGGGCGATCTACGCGGACGACAACGGTCATTTTTATTCGGTATCCAGTATAAAAGCTTACATGTACCGGTACAGCACCCGTACCGACAAGGTTGAGCTCGTCGGGAACGTCGCTTCCGGACAAAGCATTTCCTGGGTTCTCGTCCCCGGCGAAAACGGCGTCATTTACGGGGGCACCGGCTATGACAACAAGGTATACGAATTTGATCCCGCTAAAGCGTTGCCCGGCCATCCGGCCGCAGGCTTGACGGATCACGGCTCCATGACCAAGCTGACGGGCGTCAAGCAAAACTTCGTCCGCTCGCTGGCGTACGACGGCGTTGAAGATGTTCTCTATGCGGGCCTCGGGGAACATTCGGCGGAGCTGATCAAATACAATCCGAGAACGAAGACGAGAGAAAGCGTCCTGCCCGCTCTATTCGCCAACCAAACCCCGAAGGAAGTCGGCGTCTACGACCTGCAGCTCGTCGGAGACAAGCTTTTCGCCAGGTTTGACAAGTCGAACCGCTCGTTCGTGATGAACATCCGAGACGGCAGCCTGATCAACAGCGATCCCGGATTCAAGATCGATTCCCGGGGCTGGTCGGCCAAATCTCCGGTCGCCAATAAAGTGTATTACGTGTACCAAAGCTCGCTTCACGAATATGATCTGGATACGAATACGTTTAAAAACCTGCATATCGATACCGGGCAGGCATTGATCGGATTCGGATACGTACAGTTGGATAAGCCGGGCTATCCGGGATATTCGCTGGTCGGATTTTCCGGAGTCAGCGGCAAGTTTTTCAAGTATAATCTGGAAACCGGCAACAACGAAGTGACCGAGCTGCCGCTTCCCCCGCAACCGGTAAAAATCCACCACATTTTCAAAGGACCGGACGGCCGCATCTATACCGGCGGCTTTCTGGGCGGCACGGGCGTGTACAAGCCAACCGCGGATGCCGTGGAAAGCTATGCCGGAGTCGGGCAGGCGGAAGGGGCGGCGAGCCTCGGAGGCCAACTTTTTATCGGATCTTATCCGTATTCGAGAATCTGGAAATACGATCCGGCAAAACCGCGGCGCATCAGCTCCCCGGCAAATTACGCAACCGACAATCCGTATATCGGCATTTCCTATTCGTCATCCAGAACGGCCGACCGTCCGCTTGCCATGGTCGGGGTGGAGGAATTGGGGAAAGTGTTTATCGGTACGGTGCCGACGGCCGGAAAACTCGGGGGACTGCTCATTTACGCGAGGCCGACTGACGCAAGCCCCGGCATCGTAAAAGAAGCGGAATATAAGCCGGTGCCCAATCACTCTATCCTCTCGCTCGTTTATAAGAACGGAATGCTGATAGGCGGAACCTCCATCAGAGGGGGAGAGGGCGCTTACGCTACGGATATCGACGCGAACGATAAGTCCGGCAAGCTCTTTATTTGGGACGTCGCCAAGAAGACCAAGGTGTTCGAAACCGTCGTTGTGAACGGGTACGGTGCGGTGCCCAGCCTGATCGAAGGACCGGACGGCAACATCTGGGGGATCGCCGGCGACACGCTGTTTATTTTTGACCCCGTACAGCGAAAGATCGTTTACAACGAGCGAAAATTTCCCGGAGTCAGCCATACTTCCTGGACGAACGGGTTCCTGGAATTGGGCACGGACGGACATCTGTACGGAACGATCGGGAAAGGCTCCGTTGCCGAACACGAGAATACGTTTGCCAGCAGTTTCTTTAAAATCGACACTTCTACCCGGGAAGTAACCGTTCTTCTCCATACGGGTGCGGAACGTCTGGCGCAGGACGACTTTGGCGACTTCTATTTCAAAACCGGCGGGAACCTGTTTCGATACCATGATCCGAACCTTGCCGTCAAATTGAGCGGGGCGGAAATAACCGTGGATCATGATTCGATTCCGATCGGCATGACCGCTACAATGAAAGTGAAAGGAATCCTCGAAAAAGGAAGGACGACCTATGAGCTTTCCGGGGCTTCCAAAGAGTATGTTACGAGCGATCCGAGCGTCGTATCGATCGCCGACGGCGTTATTACGGCCAAGAAAAAAGGCAAGGCGGACGTATGGGTCAAGGTCGCCTTGGATGGACGCACGGTTGCTTCGAACAAAATAACGATAACTGTGCCGGCGTCGGGTCCTTTATCTTCGGACGCTACCTTGCAGGATCTACGGGTGGACAATCGGACGGTAGCCGGTTTCGTTTACGACACGTTCGATTATACGGTCGAGCTGCCTTACGGTACCGACGTTGTCCCTCCGGTCACCGCAATTGCGGCCAATGAACGTGCGCAAGTAACCGTTCGACCGGCAGCGTCGTTGCCCGGAACATCGACCATCACGGTAACGGCGGAAAACGGAAACGCCTTGGCTTACCAAATCCGGTTTACGCTGGCCCGCGACGTTACGGCACCGATCACGACCGTTCAAGTCGATCCAACAGGTCCGATCGAGTGGCATCGAGCCCCCGTTTCGCTGACCTTGGTTGCTCGGGATGATTTATCCGGCGTGTCGGGAACGGAATATCAGCTAAACGGGGAACCCGATTGGAAGCCGTATTTGGGGCCGATCTCCATCTCGGACGAAGGGATATTCCAGTTGTTTTACCGCTCCGTCGACCGAGCGGGCAATGTGGAGGAAACGAAAGAACGAACGGTTCGCATCGACAACACCGCACCGTCGTACGCCTTAACCGTAAATGGAATCCCTTATGCGGACGGGACCGCGTACGGGGACGACCAGACGCTGACGTTCCAGCTGGCCGCAACGGACGCCTTATCCGGTTTGGCGGACCAAACGATGACCCTTGACGGCCAGCCTTACGGGAACGGTACGGTCGTGGATTTGGCCGGAAAATTGGGCGTACATTCCCTTCGAATCGTCCTAACCGACCAGGCGGGGAACGTCGCCGATACAACGCTAACCTTCGCGGTCGAGACCAGCATTAAGTCGATTCTGAACTTGCTGCAGCGGTATGTCGATTCGGGGGAGCTCCAAGGCGCGCACATCCGGCTTCTCAAGAACAAGCTGAATCAGGCGAATCATCAAGCGAGTAAAGGTTCTTACGATACGGCCGCCAAATTTGTGGGGGAGGCGTTGCAGCAGCTGAATGAGAAGACGAAGCCGCTTGTTATTAGCGAAACGGCGAAAACCGCCCTCACAGCGGATTTGCAGGCATTATGGGATGCCTGGTCGGAACGGTGAAATCTTTTTAAGCAAGGCGATGCAAGGCGAATTCTGAAAACGGGGCTGTTCCACGCGTCTTTAACGGCCACGGAGCAGCTCTTTTTCCATGCATTCATGTTCGTTTTGGGTGCAAGGCTAACCGGATAAGTATTGACCTTTTCCGCCTATCGGGCATAGTTCCGGTTATGTATAAAAATTACCTATGCTAATGGGATCAGCATAGGTTACGGGCATTTATCGGGTAATGGTTTTGACTAGGTGTCCAGAGTTCGGGTATGTTCTTCCGTTTTCGTAGTTGGGAAATTTTCCTCAAGCTGGCGATGAATGATTGCGAATTCCTGCTTGTCTTCCTGTGCGTAAACCGCAACTTTGCCCTCCGATAATTCATGCATTTTGGCTCTTTGTTGACCTTTGTTCAACAGGGATCACCTCCGTTTCAATCCTTAGGCTACCCATGTCGCCCTCAAAATAATTGAGGGGATTATTCTCATGACGGACGAATTTGCTAGCAAAGTCGTCTGGAAAGCGCACGCCGTGCGCTTGATTAAAATAACCGAAATGCCCCGATTTTATGCGGGAACGATCGTTGTGTCAGGCCGGACCAAGCCAAGCCTTGGCTGGCCGTGAAAGGTCGAACTAAGGCTTGAGGTTTGCCGGGGGATCATATTTTTGCGGATCGTGACCGTGTGGCGCTCATGAGCGGAATGTCATGATGCGCCATCCGTTGAAACTGCTCGGGCGTGCATCCGAATTCCTGCTTAAACAGGCGGCTGAAGTGCGACAGGTGCTTGTAGCCTACCTGATAGCAGACGTCGGAAACGGAAACGCTTTTGTCCATCATAAACATGATTTTGGCTTGATTCAGCCGGCGGTTTTTGATGTAGATGAAGATCGTCATGCCGGTGAATTCTTTAAATATTTTGGCCAAGTATGTTTTATTCAAATAAAGCTCGCTTTCCAGCAGTTCCATGTGCAAATCCTCGGAATAATGCGCTTCCAAATAGTTCAGCATACGCTGCACGTGGAGCTCCTTTTCCGTCATTTTGCGTGTCGACCGGCCGGATGCGGGGCAGAATGGCTGGATGTAGTAGAGCAGGTCGAGCAGGGCGAGCAAAAACCGGCGGAAAGCGACCGCATCGTTTTGCTGATACAGTTCGTTCATTTTTTGCAGATGTTGCTCCACCTCGGTTCGCGATTCGCCCTCCAGATGAATGATATGGTTGCCAAGCTGTCCGATCGTTTCGAAAGCGCTTGTAAAAATCGAATCGTTAAGCACTCCGCGCAAATAGGCGGGATCGAAATGCATATTCGTGCGCAAATATGGGTAAGGGCTCGGATTGGCGCTGTGCAGCGTCATACCGTCCATCAATATAAGGTCCCCGGGACTCAGCACATGAATATGGCCGCCTATGATATACGTGCAGCGCCCTTGATGAAAGTAGTAGACTTCATATTCCCTGTGCGTGTGAAAATTCATCCCCCATTGGGTATCGAACCGGTATGCGAAGCGAACAGGCAGCATCATGGGGGGAGCGAACATGAAAGTGACCTCCTTTCGTCGCGGTACATCCTGTCTCCAAGCCAAGATCGACACACTCTAATGATTACCATATCATATCGGAAATGAATATCTCTACAAGAAATTGCCTGAACAGCAGAACGACAGTTAAATGCGGGCCGTAACAGCAAAATGGCGTGCAAAATGAAAACCGGAATGATTGATACAATGAAAAGCGGAGCAAGCGAATGCTGCCGTTTCCTTAAAAATGATTAGAACGGGGGTTATGCAATTATGAAAAGGTTTTCATCAAAAGCGTTAACGATTATGCTGTTTTCCGCCTCCTTGATGGGCTGCGCGCAAACAAACGAAACCGGTACGACGCCCGAACCGAAGATCAACACGGAACCGAAAACAATAACCGTTTACCGATACGGAGTTAATTTGACGGACGAGGAATTCCAAAAGTTTTTTGTAGAGCCCGTCAAAAAGAAATACCCGCACCTTACTTTGGAGATGGTCGTATCCGGCAAAGGGATGAACCCGGAAGATTTGCTTGCCGCGGGAACGTTCCCGGACATCATTTTTACGAGCAACAACATGTTCCAGGCGTTTAAAGATTTAAAGGTCGTACAACCTTTGGACGAAATGATCAAGAAAGATGGCGCCGAATTGAAAAAAGTGCAGCCGGTTATTATGGAATCTTTCCGCGAATACGGCGATCGCGGAGAGCTGGTCGCTCTTCCGTTCTCGATAAACGTGGCGGCCTTGCTGTACAACAAAGATCTTTTCAACAAATTCGGCGTGGAATATCCGAAAGATTTGATGACATGGGATGAAGTCATTGCTTTGGCCCGGAAGCTTACGAGAAACGAAGGCGGCGTGCAGTATGCCGGATTCGATTCGACCGGAGCGTCCTTGATCGCTACGCAGCTGTCGCTTCCGTTCGTCGATCCGAAAACGAACAAGTCCGTGATCGACTCCCCGGAATGGATCAAAGTGTATAAGCTGATCAATGAATTTTATCGAATGCCGGGATTCAACGATCTCAAGCAGATCGGCAGGGAAGCTTTCATTACGGATCAAACGATTGCGATGCTGCCGCTTTGGGCCGATAACTTTACCGGCAGGTTCGAAACCGAATTCAAGAAAGGCGCGCTCACATTAAACTGGGACATGGCTGCCCTACCGAACTTCCCCGAGGCGCTGGGTACGGGCAGGGAGGCCAACGTGCATGCGATGATGCTGTCCAACCTGAGCGATAAGAAGGACGACGCATTGAGAGTGATGACGTACATGCTGTCCGACGAAGTACAGACCGCAATTGCCAAATCCGGCAGATTTTCGACGCTGGAAGGCGCCGAATTCGAGAAAGTGTTCGGAGCCGAATTGGAAAGTTTGAAAGGGAAACATATCGAAGCGTTCTTTAAAGCGAAACCGAGAAAAATTCATACCCCGACGAAATACGATCAAACGATCGTGAGAGGCTTGACGGATGCCGCGGCCGAAGAGCTTCGGAAAACGAACAAAGATATCAATACGCTCGTGCGGGAGTATAAAGAAAAGGCGGATAAAGCGATTGCCGAGGCAATCGAAAAATCGAAATGAAGCAGGGAAGTATGCAGCTCCGTTTGTTAATTCGCTTGACCTTGACACTGATGTCAAGGTTTATAATGAGAGTATATCCGAGCAGAAAGGAAAAAGATACGTGATGGATATTACTCCGCAAGAAGAAAACATGATTAAGGCTTTCCGTGAAGCTGCTTTGCCTCCTTTATTCGTGCTCATTCGAATTCGAAATGACATACTAAACGATACCGTAAATGTCGAAGCGAGCAGAAGAGCTGACGTCGTAAAAACATTAGAAAACTACATCGGCCCATTATGGGATACCTATCATGAAGGAAAGCGTTTAACCGTCGAACAAAAACCGTAACTGATTAAATCGAAGAGAGCTCTCGCGCGCTGGGCTCTCTTTTTACTTTTGAAATGAAAACGGGCCGGCATTATTGCGCGCACAAGCGTTAGGCGCTAACCGCAAGCTTCAAGCAGGACTTTCTCGAACCCTGTCGTAATTGTCTGAATAGGAAAAAAATGCCGATTTCGCTGCGGAGAGGATTGGTGCATACATGGGCAATATGAGAATATTGATTGTGGACGACGAATACTTGGTCCGAATGAGCGGCATCGGCGCGAAAATCATCGTCTTGAGCGGATACGACGATTTTCAATATGCCAAGGGCGCCATTACGTACGGTGCATCCGAGTATAAAACTAGCCAATTAACTTGATTCCGAGCAAAATTTTTGTGGAAACAGTTATGTGATGGAGAAAGCTCATTCATTGCAGGAAAGATACCAAAACGACGAACTAAAATCTATATCTTTAGCAGACTTGAGATTTTGGCCCATACAATTTCACAAAACCCGTATTTTGTACATAAGTCACAAAATCGATATTAATTCCCTAACACATAACTTCCTGCTGCATCTTGTCCAATGGACACAAAATTACCCTCATGGTGAATCAATCATGCCATGGTGAATCAATCATGCCCCCACCGGCTGTCGACCTGCTCCCTTGGTGATTTGATTTAACTATCTTAATCCAGTCGAGTACGGGACTACTCTCTCAGGTTAATCAGTGTCTTGATTCGATAGCTAGCCTGTGAGAAGTCATGTGTTTTTGTGAAGTCGTTATGGACAATACAATAGCACAGTCAATACCAGCTGCCACGGCTGAGTTCAACCCCCTGTTTGAGTCCTCTACAACCAGGGCCTCTTCTTTGGTTGCTCCGAAGCGCTTTAGGCCGGTCAAGTATGGTTCTGGGTGTGGCTTGGTGCGCTCGTAGTCTTCTCAAACAAGGACGAATTCCATGAATCGTCTAATCTGACGCTTTTCATGAATAAGCTCGAAATCCACACGTTTTGCAGTCGTCACGATGGCCATGCGGACGTACTTTGACAGTTCGGCTAGAGTTTCAACTACGCCTTCAATCTCTATGGCTTCTGTTCTTAGATATTCCTGATAATAGGCGTTGCGGACCTCGCGCTGCTTGTTGATGGTCTGTTCATCAATACCTGCTGCCTTAGCTTGGGCCCAAGTACCCAACGACTGAGTCATGTCGCGGAGGTATTGATCTTTATCCAAGGTAAATCCAATGTCAGCTAGAGCGCGTTCTCCCGCTTTGTAATACCAGAATTCAGTATCAACCAGAACACCATCATGATCGAAGAGTATGTACTTTTTCATTGCTTCGTTCTCCTTTGTCAGCTACGGCTTCCATAAACGTATTCAAACTGTCTGCGAGTGGCGCACCGAAATTTCGAATTACGCCCCGTCTGGTTAATGTCGCTTAGATAAGATAAGCATTTAAATTCTTTTTAAGCCGCTCCTTTACAGAATGCGTGCAATCGACGGCAAATTCCTTGCCGGTGATCATTTCGAAGAGGCGGATATAGCGATGCGACAGTTCAATGACAAGGTCATCAGGTGCGGATGGGAGGATTTTATCTTTATAAGGGTCGCAATGCTCTCTGAACCAAAGTCGCAAGAATTCTTTGTCGATATTCTCCGGTTCTTTGCCCTCGGCTAACCTCGATTCGAATGTCTCTTTAATCCAGTAGCGGGAAGAATCGGGTGTATGTATCTCGTCGATGAGAAGAATCTCTCCTTTGTCATCAATACCGAATTCATATTTGGTATCTACAAGGATTAATCCGTTCCTAGCTGCGATCTCTGTGCCCCTGGCAAAGAGCGAGAACACGATTTTTTGCAAATACCCCCAGGTCTCTTTGTCGATTAGGCCTTCGTGGACGATTTGAGCAGCCGAAATCGATTCGTCATGTGCTGCTGATTTCGTTGTCGGAGTCAGGATCGGTTTCTCGAACTTCTGGTTTTTCTTCATTCCATCAGGTAGGATGTTGCCACATATGTCTCGGATACCTTGTGAGTATTGGACCCAAGCCGAGGTATCAGTCGAGCCCGTAAGATAGGCTCGCATTACAAATTCGACAGGAATTACCTTGCATTTTTTTCCTATAGTAACATTCGGGTCCGGGATTTTTATAACGTGGTTACTTACTATATCCGAGGTATTTTCAAACCAAAAAGCGCTAATCTGGTTTAATACTTGGCCTTTAAACGGAATGTTGGCAAGGACCCTGTCAAATGCGCTTTGGCGGTCTGTGGTGATAAGGATTAGAGAATCACCCAGATCATATGTGTCGCGAACTTTACCTCTTCTGAACCCAGGTACATTCAGAAATGAGGTGTCATCGAGACAGTTCATTAGGTTTTTTTGAATAGTTTCTTTGGATATCATGTAAGTCCACCTGACCCTTCAATAATTGAAATAAAAAAAGCATCTGATCTAAGATCAAATACTTTGCCCAGGCGTACGGCTTATGAAATATGCGCTCCCCCGTAGTTACCTACGTTACGCCAGTCACACATATTTTAATACAATCCAATATTATCAGACGATTCCAACATTTTCAATACTGTTTTTACCAGAAATTAAAATGTGCATATGGGAACTAAACTGCCCGTCACTTTAATAAATCAAAGAGTGAACTCATTACGGTTCCTGCAGCATCAATATTGTAAGCCATCACAACCCCAGCGGTTTTGCGCTGAAAGGACATTTCAAATCTGTCTTGTGTTGATGATGATCACTCAGGAACGTGGTTCCTTTGATCGAGGAGTCGAGGGACTAGTAAGCTCGTTGTGCGGGCTGGAAGAATACCGGGCGGCCGCTACGCTTATCGGAGTCTCTGAGAAATTACGAGCGAAGCTTGGCTCCGCGGCTCAGCCCCAGTTTCAATTGATTTACGAACAGGCGAAACGAACCTGCAGACTAGAATGCGGCGATGAGCCGTTTAACGAGGCCATTGCGATTGGAAGAGGAATGACGAGAGAGCAGGCCGTTTCTTATGCGTTAGAGGTATAGGGGGGCTCTCTCGCTTGGCTTCTCCATCGTATCCCTCCCCGCATGTTCTTCCTGTTCCGGTTCCAAAACGTTAGCCCCATTATAACATCGCGGGCCGTTCTAAAGAATGGGAGTAGCGAAAAACCGCCCGCTGTCGGGAGGTTACCGTAAATGCCCCGACCATTAATGACATCCATTTGAACAGCAACTGTTCGACCGCGGCGCCAAAGTTGGCGCAAAGGGATTGCCCGGCGCGCTGCAGTACGAGAAGATCCATGATTTTATCGATTTTTCTTTTTGATATGTGTGTGGTTTTTCCTTCACCAACCTCGGACGATTCTGAGCTTCACCAATACGGCCATGTCTCTTAGCTTTGCTGGCTGGCTTGCTCTTGAGCGAAACCAAGCTTGCTTAACAAATCTAAAACCACTGGCACTTCAATGCCGCCAGTGCGCGGTGCATCGGTTAGCACATATGGTGCAATTGCGCCACCGCGATTGTAGCCTGCACAGTTTAGGGTTTCGCTTTCGTTTGCAATTTCTTCAATCACTTGTTTTGGCAAAGGCGCGATTAGCACATCGCCAATCGTAACCTCGCTAAGCGTTCGCCCGTCATAATAAACTGCCAAAGCATTGCATCTGCTGACTGTTTTGCCGCTGATAAACTCATGCTGCTCGCGGCAGCGCTCTTTTGTGATAGGCTTTTCGATTATTCTGCCACTGCAAAAAATGATAGTATCTGCAGCCACCACTGCACCGTTTTTGATTTTTTCTATAAATGGTTTTAATTTTTCGAGCGCCATTGTTGCGGAGTAACTTTTTGCTTGGTCAATACTGACACCAGTGTGAGGAAAGTTGTAGTTAACAGAGCTATCGTCAAATGTGCTTACAATTTGCACAAAGTCAAGTCCAAATTTTGCCAGTTGCTTTGTGCGCCTAGACGATGCAGAGGCAAGCACTAATGTTGGCTTTCCAAACTCTATAACCTCGCCTCTATTAAATCTTTGCTGTAAACTCATAACTATTCCTCCAGTTTAATTTAAGTTTAGGGAAAAATCATGACCTAAGCAGTCCATACCAAAATATTGGAAAACCCATGAACATTCATAGATTTGAACTGGAATTCCAAAAAAATACAAAACTTTCGGGATCGTTTCGACTTCTCTCTTCTGCTTACCCAGTCCGGCATGATCAAACGTAGCGGAACTTCGTCTTGGCTAATTTGTTTTCTCTACCTGATTATCCCTTGGCACCACTAGATCTTAATTTAGTGTCACACACTAAATAAACCTTTTTTTATCGGAAAAAATATAAGTTAAAAAAACATACAGCCGGCCCCTATGAGCCGGCTGTGTTGAGTCAGCCCCTACTTGTTCCCAGTTAATGAATACTATTATAAATGTTTTTAAATTCTTGAACAAAATCAATCGGCAGCATAGGGTTATCAGAAGCGGCTACTCGTTGAAGCTCTTTTAACCAGTTCATCGATTTTTCATCCAAATTTGACACATCGTTTGCTTGATGAAAATAAATATATAGCAATGCATGACGAAGTTTAATAGAATCTTGTAAATATACTATTTCTTCTTCTTGGATTGTATTTTCCTTCAGATATCCTTTCATAAAATGGCGGAAAAACAATTTATAATATTCCGTCTTATTTTCAAATTTCTTAAACGGATAAGAAAGAGCATAATACAATGTAATCCCAATATCGTTTATGAAATAGGTATAACCGCAATCATCAAAATCGAACAAATAAATGTCTCCGTTATGCAGATAAAAATTACTTTGATGAAAATCAGTATGAGTCAAACCGTATGTATCTTTGGACTTGGGCAGAGAAGTAAGTTTTGTTAATCTTTCTTTTACAATTGAAATCATTACATCATCAGGTCGCAGGTATTTCTCCGCCTTTAATTGAACTTCTTGGTCCCAGGCTTGTCGTTTAAACGCCGGATTACTCCATTCATAACCCTTTGTGGCATGATGGATTTTCCCCAGAAATTCGCCCCATTTTTCGTAAAGCGATTCATTCCAATCTTCATCCGACACTTCTTTTCCAAGAGACATTTCGTATGAAATGGCTAGGAACGAACCATTTTCTGCAGCAATTTCTTCAACCATATTCCCCCTGGCCGATGGAACAGCATTTGAAACTGCCAGCCCTTTATTCGACAAAAAATTTAAAAATTCAATTTCACCCCGTATATTATTTCTTGATCTTCTAATTGTATGTGAGATTTTTAATATGAAAAATGCATTGTTTTTCTGGTATTCATAAACAAAGCTTTCATAACCGCCCAATAAACGAACGGTGTCATTACTAATGTCATATCGCTTAATTGCTTCGGTAAGGATCTCATCAGTGAATTGCTCTTTAATTTCTCGTATCATTTTCTATACCTTCTTTCATTCATAATTTAAGTTTTCATCACGCAAATTGCTGCTGCTGAAGCAACGATACGGTCTATCCCCCATCCTTTTCACCTCTAAATGGGAATGTTTGTTCTTGTTAACTGTAACATTTATGTTAAATTCTGAAAAGGGCCAGAAATTAATTAATCTGCCCCTTTCTTGTTATTGCTTGTTAAAGATTAGAGATTAGATTCATTCGTTGATAAACTTCTATAATAGGCAGTTATTTCTTCTTTAAACTCCGGTCGTGGAACTTTGGCTCCACATCCGACACAAGCCATTTTAGGCATACCGAGTCAATTGTACATATGCCTCCCACAACTTTTGTCATGGGCTTCTGCGCGGTGAGCTACACCTTGAGATTAATCGTTAGATACAGCCTGTACAACAAGAATAAGCAGCTTTACGGGAATGGCGGGAATCCGAACTCAATACCAAGTTATTTTTCAATATTACGCTTCCGAATCCATGAGACAGATGAATTCCCGGATCGGCTGTCGTCTATACAAACGAAGGCATAAATGAACACAAACTAATTTGACGAAGAGGTGTTTTGAAAATGGCATTAACGTCCGTATTCACGAGCTTCAACCTGCCTGTAAAAAACGTAGAACAATCGAAAGCGTTCTTCACCGGACTCGGATTCGAACTCAACCCGAAATTCCCCGATAACGAGAATTCGGTAGCCATCGTGATCGGCGACAACCTGCAGGTCATGCTGATCAATCAAGCATTCTTTAATACGCTTACGGAGAAGGAATCCGTCGATACGAGCAAGTATGCGCAGATGACGATCGCATTGGCCTTCGAGAGCCGGGAAAAGGTCGATGAAATCGTGAATACCGCGGTCTCCTTGGGCGGGAAATTGCACGCTGAACCTGAAGATCATGGGTTCATGTATCATTGGGGCTTCGTGGACTTGGACGGCCATCTGTGGGCCGCTAACTACATGAACATGGATGCGGCACAAGGTTGAGGTTAACGGAGAGCACGCTCGTACTAGGGTTCAAAAAGAAAGACGCCGGGCATCTTCCCCGGCGTCTTCTTCGATGATTAATTTTGTTCGGTATAGGCTTTGAAATTGTCCATGATCGCTTGCCAGCCTGCTTGCTGGAACTCGACGGGATTGGAGCTTTCCGCGTCGAACGTTTCAATGACCTTCGTCTCATTCCCTTGATCGACGAAAGCAATATCCACTCTTCTTCCGTCTTCCATGGTGTAGCCGATCGCCTCATGCCGATTCACGACATCGTAGACGCCGCCAAAATCAAAGCCCATGCTGCCATCCTTCGCTTCCATCCGTGTCAGAAACTTGCCGCCGACCCTCAGATCGTTTTCGGCTCTCGGCGCATGCCAGTCCTCGGACGCTTGATTCCACTTCGTGATGTGATCCGGCTCGGTCCAATAGCGCCATACCTTCTCGACAGGGGCTTGAATGACGGCTTGCACGGTTACTTTCGTCGGTTGACTCGTTTCCATTTTAAATAGACACCTCTCTCATGATATTCGTCGTTTGGTTATTCTCAATGATATAGACGTAAGCCAATGACGATATTCATCGGTCCATTCGCTCAGGCAGCCCAAATCGCGAAAATAATGGCGTATGAATGAAGTTTTGAACGTGCAGGATTTGATTTTCTTTGGTTTCGATGACGTGGATGCCCCAAGGTACCAGGCCAGAGCCCTCTTTATCCGGCATATACTGGGCCAACGCCGGATAACCGCCATTCACCGTAATGGGCACAAATCGCGAACCTTCGCAATGCCAGCGAGTAAGCGAATAGAAGGCGGACAAATCTTCCTTGCCGCGGATCCACATCTCGAAGGGCGGCATCGACATGCAGCCTTCCTCGTGGAACAACGCGACGAGCGCAGCAATATCGAATTGCTCGAAGGCCTCCACATACCGGGACAGCAGCTGCTGCTCCGGTTGAACGTCCATGCTGCTGAGCTCATCCGAGCGAAGCTGCGCCCGGTCCATCGTCTCTCGGGCTCTTTGCAAGGCGCTGTTCACCGCTGCCGGCGACATCGCCAACGTTTCCGCGATCTGCTTGGAGGACCATTCAAATACATCCTTCAAAATGAGTACCGCACGCTGCCGCGGAGGCAAGGTCTGCAGGAGAGCGATGAAGCACAGTTGAAGGGTATCTCTGCGGACGAGCCGATCCTCCGGATTGCCCCCAAAGTCGGGAGACGGCCAGATCCAGGCAGAGTCCGGCAGCGTGTCGCGCGGCTCGACGATGGCGACGGCCGGATCGAACAGGTCGACGGGAAGCGCGCGGCGTTTGGATTGTCTCAGCTTGTCCAAGCACAGGTTGGAGGCGATCCGATAGACCCAAGTTTTGAACGAGGAATCCTGTCTGAACGTGCTCCAGCTCTGCCAGACCCGAATACTCGTCTCCTGAACGGCATCGTCCGCATCGTCCATGGAGCCTAGCATTCGGTAACAGAACGAGGTTAAGCCCGGCTTCAAGCTTGCAAATAATGGTTCGTCAAATGCGGTCTCGTTCATCGCGGCCTCCCTTAACGATCTCTCCGAAGGGGCGGTACCTTCATCCAGGTTTATTAATTAACCGGCTCCATGCCTATGAAGGTGGCTTCCCTAGAGGTCACTGCACAAATTATAGTTCACCATCTATACTATGATTTCCTGCACTACATAAACTCATTTTTTACAAACTTGGTTCTTTTCAATTTCACAATAGTTGGGGCTGTAATTATAGAAAAATATCCGAGGCTGCTCTTGTTCAACTATCGTCCCCGTTAGCGGAATGAGTTACAGTTTTTTTGCATTATTAAATCTATGTATCCCAAATCCCTTGAAGTCGGAAGCGAGTATCGCTTCTCTAAGTGGATATAGATTTGTTGTGAATCTTAATTCTACTCCTTTCTGAATCAATCTCTCTATCAAATTTTCGTATATTTCCACTGATTTGGGTATTACTATTCGGCGAGTAATATAATAGCCAGCGGTCTTATCAAAAAGCTCAAAACCCTCATCATCAAAGCAATATCTATACATGGTTTGTTTTGAAATCCTCGAATACCAATGATTCTCTACCGTTACAATGGTATCGGCAATTGTATTGTTAAAGAAAAGTTGTATATGTTGATCCGTTGTTGATTCGTCTCTCCTACATACAATACGAGGACAATCTCTTGGGAAATAATATGTAAATTCGTGCTCTTCATCTATTGCCCAGACTACCGCAGGAAAGTCGGGACGATTTTGTTTCTCTTTTGGCACAAATATTTTGATACTATCGTCCTCGCTAAAATGAAAAAGCATATGCAAGCCCCCTTTTCATCTATTCTAAACACTCAGGGTCACCAACTTCCTCATTTCCTACCAGTGTTTATTAAACTTTAGCTATCCAATGCCCGGATCTGTAAGTTTGTTATTTCCTCCGCTTCCCTTAAAGCTATATTCCGTCGATTTGATCCGTCGTCCTGGATTTGTACAATAACGAAACGGTTGCCTGGGAAGTATCCGAACGCAATGATCTTGATCTGGTTCTATCCACTGTGAAGCAATTCGGAGAAGGAGATGCGATCCTGCACTCCGACCAAGGATTCCAATATACCATGAAGTCGGACGCTAAGCTGCTGCAGGATCTAGGTCTGATTGAATATATTCAGTTTTACATTACAGAACGATTTCAGAAAAAACTCGGCGATCTCTCCCCTGTTGAGTACCGGGAATCGATAGCCGTGTAATTGTGTTTACTGTCTCTCCTTTTAGCTTAGCTCACGTACATTTGTTCCATACAAATAAACCTTCCAATACTACCCAACAGCCAAGCTCCAACGTTCCACGGGCATCACGTGAGTCCGCGCCGCCCGCGCTGCTCTTCCTTTTTAAAGGGAGTACGGGACACGCTGGCGAATGCTCTCTCAGGTTACATTCAGGATAATGTCCTTTAGTTCGATCAGAGTCTTGATTCGATAGGTGGCCTGTGAGAAGTCATGTGTTTTTGTGAAGTCGTTATGGACAATAGCACAGTCGATACCAGCCGCCACGGCTGAGTTCAACCCTCTGTTTGAATCCTCTACAACCAGGGTCTCTTCTTTGGTAGCTCCGAAGCGCTTTAGGCCGGTCAAGTATGGTTCCGGGTGCGGCTTGGTGTGCTCGTAGTCTTCGCGAACAAGGACGAATTCCATGAATTGTATAATCTGGCGCTTTTCATGAATAAGTTGAAAATCCGCACGTTTTGCAGTCGTCACGATGGCCATGCGGACGTACTTTGACAATTCGGCTAGAGTTTCAACTACGCCTTCAATCTCTATGGCTTCTGTTCTTAAATATTCCTGATAATAGACGTTGCGGACCTCACGCTGCTTGCTGATGGTCTGTTCATCAATACCTGCCGCCCTAGCTTGGGACCAAGTGCCTAATGACTGGGTCATGTCGCGGAGGTATTGATCTTTATCCAAAGTAAATCCAATGTCAGCCAGAGCGCGTTCTCCCGCTTTGTAATACCAGAATTCAGTATCGACCAGAACGCCATCATGATCGAAGAGTATGTACTTTTTCATTGTTTCGTGCTCCTTTGTCAGCTGCGGCAATCATGCGTGCCATCACGCGCCGATGAACCATGCTGAACGCTTCCCAATAATCATTACCATATCGAGTGCTGCGCTTGATAGGAAGCGGGGTATAAACTGGAGGGATTCCACCCTTCTTGCGTGTTAGCAGATCGCCGATCAGCATTCTACCTTCAAGGAGACAAGATAGTCGGCAAGTTTATCGAAAGTACCCTCAAGATCTCGTTGAAGCCTTGGAGCCATACCGTTGTAGGTTTCTTGTTCCTCAGCGGAAGCGTTCACAGGGTAACCTTTCAGTTTTAAAACAGTTTTACCATCGTCATCTTCCAGCGTTATGATATTCATAATTTCAAGAGGCCAGCTCACGCTAAATGGCGCTCGGACCGTATTGCCTTGCTCATCGGAAAAGGATTGGATATAAGCCACTTTCTCAGGTTCGACAACCTCTTGGTATGCAAATTTTCTCCACATAACCAGATTTCCGTCAGGAGACGTCTGAAAACCTAAAAACTCGCCACCTGATCGAGCGTCCATTTTAACGACGTCGAGGGTGAACCCCCTTGGTCCCCACCATTTCGCGAAATGCCCGAGCTCTGTCCATGCTTTAAATACGAGTTCGCGAGGGGCATCGAATACACCCGTAAATGCAAATTCGAACGATTGATCCAGATTGTTATCCATGAAAATCCTCCTTGTATTGAAGGGAACGATTCCCCTACTTTGGCGAGGATGGAAATAAGCCCCACTGAAAATTTCCTACAAGTATTTTACCATGATGTGTCCATCTTTTGAGATTTTTAAATTCTTTTACGAAATACATGAAAAACGAAGCCATTTCCTCCCCTCCTATGTTTAATTTATACAAAAAAAATGGACAACGAAACTCATAGTTTAATCCTATATAGTATTTGTACATCTTTCTCGCTTTCCTCCCTCCTTCCTATGCTTCTATTTCAACTAAGCAAGCCGGTTACATATGTTAATACGCCGCTTTATGAAAACCATTATCAAGCGCGGTCGATTTTTTTTCTTCAAGTCACTATTATAGAGCATGAAAAAATGCGGGCACCCGCAATCGCTGGAAACCCGCATTCACTATTCCGGCATTAAATCGTTTTTTACAGGTTCTATACAAAGGAAATGGGAGTGGCACTCGCACACCCCACCATTTTCCGGAACATTTGTCCAAACAGGTGGGGAGTATTTGACGCTCACTTTGATCCAGATTGCGAATAGAGTTCACATACTTTTAAAAAGCTTTTTCCCACGTCAGCACCCGTACTTCACCTCTACGAAACCATCCTCAATGACACCAATGTTACGTTGCGGGTATAACTTCAACTTCGGCAATATTCATGGCGTTCGGGCCAACCAGCTGAATCTATGTGAATCAAAGCCCTGCAACCTTTCATACGTCAAAAGCTGCCGGTGCAACCAGGCAGCTTTTGAACTTATACATTTTTATAAAATATCAGTCACTGCCCCTTTAGATGCAGAGGAAACTAGTTTTGCATACTTGGCTAGTACGCCCGAATTTACTTTTAGCGGAGGCTGTATCCATGCTTGAGCCCTGGTAATCAACTCCTCTTCTGTCACGTTAAACGTAATCTGCTGCGTTTCGCTGTCGATGGTGATCATGTCTCCGGTCCTCAGCAACGCGATCGGTCCGCCTACCTGCGCTTCAGGTGATACATGGCCGACTACGAATCCATGCGAGCCACCCGAGAACCTTCCATCCGTAATGAGGGCAACTTCCCCGCCAAGTCCCTTCCCTACAATCAATGCGGTAACAGACAGCATCTCCGGCATGCCTGGACCGCCCTTCGGTCCACAATAACGAATAACCAATACGTCCCCTTTTTGGATTTCATTTCTCAAAATTGCTTCCGTTGCGGCCTCCTCGCTGTCATACACCTTTGCCGGTCCGACAAACCGAAGCTTCTTCATACCCGACATTTTGGCTACGGCGCCTTCAGGGGCAAGATTACCTCTAAGTACTACCAAGGGTCCATTCGGCTTCAGCGGCTTGTTCAATGGACGAATAATCTCCTGATCGTTTCTCAACGGAGCTGCTTCGGCAAGATTCTCCGCCAAGGTCTTGCCTGTTACCGTCAGGCAATCGCCGTGAAGAAGTCCCTCGGCGAGTAATAACTTCATCACGCCAGGAATGCCGCCAATTTCGTTCAAATCCTGCATTGCATGTCGGCCGCTTGGCTTCAGATCTGCCAAATGAGGAACACGCAGGCGTATCCGCTCAAAATCATCCAATGTTAAATCTACGCCTACCGAGTGCGCAATGGCAAGCAAATGCAGGAACGCATTTGTTGAACCTCCCAAAGCCATAACGACCGTAATCGCATTCTCAAACGCATTTTTCGTCATGATGTCTTTCGGGTAGATCTCCTGTTCCAGCAGCGATATGACTTGTTTACCGGCCGCATCGCATTCTGCCGCTTTATCAGGCGAAATGGCCGGCGTAGAGGATGAACCGGGAAGGCTCATGCCCATTGCTTCCGCCGCAGCGGCCATTGTGTTGGCGGTGTACATGCCGCCGCAAGCGCCCGGACCCGGACAGACGCTGCATTCTACCTTATGGAGCTGTTCATCTGTCATGTTTCCATCATGATATTGACCTACCGCTTCGAAAGCCGTTACGATATCGACGTGTTTACCGTCGAGATTTCCGGGTTGAATCGTTCCGCCGTATACGTAAACGGAAGGAATATTCAGCCGCCCGATCGCCATCAGACAGGCCGGCGTGTTTTTGTCGCATCCGCCGATGGCCACCAGACCGTCAAAGCGCTCAGCTCCTGTTACAATCTCAATAGAATCCGCGATTGCTTCCCTGCTTGGCAGCGAGAACAGCATGCCTTCATGCCCCATTGAAATACCGTCCGAGACTGTAATCGTATTAAAAATCAGCGGAGCACCGCCATGGCGATGCACCCCTTGTTTGGCTCGAACAGCCAATTCATTTATATGCATATTGCACGGGGTTACCTCGCTCCAAGTGCTGGCTACGCCAATCATCGGCTTTTTGAAGGCCTCATCCGTAAAACCAACGGCGCGCAGCATCGCTCTGTTCGGTACTCGGTTGACTCCCTCGCTGATTACCTTGCTGCGAATACGAAGATCTTTTCCGCTTGCCATTTCTCCTCGCTCCTGACTGTTTAAAGTAATCCGTGCAGTTCCCGCATCGGACGGACGAAATTTTGCTTCATCATTGCCTGAGCGTAATCACAATCGTTCTTCTCGAAAGCTGCAATAATGGAATCATGCTCGTCGACTGAAGCTTGTGTCGCAGTAATCGGCTGCTTTAAGAACACGTATTTAAAGCGCCGGATATGAATCTGAAGTGAAGCGCTGAATGAAGCGACATAAGGATTATCAGAAAGTTCCACAATCAGGTTGTGGAACTGCTCATCCGCCTCCATTGCTTGGTAAGCCTGACCGCTATGAATGGCACTTGCAAATTCTAGATTGATCGCTCGCAGTTGCTCGATTTGCTCCGGAACAATAACTTTTGCGGTAATTTCAGCTGCTAAAGCCTGAAGAGCCGCCATCGTTGAATACATCTTGAAGATGTCATCCTTCTCAATTTCTTTTACCTTTGTTTCTTTTCCAGGATGAGTAGAAACGAGCCCTTGTACTTCGAGCAGCTGAAATGCTTCCCGAATCGGCGTACGGCTTACGCCAAGCGTCTCGGCCAATTCGGCGTCAATAAGTTTTTCCCCGGGTTGCAGTGTACCGTCGATAATCCATCGTTGAATTTGGGAGAAGGCTCTTTCTTTTGCGGACACCCGTGCAGGCGAGACAAAATTTTTAGGCACTGGCATAGTTATCATCCTCACTTCTTCATTTCCTTATATGCAATATATCGCATACATATATTAAAAGCAAGAAGTTTAATTGAGGCTGCTTTTGCTCCCAAAAATGAAGCTCCCCGTATTCATAGGTGGCTTCATATGCGCAGGAATACTATCTTTCCCATTGCGTTAAACTGCCGATGAAAAATAAAAAGGACGCTCCCGCGCCCTCCTTGCCGAAATTTCTCATATTCGTTTTTCATCCATTGCTCCCCACATTGCCGACCACTCAATTGAGACAAAATTAACTTGAACCGGATATCAATTGCCCAAGGTTCCGGACTAGGCAGAACGCGTGGAGAAGCAGAAATTCTCAAATACGATGTCCAATCTAACGTTTAGCTTTTTGGTAATGCAGCCCCATTACGCCGTTCTTGTACGTTTTGCTGTGCGTTAACCGAAGAGATTGCTGCTTGTCGGCCAAAGCGAACAATCGTTCGCCGCGAGACACGATCACGGGATGGACCAGCAGCCATAACTCGTCATATAGATCGTGCTGGATGAAAGATTGCCAGGTTTTGACTCCGCTTTCGACCGATATTCGATGGACCCGGCTTTTCAAAACGTCCAGTTCCCGGGCGAGCGACCGATCGTCCTTAATAACGAGTTGTTGCGAGTTTCGCCATATCAAGTCCGTCTCGGAATGAGACAGCACCACTTTCGAAATTTCATTCATGCGCCTGGCGATGGCCCGCTCCAACGAGTTGGATGAGTTTTCGGCTTGCTGCCAATGTCGGGCCAGCGAAGCGTAAGAGTGTCTTCCGACAATGATCGTATCCACCGTGTTGTAATACTCCAAGTAATCTTCGAAAATTTCCTCGCTCAACATCATCCAGCTGTACTCGTCCGACACGACGCCGTCGAGCGACAGCTGCATCGTTAAAATAACGCTGCCCATCGTTGCCGCCAGCTCCTTTCGAGAGGTAATTCATCATCATTTTATCAAACGATCGACTCGGGCGTTTCTTACAGATTGCTCATTTGGAGACGCGCCGAAAACACGGTTGGCCGGTTTCGGTTTTTGCTCCTTATGATTGTACCGACAGATCGCCTTGCTCAGAGCTCGATCGTAAACGAAAACGTCGTGAATTCGTTCTCGATGCTGCTAACCCGGATTTCCCCGCCGAGCCGGTCGACGATGGATTTGGCGATCGACAAGCCGAGCCCGTAGCTGCCGTCCGCATGCGTCCGGGAACGGTCGGCGCGAAAAAAGCGGTCGAACACCTTTGGCACGTCCTGTCCGGCAATTCCCGGCCCGCTGTTGGATATGGTGAACGTGACGTGACGGTTTTTCCGAACGAGCGACATTTCGATCCAACCTTCGGAATCCGCATATTTGATCGCATTGTCGAACAAGATGGCAACGATCTGCCTAATGCAATCCGGTTCGCCGTTCGCGACGATATTGGGCTCGATCGAGCGGGTGAGACGGATCCTTTTAAGCGCTGCGGCCGCTTCCATGGAACGGATCGCGTCTTCGACTTCCTTGCTGACGTGAACCGGCACTTTGCGTACAATCGATCGTGCATCCTCGGTTTTTGCCAATGTCAGCATATCGTTTACGAGCTTTGCCATTCGATCCGTTCCGATCCGGATATAACCGAGCCATTTCATCTGGTTTCGAATCGTATCGTCCCGATTGGCTTCAAGCGCGTCGCAATTCGCATGGATGATCGAAAGCGGCGTTTTCAGCTCGTGGGAGGCGTCGGTCACGAACTGCTTCTGCTTGTCCCACGCTTCGCGGATCGGCTTGATCGCCCTGTTGGCGAAGTACAGGCTGACGATAACGATGACGATCAGCGTGGCGAATCCGACGAGGAGCAGCGAGGTGAGCAGCTGGACAAGCGTACGGTTCGTTTCCGTAACGTCCAGAAACGTTATGCTGTACTTGTTTTCGTCGACGACAACCGGAACTCCGTCTTCCCGAACGATCTGAACCTGGATCGGAGCGATGCCGTACCTCCACTGTCTGCCGTTCAATGCAATCGCATGACGGCCGTCCTTATTGCGCCAGGCGCTCTCCGCGGCTAGCCGATAAGCTTCGTCGGGCAGATCGACCAGCGAATCGACATTCAGCATGTTGCCGTCCGCATCCACTTCGATATGAAACACATTGGCGCCGTCCCCGGCCGCATATCCGGACGTCGTTCGGGTGACGCTCCGTTCCCCTTGTTCGCCCACACCCGGAGCTCCGGACTCCAGCCTGATCTGCGTCTCGGGCTGCGAACCGAGACGGCTTCGAATTTCCGACTGCACGCCGCTGTAGGTGATGAAATAGACGAAGGCGAATGCGGCCGCGAGCACGCCCGACGTGATGGACAAGTTCAAGACGAGTAATTTGTTGCGCAGCTTGTTGAACATCGCGCTTCATCCTTTACGGCTTCAGGACGTACCCCGCGTTTCGTATCGTTTGTATGGCGGCGTTCGACTCGAGCTGACCGATTTTTTTGCGCAGAAACGAAATGTACATTTCCACGCGGTTTTCTTCCGCATCCGTATCGCTGCCCCATATTTTTTCAATGATCAGCTCCTTGGAGGTGACCATGTTTTTTCTGAGCATAAGCAACTCCAGCAATTGGGATTCCTTCAAGGGGAGCTGAATCGTTTCGCTTCCGCAGCGCAGCGAAAGCGCAAGCGGATCGAGCTCCAGATCTCCGCACTTCAAAATGCCGTCCTTGAGCCATTCCGTCTTGCGGCGTCCCAACGCGCGCAGGCGGGCCAGCAGCTCGTCGGTATGGAATGGTTTGGCCAAATAATCGTCGGCCCCGTTGTCCAAGCCGCGTACTTTGTCTTCGGTTTCTCCTCTGGCGGTAAGCAAAATGACGGGCGTCTCGATGCCGTTCGCGCGCAATTGCTCGAGCACGCGTAGCCCGTCCAGTTTGGGCAGCATAATATCGAGAACAATCATATCGTAAATGCCGGTTAGCCCATTGTCCAACCCGTCTTCGCCATTGAACGCCAGGTCGACGGAGTAACGGTTTTTTTTCAGCACATGGGCGATCGCCTCCGCAATATACGTTTCGTCTTCCACAAGCAATATTCTCATATCCGCCCTCCTTGCCGCAAACGGCTCCGCGGCACGGAAGCCGATGGCCGCTACCGTGCCGCGAACATGTTCATCGTTTCAAAATGCCGAGGCGATTAGTACCCGATCGTCGAGCTTTCCTCCGCCTCGTCGGGCGCTTGCTCGCTCCACGTTTTGCCGCCGTCGGTCGAGTAGGTGCGGACGCCGTCTTCGACCTTGCTCAATGTGCCGTGGCCTTCCCCTTCTTTAGGTCCGGATCCGAAGGTCGTCGTCATTTTGCCGTCCGCGTCAGCCGTCTCGGTTACCCCTTCGGGCGCTTGCTTGCTCCACGATTTGCCGCCGTCCGTGGAATAAAGCTTCACGCCGTTCTCGATCTTGATCGTCAGGTTTGTCTCGGCTCCGTCGGGAACGCCTCGCTTGTAAGTATGAAGCGACTTGTTCGCGTCGTCGCCTTTGGCTCCCGCCTGTTCGGGCGATTGCTCGCCCCACGTTTTGCCGCCGTCGGTCGAGTACGATTTGACACCGTCCTCGACTTTGGTCAGCAATCCGCCGCCTTCGCCTTCGCGCGGCGGGGTTCCCCGCGACGAAGTAACTTTGCCGTCCGCGCCTACGGATTCCGTTATGCCTTCGGGCGCTTGCTTGCTCCACGTTTTGCCGCCGTCCGTCGAGTACAGCTTGAGGCCGTTTTCGTATTTGATCTGCAGCGACGCGATCGAGTTGGCCGCGAAAGCGGAAGCGGTGCCGAGTACGGCGACAAGCGCTCCGCATACGATAAAGGTGCCCAGTTTTTTCTTGGCGTCCGTCGCGGACAAAAGTTTGAATTTCATATTGAGGTTCCCTCCGATAGGTTTATTTGTAAGCAGCGCTGCTTTACATGCCTCATTATAAGGAGGCAACCTTTAGCGAACCTTTATTTTCTGAAAAAATATTATATTTATCGTGGGCAACTTCTTGCGTTTGCTTAAACGAGATGTCCGCGCTTACAGCAATAAAGAGAAGTCACTTGCTTATCGGTAGGGTTTCCTTTGAAAGACGGTCGGGTAAGGGCCGATACGGGCAATCCGGAGCAAGCGGCTCCCGCATCGCCTCAAGAGAAGATGCGAGGAATGGTGTGGGCCGCGCCTTATTTCCGGGGGGATGATTCGGTTCTAAAGGTGGCTCGCAAGCGCCCCCCATTCGATTTTTGCACCTGCAATCATGAGTGATTGTGGGTGTACTGGCCGTCATTTTTACATCGATCCAAGAAAGTTTGCATTCTCTGGACTAAATTAAACGTTTTCCCGTATCCAAGAACGTAGCTTTTCAGCATAGAAAGATCGTTCATCAGGGTCCGTCTGATCCCCCTTCGTCAGATAAAGTTGATCGTTCGCATACCTTGGATAAACATGGAGGTGGTAATGCCAAACGTCTTGATTGCCGGCAGGCTCATTATGTTGTCGCGTAGAAATCCCGTCACACCCATATGTACTTTTCATCGCAAAAGCGGTTAGTTGAGCCGCACGGTGAATTTCGGCAGCGTACTCCACAGGGAGCTCATAGATGTTCTCGAAATGTCGATTAGGAACGACAAGCACATGTCCTTTATTGTTTGGCCACCATTTGCTCGCAATAAATGCCGTTACATATTCGTTCTGGTAGACGATATCCTTTTGTTTTGAAACAAGACGACAAAATGGACATTCGTATCCTTCGGGCATATGAGAGTATGCTATCGTCGTCATCGTTCAAATCCCTCCATATCGTGTTTCCTCATCCTGGTTATTAGACGAAGGCAACCTTCCGTTCGTTGCGTTAAGGTTTGTGTCCTGTCAGGTGACATAACTGTGTAACCCCTTTTTTCATGTTAAATTATAGTAAGTTACTGATTTACCCTCATTCCGAAGGGCTGCCGAGTCAATTAGCAGCCTTGCATGGATTTGATTGTTGACCATTTGATTGGTCATTAAAACCAATTGAATGGTTTGCCCGCGAATAGCTCCCTAATTCTAGATACCAGCGTTTCTTTTCCTTCTGTTCTCCACTCCGTTCGAATAAATCCTAAAAATTAATCCGCTTGTTCGCTAATGTTTTCAGCGACAGTTTTTCCTCCGGCTTTCCTAATAAACTCCACTCCTCATTCCAGGCAGCTTGACATGATTGCATATTGTGGATTATAGTTAATAAAATCATTAATTAAGGAGGTTATTAATTGGCTGCGAAGGACTCACTCAGCCTCATCTTCGCTGCGCTCGCCGATCCGACACGCCGGAACATCCTGACCCGACTGTCACAGAGGCCCGCGACAGTCGGGGAGATCGCCGAGCCCTTCGAGATTAGCGCACCCGCGATCTCCCAGCACCTCAAAGTGCTGGAGCGAGCAGGGCTGATCGAACGCACAGCGAACGCACAGTGGCGGACCCTGCAGATTCGCACCGAGCCGCTCGATGAGGCATCGGCCTGGGTCGAGAAACACCGCCGTGAGTGGAACCAGCGCATCGACGCACTGGAAGAACACCTCAAGAACATGGCCGCAAAGGAGGAACAATGAACATGCCCGCATCCGTACCGGAGTTCACCATCACCCGCACCCTGAACGTCCGCCGCGAGCTCGTGTGGCGCGCCTGGACCGAGAAGAAGGAACTCGCCGCCTGGTTGCCCTCGACACCTCTGGAGTCCATCTCCTTCGACGTCCGCGAAGGCGGACGCTACCGCTACACAATGGTCAACGTCGAGACCGGCGAGGAGTATCACACCGGAGGTGTGTTCCTCGATGTCGTACCTTTCGAACGGCTCGTCTTTACCTGGGGTTACCCCGATGCTCCCATCGAGAATTCCCCTGTCGTGACCTTAACCCTCACCGCACAGGGCGAGCGCACCGAGATGATCTTCCACCTGCGCGGATTGGCCGGACAACCCGGCGATAAGTACTTTTACGACGGCTGGTCCAGCGCGCTGGACGATCTGACGACGCACCTGCGCGACCAGAAGCAGTAGTGCCGTGAACCGCCTTCCCGTCCTACCGGCTGATTTTATACGATACCGGGTGACTTTTAACTTTTCTTTTTCCTCGAGTGACGCCAGCATCTCGAAGAATGATTACCATTCGCCCGGTATAAGCCGAAAATATCTCATCGTCCCAAAAATTTCCCCAATGATAGACTGAAAGGGAAAGCTTCGACTAATTAGAAGGGATGGAACGCAATGGAAAAAACCGTCATCCATGTAGGCGATCCCTCCGCCGATCTTGCCGGCCGGGCCCATTTGGCCATACAAGCGGCGATCGATTATGCCGCCTCCCTGGGCGGGGGAACGGTCAAACTGGGCGAGGGATCCTTCCGCCTTGAAAATACCGTACATCTTCGCTCCCATGTGACCCTGGAAGGTATTCCGGGCAAGACGATATTATACCAAAGCCCGGAGCGCAATTCTCCTCTCCTGGCAGACGCCGATCTGCATGAACGCCAAATTACAGTTGAGCATCCCGAACGGTTTCCGGTCGGCCAAACCGTAACGATTCGCAAATCCGACGAAAGCATGGGGTTCGGCGACACGGTAGCGGTCGTCGTCGGGAAGGACGGGCCTGTCCTGTATCTTGACCGTGAGATTCACGCAACCGTGCTTATGCAGCAGGGCGGGATGGCAACTACCCAGGCGCCGGTCATCAGCGGCAACGGCTGCGAGCATGCCGCTGTTCTCCATCTGATCGTGGAAGGAGACAAGGAGAACCCTACGTTTGCCGAGGGTTGCCGCAACGGCGGCATTTATTTATTCGATTCCCGCCATGTCCGGATTGAGGGTTGCGCCGTTCGAAACTATCATGGTGACGGAATCAGTTATCAGCACTGCTCAAATATAGAAGTCGTCCATTGCAGCTGCTTCCGAAACTCGGGCAAAGGCATTCATCCGGGAAGCGGTACAACGGGGACCCTGATCCGGCACAGCAGCTTTATGGAGAACGGGATGGACGGAATCTTTCTGTGCTGGAGGGTGCGGGAAAGCGCCGTCGAGCATTGCACCTCGATTGGAAACGGGATGAGCGGACTTTCCATCGGCCACAAAGATACCCATAACCGTATACGCTTCAACCGGTTCTCCGAAAATCAATATTACGGCATCTTTTTTCGCAACGAGCTCGAACCGATGGCGGCCAATTGCAACCATGTCGAAGGAAATATCATTGAGGATAACGGTTCGGAAACGATGGGCTACGTGGGCATTCGGATTCGCGGCTATACCCATGACGTGGCGCTCGCCAATAACCGGATTTCCTTCTCCAAAGCGCCCTTGGACCGGACGATCGGCATTTGCCTGGAGGAGCATACAAGCCGTATCCTGATGGAAAACAACGAATTCGTTAATTGTGCCATGGTCTCGCATTCCCACTGGCTGCCTGACGCAGAGCGGGAAAGCAAGCTATAAATATGCCCGAATCGTTGAACAAGGCTGCCGATCGTCCGCGGCAGCCCTTGGCGTAGATTTTACGGAATTACCGTTCCCGTTGGTTCAATGCCAATCCCATTCCCATTCCGAGTAATGGTGATGATTAGGCCCTGTTAGAGCCTCGTAAACGTGATGTAATCGACTTGGACGGGCTCTGCCGATTCGATCCGAAGCGCCCGGTTGATCTGTCCCCGGTGATATTGCCCATGCAAGAGGACCTGCGACAGGATGTCCCGGACGGACGATCGGAACGGAACCCCGCTCTGGTTCTCATAGTCGATCATCTCGTCCAACTCGGATTCCTCGAGCCCTTCGATATAGACGCGATATTGCTCGGCGTTTTCTTCGAACATCGTCCGGATCGCCGTCAGGTCTTCCGCTTCCTCCCACAACGAATATTGCGCGCTGCCCTTGCCCTGCAATCGGGACAGCCAGACTCGTTCCGCAACCGCGACGTGCCGAACCAGCTTCAGCAGGTCCTTGTTCTTCGTCCCACTCTCCTCGAGCGCGTCCAAGATGCGTCCGTTCGCCCAGTACAGGTGGTCCATCATGCACTTGATCGTCTTCATTTCGGTTTCCCCTCTTCGTCTCATCGATTATTTGAACCTGCTGTCCGTTAGTTAATGCCTTGGTGTATAACCCGTTTGTACGGGTGCGAGGAGCCTTTCCCTTACAAAATTTCTACGTATCCTTCTGTTCCGTTAACCCTGATTCTTTGCCCATCGCGGATTCGTTGTGTCGCATGTTCCACGCTAAAAACGGCCGGAAGCCCGTATTCCCGTGCAATAACGCCAACCATTTTTGTATTATTGACCGAACTTACGGCCATGACCCCGACCAGGGCTGCGGCTACACTTCTTGGCTCGGACATAATGGCTGCCAATTCTTTGAAATCGTCTAAAATAAACGAACAAAGCTGATCTCCATGTTTATCGGAAATGGCTTGCTCAAGCTTTCTGACGGATTTCTCGTTGCTGGACATAAGCTCTTTAACGATCGACGGGTCGTTGTTCCGCCTTATTTTGATCGCCTCGAAGATCCAGGACATCGCTCCCGTCCCCATACTCAAGCTTGTTTTTCCTCTTGGCAATGTTTTGATATAGTCCTTGTTTCCGATTAATTTTCATAAAAGCGTTTTGCATTAATACGTCGACAGAGCCGATATTTTGAATAAAGATGTTTCTCGTGAACGGCGACGCCGGCTCGTGAGAAACATCTTTGTAAAATCTTCCGCCAAGTACGGTCAATTCCGGAGCGCCCAGATGTTTTTGAATTTGCTGAAAAAAAGAGATCCCTAATGGTTTGAAAGCATCCGTCATCATTTGACGGTGGCTATAAGACATATACACGCGGTTTTTGCCATCCTTATTTTCCGGTGCGGGGTATAAGGTCGTAATGGGACGGCTTTGGACGACATAAAATCGGTTTTCAAACAAACACCATTCGATATCTTGCGGGCGGCCAAAATAAGTCTCGATCGTTCTGCCCATACGTTCAAGCTGCAAAATTTGCCGGTCGGTCAATGTTTGCGCATGTTGCCGCTCGGGTTCGATCTGCCGCTCCTCCGTGCCGCCTGTTTCCAAGGCGTAAATAGCTAATTTCTTGGTTGAGATCTTTTTGTCGAGGATTGTGCCGTCTCTCACTTTATAAATATCGGCATTCACCAGGCCGGAAACGAGCGCCTCGCCAAGACCGAAGCTTGCATCGATGGACAGCACTTTCCGGTTCGAGGTGATCGGATCGGCGGTAAACAGGATTCCCGCAGCCAGCGGAAAAATCATCCTTTGGACGACGACGGATAAATAAACTTTGCTGTGATCGAAACCGTTCTGAATCCGATAAGTGACGGCTCGATCGGTAAATAAGGACGCCCAGCACCTGCTGACATGCTGCAAAATAGCATCTTTTCCCATAACGTTCAAATACGTATCCTGTTGACCTGCAAAGGAGGCCGATGGCAAATCTTCCGCCGTCGCGCTGGAGCGTACCGCATAGGCCTGTTTGTCGTCGTGCTTGGAGAGGCGGCGGGCAATCGCTTCTTCGATCTGCTTGGGAATGGCAAGTCCTTCGATAGCGCTCCGAATGTTCCCGCTGATTTCGCCGATGGCTTCCCTGTCTTCCAGCTTGAGAAGCGATAACTGTCTCAGCAGCGCTTGAATTTCGCGGCTCTCCTTCACGACTCGCATGTACGCATCCGTAGTGATACAAAAGCCTTCCGGCACCTGTATCCCATGAATCTTAGTCAGTTCCCCAAGGTTGGCGCCTTTTCCCCCGACGAGCAGAAGCTTGGTTTTATCGATCTCTTGAAAATCAAGCACGTATTCGTTCACAGCGGATTCCCCTTTCTAAGAATCGATAGCCAAGCCTTCCTTGATGATTTTCACGATATCGTCCAATTTTTTTAGAAACTTCTCTTCGTCCAACCCGGTCCAAACATATTCCTTTAAAATAAGCGCATAGATCATCTCTACAACCAGCTCGGCATCTATATCGGGCTTAATAAGGCCGCGCTGTTTATCCCGTTCGATCATCTCCTTAATGCCTTGTGCCGAAGCGGTGCGGAGCCTGGTAATAAATTCGCTGTGATCGATTTCCATCAGGAGGCTTATTCGGCTGTATTCCGGTTTTAATTTACTCCATTCGAATGTCGCCCTGACGGCTTGGATACATGCTTCAAAAACGTCGGCATCCGGATTCGACAATGGGGTATGCCCCATAATCTCCCGCTTTTCCTTCAAAATCTCCTCAAACATGTACTGAAAAATATCTTCTTTATCGTCAAAGTACTGGTAAAAACTGCCCCGCGGTATTCCGGCCGTCTTCACGATTTGATTAATGGATGCCTCACTAAAACGTCGAACCGAAAACTCCAGCACGGCTGCGTCAAAAATTTTCCGTTTTTTATGCTCGCTCAGATTATGGAAAGTTTCTTTCGGCATACGATCACCTCTTCCCTATATATAACATATACCGTGTGATGTGACAAGATTGTCATATGACAGTATTGTCACTTTAAACGAAGAAAAACTTCGCTCGACTCGACACCAGCATAAACGTCCGGTTGCCGAGCCATCCCCATAAAAAAAGCGCCGCAGGACGTCTTGCGAACATCCAACCGGCGCCTATAAAAGCCGCGATATGCTGTTATCGTCCCGTGCGTATTCGAGCGGTTTCCGGGGGGTTGCCGTCACGGAACTTCCGGGAAAGAGCCGTCAGCTTCGGGAAAGCTTGGAAACATTCAACACCGCACCTGCCACGGGTCCGCCGCATCCGGACAATCCCGGCGGTCCGTTTTGTCGTGCTGCCCGGGTTTAATATATGGCTATGCTTCTTCCCTTCGCAGCACCCGAATCGCGTAGTCGCGGCCGAACCGCGGCGAGAGCGCGGTCCAGAACGAAAAAAGCGCCTTTTCGATCTCGGCCATCGCTTCCGCGCCGCCCGCGTCGATCATGTCGAATCCTGCTTCTGCGCCCAGCCGGAGGACGGCCAGCTTGGCTTCTTCATCCTCGCCGCTTATGAAGAGCGTGGCGTTCGACGCGCCGAACCGCGGGTTCGCGAGCGCCTCCCACGTCGACGTATGGAACGCCCGCACAACGCGGGTGCCGTTCGCGAGCCTGCGTACTTCCGCGTCCGCCGACCGTCCGTCGAACAAAATCGTCGCATTGACGATTATTTTCCTTCGCAGGTCTCCCGCCTCCTCCAGCACGCGCTCGATTTCCGTGCCGGGAACGGCCAATACGACGATTTCGCCGAACGCGGCCGCCTCCTTAACGGACGCCGCCGCGGCGTTCGGGCCGATCGATTCGAGCAGCGAACGCATCCGTTCGCTTTGCGGTTCCCGCGAGCCAAATGTCACCCGGTGACCTTTCGCCGCCCATGCTTTCCCCAACGTACCGCCGATGTGTCCCGATCCGATCATGGCAATGTTCACTCTCGCATCTCCTCTGCAAAGGTTTTGGAGGCTCGACGTTGGAACATTCGAAACGTTTACGGCGTCCCGTCCAACATTTCGTTGTACAGGCGAATGTTGTGTTTCGTCCGATCGATCAACTCGTCGAGTTCGCGGCGCTGCGTTTCCATTCGGGCCAAATGGTCCGTCAGCAAGCCGATTCGATCCCGGAGAACGGCTTCGTCTCCGTCTCGCATTGACGAGCGTTCGGTCACGCAGCGATTCGTGCTTGTGTACGACTTGATTTCTTCCAATGACAATCCCAACCGTTTCAAACATTTCAGTCCGGACAGCAATCGGAGATCGTCGTCGCTATACGCGCGCGGGCCGCCCGACCGTTTGCGCTGCGGCTTGAGCAGCCCGATTTTCTCGTAATACCTGAGCGTATCGTGTCCGAATCCCGTCATCTCTACAACTTGACCGATCGTATACAACGAGCGAGCCTCCTTTCATTCCGCATTCTACATGCTGGAGGCGACTCCAGGTCAACCCCCGCGAAGCGAAAATGTTGAAACCCCAATTTTGGCGAGGAATGTATTTCTTAAAGCAACCACAGTTTTTGCATCAACTATCATTTTACTTGAAAAACTCGGAAAACTTTAGCTATTTCGCCATAGCGAACCCGATCATTTCAATCCCCTCGGCAAAGTCATCTGGCAAGCTTGAGCGGCAGCTTCTGCAGTCCCAGCATATTGAAATTGCTCAGTGGAACAAGTTCAGCCTCGTCCGGGATATGCAGCTTCGAGATCCGGGTCGACATGGCTTGCAGCGCGGCAGCTACCTCCATGCGGGCCAGCGGGGCTCCGAGACATTGATGAATGCCGTGTCCGAAAGTAAGATGAGGGCTGGGAGTTCTCGTAATATCGAACACATGGGGACGGTCATACTTCTCGGGATCACGGTTCGCCGCCCCCATGAACAGAACGACTCTGTCGCCAGGCTTCATCTGCGCGCCGCCCAGCTCTACCTCCTTCTTTACCGTACGGTACATCAGCTGTACGGAAGTCCGGTAGCGCATCACCTCTTCTACCGCTCTCGGGATCAGATCGGGGTTGCTCCGCAATAGCTCCCACTGCTCCGGATGCTCCGTGAACGTGCGGACCGCATTGACGAGCAGGTTCGTGGTCGTTTCATTCCCCGCAACCAGGAGAAGCAGGCAAAAATTGCTGGCCTCCAGCGGCGTCAACCGGCGCCCGTCCACCTCCGCCGCGGCGAGCTTGGAGACCAGATCCTCCCGAGGATTCAGCCGACGCTCCTCCAGCAGCCGCTGGAAGTAGGCTCTCATGTCACGCATTGCCGCAACGTGGTCCGGGTCGTCCGGCATCCCGGTCAACAGCCGCTCCGACATCACGGTAATCAGATCGGACCACTCCTTGAAGGTGTCGTTATCCTCTTTCGGCACGCCGAGCATGTCGGCAATCACCGCAATCGGGAGAGGAATGGCGAAGCTGCGTACAAAATCGAATTCCTCCCGGTCCATGATCGGGTCTAACAAATCATGTGCCATTTGTTGGATCCGAGGTTCCAGCTCGGCGACAGAGCGGCGCGTAAACGCGTGGGTCGCGAGCGCCCTAAGCTGCGTATGTCGGGGCGGATCCATCCCCTGGATCTGGTCGCCGAACGCCAATTCCTCCGATAGTCCTTCATAGACGGCAGAGGAAAAAGTATCCGGATCGCCGAATACCCGCCTCACCTCGTCGAAACGGAAAATCAGGTACGCCCCGTATTGCGGATGAAACGCGACGGGGGCTTTCAACATTTCCTCGTACCACGGGTAAGGGTCCAGCTGCAGGTTAATGGGTTTTGACATGGATTTTTTCTCCTTATCGTTATTATGAAAGCCTTCGCTTCACCGTTACCCGAATGCCTCCTTGGGGGGCCAGCGTGAGCAGAGCCTCCGGTACGACGGGCGGATGCCCCGGCGTATGGCGAAGTATGTAATGCTGCCCGATCTCGGCAAGCAGAATGACCATTTCCAGCATGGCAAAATGATTCCCGATACACGACCTCGGTCCCGCTCCGAACGGGAAATAGGCCATAAGCGGCAGCGTTCGAACAAAGTCGTTTTCGAACCGCTCCGGGCGGAATGTCTCCGGCTCGGCGAAGTATCGGGGTGACATATGAAGCGGATACGGACTGATCATCAACGACTCGCCGCGTCGGAGCTCCAAGCTTCCCAACCGGGTATCCCGTATGGCCGTCCGGCCGGTAATGTACCCCACGGGACGCATGCGGAGAGTTTCCCAAATGACATTCTGCGTGTAAATAAGCTTCGGGTAATGTTCAGCCGCCGGAAGCGCACCGTTCAACACCCGGCTCCACTCATCGACCAGTTTCTCCTCTACGTCCGGTCTGCGCATGATGAAGTCGAACGCCCAGGCCAGCGTATAGGCCGTCGTCTCATGGCCGGCCAGAAACATGGTCAGCACCTCGTCCCGGATCTGCTGATCCGACATCACCGATTGATCGGACTCGTCCACTGCCTCCATCAGGACGGACAACAAGTCTTGTCGCTCGCCTCCCTTCCTGGCTCTGCGTTCCTCGATGATACCGTATACGATATCGTTCAATGTCCCGAGGGCAGCCGTATACTCCCGGTTCTGCTTGGTAGGGATCAAGAGCGGAACCCGAATCAAGGCGCGGATCTTTTCGGTGGCGATCCGATTTATCGAATCGAAGGCTTTCTCGATCTGCTCCAATCTCGTCGTGGAATCATAGCTGAACAACGTCCTCGTCATAATGTCGAAGGTGATTCGGAACAGATCGCGCGTCAGATCCCGTTCCTGCCCGTCGGTCCAATCCTTCGACAAGCTCCGGGTGCTGTCTCCCATCTGTTCCGCATAACGCTGAATGTGTCCCCGGGTAAACTTCGGCTGAATCATGCGGCGTTGTCGATCGTGATGCTCCCCGTCGCTCAAGACCAGCCCCTCTCCCGTCAACCTCTTGATTTCGTCGAATGCTCCGGCCTTGCAGAAATCCTCCGATTTGGTGACCATCGCTTCCTTCAGCATGTCGGGATGAAAGATGGCGTAGAAGGACTTCGGTCCCAAACGGAAGCGCGCGTAGTCTCCGTGTTTGCGGTGAAGCTCGTTCATAAAAGTAAGCGGATCCTCGCGGAAAGCTTTCAGTGATCCTCCGAGCAATGCAGGCTTCGGCAAAGCCGTTTCTGGTGCCGGCTCGGTTTGCAGCATGCATCATTCCTCCCTTTCCGGTTCAATATCGTACTGCCGATCGGCAATGCGGAATACATGGAAAGTATGCCAGCTTGAAAATGAAAACTATATTACCCGTAAGCATACTTTTCGGATCCGAAAGGATAGCACGACAAAAAGCCTATTCCCTCGTTAGGAGAATAGGCGCAAGCGAGCGGATTTTCGCCGGAAATCAACAAATGTTCCGCCCTATGACAACAGCTTGCTGATCAGTTGGGTTCGGGTACGGACTCCGAACTTGGCGTATATCGATTTCAAATGCTTCTTCACGGTCACTTCGCTAAGAAACAGCTTACGGGCGACCTCGGAGTTCGAGCAGCCCGACAAAACATGCTCGATTACTTCCTGTTCGCGCGGCGTAAATGGATTCAACAATTCCGGCTTCCTCGCTTTGGTCGATAAACCATTTTGATCGGCTGCGGGATCCTTCCATTCCAGCCCCGCTTTCCGAAACAGCACGCCGATAAAGTCCCGGAGCTGGCTTCCCCGGGTATCCATTACATATGTATAAGTCGGCGTACGCCCGTCGTAATTCGTATGTTCAGCGCCATTCACGACGGTGAAGCCAAGCGCGGGATAGATCTTCTTCGAAATGTCGGTTGTAAAGGGTGAGCATACGAAGAGACCTCCCATGCACATATGGGAATAAATCAGATAAAGTCCTTGGGTCCGGGCCGTCGAATCCATAAGATCCCGGAAATCCATCACCCGAAGGAACCAACCCGACGGACGTTCGCCCGGAACCCCGAGCGCGTTCCGTTCGACGGTCGTCAATGTTTGCAAGTAAGGGCGGCAGATCGGATCATTCTCCAACCATCCCAACGTCCCGCGATGGATCGGGATGATGACGGACAGCGCGTGTACGTTTCCGTTCCCGTCCCGAAGAAGCTTAAGCGCATCCGGCTCCAAGTCGAACAACTCTCTTACATCGATCCCTCTTGCGCCAAGCCGGAGAGCATCCGCAGAGTACTCAATCCGAAACTGCTCCCCGGTATCCGGATCGGTCTCCCAGCCGGATATCCCGTCGTTTTGCCCATGACGCCATTCCACGTAAACGGCTGCATCTTTCAGAGTGGATTCGGTAACGGGCTCCCAAAATAACGGGCTGGCGCCCGCGTCCGAAGCTAATGCACGGACCACCCTGACCCCGGCATAGCGGAACAGCTCCCCGATCTCCCAGCTGACCGAACGTTGTCTGGAGGAGGTAACGACTACCTGCGCATAATAATGGGCACTCCGCTCCCTATAGCGGTAGTAACGCATCGGAGCTCTCTCCTTCAGCTGCTTCCCTGTAATCTCGCTCACCAGGTCGTGCACCTGCCATCCGTTGACGGATTGACGAACGAAGGATAACGAGATGAGTTTTTCAAATCCCTGTAAGGAAAGCTCCTGTTCCATGACGAAGGAGAGCACCTCCTGATCGAACCGGCGGAGAACGGATGCGGCCTCCACCACCGTCCTGAGCTCCTCGTCCGGCACTTCCCTAAGCCATAATGACGCGATTTCCTCCAACCTGACCGAGGCTGCCGGTACGGCAGAGGCATATGGGTAGGAATGCGTCGCTACGGCCATCGACAGTGTAAGCGGGTGCCCTCGGGATCTCTTCCATAAGGACTCGATGATGCGATCGTCGTGAATGCCGCATAAACGGGCGTATTCCCGGCTGTCCTCTTTACCCAGATTGGAAATAGGAAGCTGATGGACCATCTCTCTCCAGGCAGGGGAGAGAATCCAGGCGCCTTTCAACGAATGACGTCCTGCGAGCAAGATCATGGCGTTACCGGGAAGCCACGGAATAAATCGGTCGCAAAGCCAAGCCTCCATGTCGGCAAATTCCTCGAAGGTATCCAGGGCCAGCACGAGCCGGCGATGCTCGGCCAATCTTGTCAAGCGATTCAAGCATCTAGTCCGCACATCCTGCTGCATAGTCACGGGGGGAGCGCCATCATCGACCCGCTCTATGAGCAAAGTTTCCAAAGCGTTGCAGAATCCTTCCTCCGTATGTACGAAGTCACGGCTGTCCAGGAGGAAGAAGGAGGCCCCTCCTCCCTCTGCGGCATCCTGGCAAAGCTTCAGGAAAGTGCTCTTGCCCATCCCTCCCGTCCCGTATACGTGCAGGATTCGAGCCCTCCCATCTGCCGGGGCGTCCCATAGTTTCTTGAAATACTGCAGCTCCCGCTCCCTTCCGACGACAAACCGTTTCTCGCGCTCGGCCACCGTATGATTCTCAAATCCCATTCCGAACTCTCCCTTTGATCCTTTTTATGTGGATTCTATATGCGTCATTCATTCCCCTTAGCGGGTTTATATTGGCGTGTCTAATGCCCTGTCGCCTGTTCGTCGCCGCATTGCACGAGGCGAGGCTGCCTTTGGCGCCTGTACTGCCAGTTAACGATGCTGTTGTTAAAACGACATACTTAAATTTTATCACATCCTGTAGAAGGAATACTTATCGGCTCTCATTGATTCCGTTTACTTCAAAGGGGAATTGGTCACGCAAGTACTTCCGAAATGCGAAAGACATCGCCGTACATGAGATCGACGATGTCTTTCATGAGATTCCTTAACCGTTTGCTCCCTTGTCCATTAACTAATACGAATTGTCATCGTTCCACTAGCTACTGTCACGTTAGCGCCGGTTGGATTTTCATGAAAAACGTCAAACGTATTCGCCGCCGTGACCTCAGCATACAGTCTCGTGCCCTGCAATGGTTGATCTAGCGTAACATCAAGTTTATCTCCCGGTGTTATTCCTGCGATGGTAGCATTGCTTCTGATTTTTATAACTGCACCAGCCGCAAGAGCGGTTGAAGTGTAGCTTAGCGTTGTCGGTTTTGACTGGACTTTCTGCAATACAGCCGTTGAGCCGACAACCCCGCCGGATTTCACAAAATACTTAACGGCGGCACCGTCTCCAGCGCCAAGATTATAGATAAAATCTCCTGCATTCACTTTCAGTCCCGTATTCAGCGTAGCGGAAAAATACTCTTTAAAACGGCCATTTGCCCGAACCGAAACACCGCCCGATACTCCATTCGTAACAGTGCCGGCTACTTCGTAAAAATGGTCGAGCTGTACGGGGTCATTAATGGGGTTGGTGTTATTGATCAAAAAAGTTTTCGTATAGCTCGCATCGTTTACGACAATAGAGCCGACTTTAAACGTGTGCCCGTATGGTGAATTTGCTGTACTGGCCACGCAAAAAGCGTTGCCGTGTTCATCGACGATAATATGATCGATTTGGGTGTTGATCGCAAGTTCATTCCGCAATGCCGTACGATATATCGTATTTGACGACGTAACGCCATATCGCTTGACAATCAGTTTTTTGATTGCAGTATTTTTAGGCAACTTGCCGTTATCGGTGCCGGTACCGCCAATTACGATCGGGTTTATCTTGCAATCCACGGCTTCAAGCTCATCAATCGTCAAATTGTCGTTTAAGTTCCGGACATGCAAGGCGCTATAGAAGTAACGGCCTTTTGCACATTTGACGCGGGTTCGTCCGCGTCCGTTTGCGCCATTGATCAAAATATTGGTCGTTACCCCGATTTCGATTTTGCCAACCGCATCAAGATGTTCAACGTCCAGCGATATATGTGCCAAATAATCTTCATAAGCTGGCGGGCTCGGTACGTTTGTCAAATCCTCATGACCCAGGTACAAAGCTTCCGGGATTAGACCGACGCCAAGAGCATAAGTGGTGCCTTTGATTTTTCCGAAGGAAAGACCTCTCATGCCATGCGATCTTTCAGCAGTCGAGGCATATGCAAAAGCCAAATCCCCGGCTGTAAGCAAAACCAGCGCTTTGCCGCTAATTGTGCTATCCAGCATGTTGCCGTTGATATTCTTAATCTCTATGTCATACCCTGCGGATACAAGGGCAATCGCCGAGTAATCTTTTGTATTGCAGGTCAAATTACCGGTCACGATCTCATCAATTATACAGTCATGCGGGTGCGTCGTCGGCAGCCATCCGGCAACATGTCTATAAACTCCATTGTCGTTATAGTGCTGCGTAAAGTTACCCCAATGAGCCATAAAAACGCGGCCAATAACGGCGCTGTCATCGCATTCGATCCGTTTGCCGCGCACCAATGAAGCACCGCCTGCCATAACAAAACCGTTGCAATTAAAGTGACCCCCAACCAACTTGATCGTATCGAAGAAAAACCCTCGAACCTTCGGCGTAATATTGTTGAAGCTGTCTATGCGGACATGACATTTTTCACCCCATCCGGCTGTCGGGTTTCCCATGTCAATGGTAAGGTGTCCCCATATTCTAACGTTAGACTGCGGCGCAATGCCGGAAGCCGTAGCACTGTTCGATGCTGCTCCGGTTTGTTTAATCGTTGAATTGCAGCTAATCCATGTCAAGTTCGCCGGAACTGAAAATTCTTCTGTAACCGAATATACTTTGTTTGTTGTTAATAAAATTGCATGATGTTGTGCCGCATAATTTGCGGCCGCAATAATATCATCATCGAAATGCTCCGGTAAAACAAAATTTTCGAGCGAATCCTCCGCCATAAAATCGGGCGGCCCTTTGCGGCCGTATACTTCCCCGATCACCGGACCCCCGGCCGCATATGACGTGCCTATTGTTCCTCCGATCACGCTGCCCGCGGCAAAAGCCGCCCCGGCCAGGCCCAGCGACGACAGCATCGCCCTTCTCGTGAGCAAGGGCGGCTTGCCGCCGGCGTCCAAACCCAAATCTTCTTTTATTTCATCCTTTTCCCGCCATTCCATCATCTATGCCGCCTCCTGCTTCGATTGGATTATGTATGCGGTTTCATAGGTGTGTAACGTTGTCCGGCATTCGGACCTCGCCCGAACCGGTGCGCACTACGATCGGGCATATTCAGTCGGAGTTTCCCTCCCCCTCCTGTTGGATTGTCGGAGCGAGTCCTTCCCCTTACTTACTCTTCTCCTTCGCCAGCTCCGCCTTCAGCTTCTCGTCGAGCTGCCGAAGTCCCGTATTGACATCGACCTTGTTCGAGGCGACGTCGTGGAATGCTTGTGCCATCAAGTTCTGCTGGTCGGCCGTCGCCACGTTGGAAAGACCGGCCTTCCGCTTCGGCGAATAAGGAGCCCATTCCTGGTAATAAAACAGCGCCTTCATATTTTTGCTGCTCAAGTCCGGCCGGTCTTGTCCATATGCATCCTGAATGCTCTTGTTCGTGACGACCGGAAGCATGCCTTTCTTCGAATCGGCAAGCTGCACTTCGTCGGAAACCATCGCCATTATGACTTGGAACGCATCGTCCTTATATTTGCTCGTCGCAGAGATCGACCAGTAGGCTGGGCCTCTCCATGCCATCTTCTTCGGCACATCCTTCAGTGTCGGATACGTCACGATATCCCAATCGATTTCTTTCGGGATCGGCGCATATTGGCTGTACTGGTTCGCCTGCATGGCGACATTGCCTTTGTTGAAGGCGTCGTTGATTTCTGCCGGACGGGTTGCCGCGATCGGGTTATTCGGCAAATCGTAGAACCGCTTGAGGTTGTTAAAGAGCGGCTTCCACTTCTCCATGTCGTACAGCTGATCGGCGTTCGGATCGAGAATCGGGTATCCGTACGTATTGTCGCGCAGCATCGCCATAATATTGCCGCTGAAACCCCGATATACGTTCGCACCTTCCGTTCTGCTCATCTTCTTCGCGATCTCGTATACGTCGTCCCAGTTCATACCGTCTTTCGGATAAGAGACGCCGAACTTATCGAACAAGCTCTTGTTGTACGTCAGCACGAGCGGAAAGTATGGCGGATACGGCAGCCCGTACAGCGCGCCGGTCTGCCCGGCGTCGATCATCTCCTGAATGAACGGCGCGTTGAACCGGGTCAGATCGTATTTATATTTTTTGACCAATTCGTTCAGATCCGTGCCCAGCTTCAAGTCCAAATAGTTGTTTTTCAAATTCGGCACGTCGGTCCGGATCAGATCGGGTATTTCCCCCCGTGCGACTAGCTCCGGCAACGAATTGCCTTTATCCGGCGAAACGTATTTGAACGTAATGTACGGGAACTTCTTCTCCAGTACGCCTTTAAACCGGTCATTGAATTCTTCCTCCTTCACCCCGAGTCCGAAGACGGACAGCGTAATCGGATCTTTTTTCACATCCGCTTTACCTGCGTCGCTAGTCTGCGTCCCGTCCGCTTTGCCGCCTCCCCCGCATGCAGACAGCGCGATCGTTGTGAAGCCAAGCAGTGCAACCATACTCCTTTTTTTCATGGAAAATGACCTCCCTATAATGGATGGAGCAATCGTAGATTCAATCTCTTCTTCGTACTCGGAAATTTTCATTCATTGACGAATCGATGAAGCGCTTTCATGAACGAGAACTATATTCCAACCTGATCACTGCCGGCGGACATAACGGGGCGGAGACCACACGCACACTGCGTGTGGTCGAGCTTGCGTCATGCCCCTTTATTCGCCGTATCGTTCCATTTCAAGGCGAATAAGTCCGCATCCTTCATCAGGATGCGGATCCGTACCGGTCGCCTTCTCCATGATTCGATATCCGCTTCCGGCCCCCATTTCACCACTCCTGCGATCTCATCCCCGTACATGGGTGTCGTGTCCTCCAGCCGGAAACCATCAAGAGGGCGGCCGCGCTCGTCCTGCAGCTCGAATTGCAGATATCCGACCGCCGACGTTGAATAGTTGACCGATAGCTCGTTGCCTTCCAAAATAAACGGTCTCGATACCCATTCCCCTTGTTCGAATCCTGCATGTACGGAGCCAAAGCCGTGTTTACGGACGGTCAATCGCCGTAAGCGGCTATCGTTCAGTCGGTAATGCTCCTGGATGTAGAAGGAAAATTCATCGGGATTCAGCTGCACGCAGCCGGTGCCCAATATTCCGCTCCGATCCGACCAATTGAGCGGATCCAGTCCGGCGCGGCACCAGGCTTCCATGAACGTACGATCCCAATGCAAGCCGTCCCGGCTTGTCAACATGACGGTGTCGCTAACGCCCGGCTCGGGATGATTCGCCAGCTTTTTGCGTTCCGGCACGAACCGCATCGGAAACGCCATATAGAGGTGCTCCGCTTCCGGACAAAGCATAGCCGAATTGGTGTAATACTGCTGCATCGGTTTCAAATCGTCGTATCGCAATAACTGCTGCTTGTCCCAGTTGTAGAAATCGGTGGAGGTGGACATCAGAATGGCCCGATAAGCCGCATCCTGGAAAATCCGGGAATAGCAGCGGTAGGCTTGGACGTTCGGATCCCAAAAAACGGTGTTGAGCGAATCAAAGTCTCCATCCGTTAAAATCGGCGCTTCCCGCAATTTCCGCCAGCGTATGCCGTCGGCGGAGCCAAACGCAGCCAATTCGTCGATTCCGGCCACCGCCTTGTATCGCAGCTCGGGAGAAGTATGGGGAGAGCGGTCCAGAAACGGGGAGAAGTTATGAGAGAACGGCCCTCTCCAAACGATATTGTTGGCCGTACTTCCTTCATATTCGAATAGCCCCAGTTCCGGTTTCACAAAATGAATCCCGTCGTTACTTTCCGCATAACAGGTAACCTGACTGTGATCGGCATTTCCGGTGCTTGACCCGATTCCCCGGTAATACAAGCGTATTCGATCCCGCTCTTGAATGACCGTTGCGTAACCGCTTCCCGTTCCTTCCCATGGCCGATCGAATGAAAGCACGATCTCCTCCCTTCTTGGAGGATGGAGCATCAGAGATACTCCCCGTTTCTCTTCGGTCAGCCATTCGTCCACGAACATTTCAACTCTCGTGCCAATTTCGACTACAGATTTCACCGTGCTGCCTCCTTGCAGTTATCATGTCCAAACGGCTTCGGCCTTCCTTTCATGAAAAGCCCGATCCATAAAAGCAAATCGTTTCGGCAATGATTGATTTCCTACTTGGCTATAACATATCTGAAGTCATAGTTCGCGCCGCCAGCCGAAGGTTTTATGTACAACCATCCGTCCGTTCCAATATAAGCCTGTAACGGCTGTCCATTGTCGGCAACGTCATTCGTATACTGCTGTGCCGGCAAAGTCGTCGGGTTGGCGGAATCGGTAGATAGGGCGGCCATCCGAATAATCGCGGTGAAATCGTAATAACGCGGTGATACAGGGCAAATGCAGCTTAACACTCGGATGTGTGTCGTATCGGCGACATAACATAATTTTTTCCAAGCTCCGCTATTATGAAGTACGGTTGCTTTGACAAGTCCGCTATCTTCCGAATATCGCGATTTTGTATAACTGCCTATGTACGCCGTATCGGCAGCTTGCGCAGGGAAATTGTTCCACTGTGCGTTTCCCTGACATTCATTAAAACTCCACGCACTGTTTATCCCAACTTCTTGTAAAAATGGATAGAGCGCTTTTTCAACGGCTGTTAAAGTATCGAGAGCGTAACGCCAAGAATAGCCGTTGAATTGCACGACGGCATCTTGAATAAAAATTTTCGGTGTAGGAGCGCTGACAGCCACGGCATTTAAACTGCGACCTCCGTTCACAACCAAACCGTCGCAATACTGAATATAGAACTCCGTACCGCGATGTCGTTCCGTAGATGCCGTAATCGTACAACCTTTTACAAACTGCAAATGAAATGCGGGATACCCGGTGTTAGACGTTGTGTCCGTACCGCAACCATCGGCATGCACGGTAAGATTGCTGTAAGTAAGTCCGCGCAAATCAATGGCTACTTGCTCGCATCTGTCAGCATAGATGTTTGCACCCGTAACGGATGTTCCGCCTCGTATGGCAATTCCTTTTTTACAGGATACGGCATAGATTTGGTTGACTTGGCTCATCCAGCAATCATCCTGCCAATATCCCTGTTCGTGTCCGATGCAAGCTATATTTCTGCGGGTTCCGATCGGCGAGCCCTTGGCATAATATCCGTAGCCCGTTTTTTGGAGCGCAGCCGTTCGTGATAGCGTCATCCCTTCCGTATGCTCTCCGAATATCCCGGCCGCACCCATTGCCGTTGTAGGATGGACGAAAACGACTGTATCAATTCCGCTGACAGGGTACTTACTCGAGATCGGATTGTTGGTAGTCTTACGCAGCTCCGTATTAAAACGCCCTTTTCCGATAAGAGGAATCGCACGCGAATTGACAACAGCGATCTCGATAGGATCTGTTGTGAGAAACAGACCGCTCGGCAATGTCACAGGTTTTGGAGTTGCCAAACCGTTTGAAACGATGGCTGCGCGATTTTGAGCCTTCATGATGGCGGCGCAGTTCCATACCATTGCGCCATCATCGATAAGCCCGAAATTTTCGGCCGCAATGTCCGACTCATCGTTCAAACGAACCCACACGCCGCCCGCCGAATTTTTGGCGGCATAGTAAGTATGGAATGTCGCCAAATCAGGAACGGCAATGGTCGGATCGATAAAGTAGCCGCCGTCATGCATCGATTTACTTAAAGATTCCGACCACATAAAAAGGCCGCCGCCCATGTTCCTTCCATCGTGGTATGAAATCACTTCGAATAGTTGCCCATCGAGCATGCCGGATTGCTGAATTAGTTCAGCTATCGAATTCACTTTTCTGATTACAGTTTCATTCCAATCGTTTAAAAATGGAACCGTGCCCGGCTGTGCCGGCCGTGCGGGCTGAACCTGCTCGCTCGCTGCCTCCAGCGAATAGCCCGCTACCGCCATCGCCACACCGGCCATGCCCATCGAGGCTAGAAGCTTGCGGCGGCTGAGCATCTTCGAGTCGGCCGGCGTTTGTCCCGAACGCTCCAACCGTTCCCGCTCGTCCGCATGCGCTTTTTCTCCGGTATCGATTCGATTAATCATTTCACACTCTCCCATCGTTTTAGTGGGTCAAATACATGAAGCGAGTGTACAGATCGTATGCGGGAGGACAGCCGGCCGGCCGGCTGTCCGATTAACAGTACACGCTAATTTCAGGTTGCTCGACTGATGACAAATACTCCTTTTAAATGAACCCCATTCACGATGTTTGAAATTGCAAGGAATAAATGTCGGCGTCTTGCAATAGAAAACGGATCCTGACCGGCTTTCCGGCTAATGCCGATACGTCTTCGCCGTTTCGCCAGCGCACGGCGCCCTCCAGCTCGTCACCGTACAGCGGCTCCATATCCGATGCCCTGTAGCCATCCAGCGGCTGCCCCGATTCATCCAGCAGTTCCGCTTGTATCGAGCCGGCAGCCGACGTCGCATAGTTTAACAGCAGCCGATTTCCCGAGAAGATGAGCGGACGCGTCGTTATCTCCCCTCCCCGGTATCCGCCATGGACGGAAGCGAAGCCGTGCTTCCTTACCGTCACCCGCCGCAGATGAATGTCGTCCCAGCGGTAATGCTCCGTGACGTACAGCGAAAATAGTTCCGGTTCGAGCTGCACGATGCCGTGCGCCACCATGTTGCTGCGTTCCGTCCAGTTTTTCCGGTCTTGGCCCGGGCGCAGCCAAGCCTCGAGAAACGTCCGGTCCCACTTTATCCCGTCCCTGCTTGACATGAATACCGTATCCGAGAGCCCTGTAACCGGATGCTCGGGAACTTTTTTCCGCGACTCGACGAATCGTTTCGGAAACGATACGTACATATGCTCGGCTCCCGGACAAACGACGGTTGAATTCGTATAAAACTGTTCGATCGGAACGTCCGCGTCGTACGTATTGGGCGCAAAAGGCTGCCACTCCCGAAAATCCGGGGAGATCGAGCTATGAACGGCTCTTACTTTGCGATCCTTCCAATACCGCGCGTAACAGCGGTAAGCGCCAATGTTCGGGTCCCATAAGACGATATTGTGCGAATCGAACGGCTGGTCGGTGATGACCGGATTGGCATCCATTTTCGACCAGTGGATGCCGTCCGGCGACTGCAGGGCATTCAGCATTCCTTTCTCCCATGGCGTTCCTCTTGGGGCGACGCCGCCCACAGCCTTGAACAAGGATTCCTTGGCTGCCGATGGCGAAACGTCTTTCATCGGAGCAAAGTTATGCGATTCGAGACCGCGCCATACAATGTTGGTTTCGCTCGTGCCGTCATGCTCATAGAGTCCGAGAGCCGGCCTCTCGAAATGGATGCCGTCCCCGCTTTCCGCGTAGCACGTCACCTGCTGGTCATCGTGATCGTCCGCAGGCGCGTTTCCCCGATAGTAAAGCCGGATTTTCCCCTCATCCTGGATGACGGTGAAGTAACAAGCGGCTTTTCCTTCCCAAGGCTTGTCGAGCTTCAGCACGACTTCGCGTCTCTCGGGCGGCGTCGCCCGCAGTTCGATTCCTTGCTTCTCATCGATCAACCAGTGGTCGACAAACATCTCGACTCTGGAACCGATCTGTGCGACAGCTTTATGGCTTCTCATCCAAGTTCACCGCTTTCCTGCTATTTGAATACGTTCGGATTGACTTTGGCGCGGAAATCTTCCACTTGCTTGATCGTTTCTTCTTCCGCCTTGCGAAGCGCCGTGTTCATATCCGTTGTGCCGAACATGACCTCGTAGGCGTACTTTCGGTAGATGTCCCCTACCATTCCGTCCATCGGGCCTTTATACGGAACCGGCGCCGCTTGGTTATAAAAGGCCGCGCCCCAGTTGAGATTGTTAAACCCGGTGTCCGTACCGTACGCTTTTTTGACAGCCTCGCTCTTCACGACCGGCATTAACCCTTTTTTCGCCAAATCGGTCTGCGCTTCGTCGGATATTAAAAATTTCAAAACTTCCATCGCCGCATCTTTATTTTTGGCCATCTGCGTAATTCCGAGATAGACCGGATACGGCATCGACCCTACACCTTTCCGTTCCGGCAGCGTCGGGGCGGAGACAAAATCGAAGTTTACATTTTTAAACCGGTCCGCCCAGCTTTTGACGACCTGCGGAATATAGACGACCATCGCTTGTTGCCCGGCAATAAACTTCTCGAGAACTTGGACGGCATCCTTCGGCAGTTCCCCGCGGGCCGCTCCGGCCGCCTCGCCAGGCGCTACGATAAGCTTTTCGAAAAAAGATTTCCATCTTTCATCCGTATTGATCGTCGGCTTCAACGTGTTTTTGTCGAGGTTCGGAATCGAATAGGGGTTCAACCGCACCAAATAATCGACCATCGGGGCGTACCCGATATAGTTCACGCCGCCTTCGTTTCTCGTAATCCGTTTCGATACGGCATACAAATCGTCCCACGTCATCCCGTCTTTCAAGTGAGGAATGCCGAATTTATCGAACAAATCTTTGTGGTACAGCGTGACCATTACGTCCTGATGAGTGGGCAGCGCAAACAGCTTGCCGCCTACATCGTTTCTGAACCCTTCAATCGCCGCCGGCTCGATTTTGCTCAAATCGACACCGTGCTTTTTGGCCAAATCGGTCATATCGTACTGAATTTCAACGGGCAGCACTTCGTTCAAAAATCCGTAGACGGTGTTGAAGTAGAAATCGAAATGGGTTTTGCTGGAGACCATGTCGGCGAGCAACGTTCCCGGACCCGTACGCTGAATGTACTTGATCGTGTAATGCGGAAATTTTTTTCTGATTTTGTCCCCGTAAACTTCGTTGAAAAAGGCTTCCGACTGCCCGTTCTGGGAATAAAACACGAGCTCCGCCGGCTCCGGCTTTTGCTCCACGGCAGGGGCTTTTTCAGCTTCGCCTTTGCCATCCCCCGTATCCGTTGCCGGTCCTTTGCCGCTGCAGCCGGCCACGAGAGTGATCAATGCAAGCATAGCCGCCCCATGCATCAAAGGTTTGTTCCGTTTACTCATTTCGACCATCCCTTTACGTTTGATCAATTCAATATGCAAAACGAAAATCAACGATAAAGCTTCTCTTGGATACGCTTTCAACACCCGCTGCAGTTTGATTTCCTACCACTCGTTTGGCATATGTCAGGTATCACCCCTTGTGTAAATCATCCACAACTTTCCATGCGTACACTTATGTATCACATAGAGATACGCTGTGTCCTTTTTATATTATAGACTCACTGATTTTATGTTGTAAAGAGCAAAAAAAAGAAAATGAAAAAAAAGAAAAAGAAAAAAAATGCAAAATGATAAATATTCTCTAAAATGAAACCTAAAAAAAAGCAAAGGCCCCGGTTCCTCGCTCTCCCGGATGAACTGCCGGATCCAGCGGCGGCTTGATTGGACTCCCGGCGCCGGTTGTAAGCAGACGCCGGCCGAGGCGATTCCAATTCCCCGGCGACGATGCGGCCGACTGTTCCATCCGTGTTCCTCAACTCCTTTTGCCGTCGCAAGAAAACCGCTGCGAATATGGGGTTTCGCACGTTCCCTCTATTTAGTAACCACAAAACAAAACTCAAGGTTATTGCCGGCCGTTTGCACCGTTACAAGCAACCAGCCGTTTGCGTCAACGTAGCCGTAAAGCGCATAGCGTTGTGATTCGGTAACGCCGCCATCCGCGCTGTCAACGACTCCGGAGATGTACAGACTTGTGCTCAACTTCGTCGGGCTCGCGCTGTTCGTAGATATTGACGCTTTTGCTATCCCTATATCGGGGAACGTATAAATTCGGTCATGAGCCGCATCCGTGCATATGGCGGAAACAATCTTAAGCCGCGCCGTATCGCCGACATACGCCAGCTTTTTGAACGAACCGTGCTGCAATTTGACGTGAGACGAAATGACCCGATTGATTTCCGAATAGGTGCTATATTGCAAATCGCCCATAAATCTAAAATCGGCCACATAGACGGGGAAATCTTTGAATGAAGGGGACATCATGCAAGCTCTGAAGGCAATATTCGTGCCAACCGCATCTTTTGTTAAAAGCTTGTATTTGTCGGCTTCTGCCTGCGATAGCTGATTAAGTGAATTTCTCCAACTGTACCCCTCAAATAATACGGATGATGCGGAAGCTTCGATTTTAGGAACAACGCCGGTTGCTATAGCCGCCGTTCCGTAGCTGCGGCCGGTGATGATTAAGCCCTCGCACGATTTAAAGTAAAACTCTGTCCCCTTGTGAAATTCCGTAGACGCCAACAATTTTGTGCCAATTGTGCGATCACATTTGATTGCATAAGTACCGTTTGCGCTGCCGCCGCCGCAAAGATCGGCGTGAATACCGAGGTCGCTGTACGTTAAGTTCGTTAAATCAAAGCCAACGCCTTGACAAGTGTCCGCGTATAGATTCCGGCCCGTAACAGACGTGCCGCCACGAATGGCAATTGCGGTTGTAATCGAGTTGGTAGCCTTAATGTTATTGACTTGACTCATCCAGCAATCATCCTGCCAGTACCCGATATTGCATTGAATGCAGTTCAAATCCGTACGCTCGCCGTATATCGACTTATAACTGAAATATCCGTACCCCTGCCATTTTGCCGCACCAATGCGCATGAGTTGAAAGCCTTTTACGACCTCGCCCATCAAGTTTTCGGAGGCGTTGTCTAAACGTCCGGATGCAAAGATTACAGCGTCGATTTGATCGCCGGCGCGATAAATCCCGCTGGGAATCGTGCTGTTTGCCGTTTTCCATAATTCCGTGTTAAAGCGTCCGGCGCCAATTAACGGAGGTACACGAATGGTATTGCCGTACGCAGGGTAAGTTGAAAGAATGATCGGATTTGTAGTCAGATAGACGCCAACGCCTACATGCACCTGTTTGGGCGTTGTAAATGTCGCTGCTTTGTATAGCGCTTGTTGAATGGCTGCACAGTTCCAAACCATCGATGGCAGAGGAATGGCACCGTAGTTTTCAGCGTCGATATAGCTCTGATTGTTCAAGCGAACAAATACGCCGCCGCCCGTATGTTTCGCCGTGTAGTAAGTGTGAAATACAGTGATGTCGGGAAAAGGAATATTGGGGTCGATTATACAGCCGCCGTCATGCAATGACTTGTCTGTCGTTGCGGACCACATGAATAAATCGCCGCCCATTTTTTGATCGGCATAATACGAAATAACTTCAAATAGTTGACCATCGAACATGCCGGTTTGCTGAATTAATGCAGAAATAGAATCGACTTTTTTGATAACGGTTTCATTCAATCCCTCTAAAAATGGCGGAACACTGCCGACAGCCGTTCCGGGCAGGTTCCGTTCGCTCGCCGCCCCCAGCGAGCCCGTCACGGCCATCGCCACACCGGCCATGCCCATCGAGGCAAGCAGCTTGCGGCGGCTGATCGACTTCGGCCCGGCCGGCTCTTGTTCCGAACGGTCCAACTCCTCCCGTTGATCCATGTACACGTTTTCCTCGGAATGAATTCGATTTTTCATACCACACTCTCCCTATTGTTTTAGTGGGAATTGAAAATAGAACGATCACGCGATCGTACACCGACGGACAGCCGGACGACAAAGCCTAGACGGATTCTCAAGACCATTACGAAAATGCAAACCGTCGAAAAGGTCGCCCGTGCAATTCCATAACCCCAATGGATAAAAACGGAGCCGTTTTCCGCATTGCCTCGATGCTCGCCTCGCGACGGTTTGCACGTTTTGCCGCTTCCCGTCAGCCCTGTACGTTTACCCGTCCATCCAACAAAAAGACGTCCCGCAAACAGTGAAAAATCGCATCATGCCCTTGCTGCGTAAAGTGGATCGCGTCATAAAACCAACCGGCGAGATCCGTTCCATGTTCCCGCAAGCTCCGAATTGCGCGTTCCGCATCCGCAAGGATGAAGCGTTGCTCGGCAGCCAAACTTCGCAGCGTATCGTTGTATTCGTCGAAGCGGTGGGGAAACCCGCCGTCTTGCAGCGGTTTCTCGTATCCGTAGCTTTCGCCGCTTGCCGCCGCGACCGGGCCGCTCGTCCATACGATACATTCGCATCCGATCCGTTTCGCCTCCAGCATCATCTGTTCCATAGCCGATCTGTAGACGGGTAGCGGTATTTTGTTCGTCCAGTCGTTAATGCCGAAATTGAGGATGAGCAAATCCGGTTCGAGCGCTGCGACCCTCCGATCGAAATGATCGCGCCCTTGATAGCTTTTCCAGCCGGGCATCCCTTGATTGTATACGACCGTCTCCGGGCACGTCTGCGCAAGCCATCGTCTTAGTTGAGAAAACCAGGAGCCGTAAATGAGCTCCCAGTCGTACCCGGCTTCTTTCGCCTCCTGCCAACCGTTCGCGACGCTTCCGTAAGTCCAGCTGTCGCCATAGGCGACGACGGTAAACGCCTTTCGCTTCGGCTTCGCCGCCTTCGCCATCACGGTTCGATCAGCACCTTGATCACGATTTTTTTTACGGCTCGGGCGGTCTCCAGCCGAATGCCGGGCATATGCACGTCATGCGGAGCAAACAATGCAAAGTGCCCTTCCCGGAGCGTGAAAAAATCGCCCGACGCCGCGAACAGCGCGTAATCCCCGGTTTCGTCGTACGGATGAGTCACTTCCGTCTGCCCGATCGGGACGTAACCGAGCCTCTCGCTGCCTTCCGCCATATACTGCACGTCCAAGTATTGCCGATGCGCCTCCCAGAGCCCTTTCTCCTGCGGCTTCGTATCGTAATGCTGAACGAGCGCGTATACACGCTCGCCGTCTATTTCGTATTTGCCCGGCTCAAGCGCCCGGCAATTGCGGGTTTCAAGAAATTGCGCCGCCAGCTTTAATCGCGGGCTGACGCTTGCATATTGTCCGATATTTGCGAGCGTATCCGTAATCATGCGTTCACTCTCCCTGTCGTCTGAGATTAACGTTCTCTACGTCGTGAGTACTTTGCCGGGAACCGAATTAAACTCGCCGCTGCCCGGAACGAACGGATATTTGTTTTTGATCTCGTCGGTTAGGACAATGCCCAGCCCGGGCCGCTCCGGCGGCCATATGTGACCGCCTTCCATTCGAAACGAATCGCGGACGATGTCGCTGTGAAGTCCGGCGAAATCGGGCGGGATTTCCAATATAAGCGTATTGCCGCTGGCGAAGCCGCAATGAATGTTTTGCATCAGGCAGCCGCCCGCCCCCCAAGCATGGGTCGCGATTTTGCGCCCTTTCGCTTCCAGCATCGCCGCCACTTTCATAAATTCGCCGAGTCCGCCGGTAAAAGCCGCATCCGGCTGCCCGATTTCGAAGCAGTCGAGGTCGTTGAACAGGCTCCATTCGCAGCTTCCGGTCAAGCATTCGCCGCCGGCGATCGGAATCGTCGTTTTTTTGCGCAGCTCGGCATAGCCTGCAGCGTTCGTATAATGCAGCGGCTCCTCGAAAAACAACAGGTCGTAAGGCTCGAGCGCCTGCAGCACGAGTGCGGCCGTTTCCAGATCCCACGTCTCGGTCGGGCTGTTGCCCATATGTCCGTCGAGCATGAGCCGAACGCCGCTTCCGACGTGCCTTCGGACAAACTCCATCTTATCCGCCTCGAATTCGGCGATTTCCGTTTTCGAGCGCGGCATATGCCAGCCGCCGCGGCCCGGATCGAGACAGCCCGCGCCAAGCTTCACTCCGTCGAAGCCCAGCGACAAATAATGATCGAGCTTCGCCGCCAGCTTCTCCTTCGGATAATTGCTCGGACCTCCTGTCGCATAGCAGGGCAGCCGGTTGTGCTTCCTGCCGCCGAGCAATTCGAACACCGGCAGGCCGTACATTTTACCCTTCAAATCCCATAGCGCAGCCTCGATCCCGTTCAATGCGGCAAGGCCCATGCCGACTCTGCACCAGAAGTTGCCGCTATGGTACATGCGCTGCCACAGCTCGGCAATATGGTCCACCGTTTGTCCGAGCAGGATCGGTTTGAAGAAGTCGACGATCGTCGGTACGCTTTCCGGAAAAAAATAGCCGACGTACGTCTCGCCGATGCCGATAAGCTCCGTATCGGTCATAATCTCAATAAAGGCGGCGCTGCGCAGCTTGCGCGACTCGCTCAGGAACGGATCGTTCGTGCAGGGACCCGTCAGCAGCACCGTGCGAACATCGGTAATTTTCATAAGCCCGGCATCCTCCATGCGGCTACTGCCCAATCAGCTGGCTGGGCGTCAATTCGTTCCATAACGGCTCCCCGCTCAAATGGCGGCGAACGTTCTCCGCAAATATCGACCAGATGCGGCGTTTGAAATGCGTGCTTTGCGACGAACCGGATATATGCGGCGTCATAATGACGTTGGGAAACGTCCAGAGCGGATGCTCCGGCGGCATCGGGTAGTGGTAATGCGTATCCAGCGCCGCACCGGCGATCCATTGCTCGCGCAGCGCCCGCAGCAGCGCCTCTTCGCGAATAATCGGCCCGCGCGACGGATTAAGGACGAAAGCATGGGGCGGCAGCGTCCGCAGCTCGTTCTCCCCGATCATTCCTTCCGTCGCCTTCGTGAGCGGGACCGCGACGATCAGTGCATCCAGATCGCGCAGAAACTCCGCCTCTTGGCCGCGAACGAATACCCGGTCCGGGAGCACTCCCGGCGGATCTCCCGTGCCAGGAACGCAGTACGTATGAATGCGTTCCTTGATACGATCCCGCACGAGCACCCGAACGTCCATGCCCATCGCCTTCGCCAGCCGCGCCGTCTCCCTTCCGATCCCGCCGTAGCCCCATAGGCCGACTTTCAAGCCGCGAATCTCCGTCTGAAAACGGGCCGACCGGTCCCATATTTTCAGTTCCTGATTGCGAAACATTCCTCGCATGTCGCGCGCCAGTTGAAACAGCATCGCCATATTCCACTCCGCGATCGGAACGTCGAACACGCCCCGGGCGTTGCAAGCCCGTACGCCCCGTTCCGGCAAACCGATCCCTACGAGCTGGTTGTAGCCCACGGAGCTGATCTGGACGAACCGAAGCGCGGCGCAGTCGTCGATGTTCGTTGGCGGAAACGTGCAGAACAGCACGTTCGTCCCGTTCGCCAGCTCGCTCGGCAGCGGCTCCGGCCGCTCGCGCGGTTCGATCGTTCTCACGCTGACGCCGGTCATGCCGCGAAGCTTCTGCAAATGCTCGTCGTCCACCGGCATATCGATCAAGATGTTAAGCATGACGACCTCCCCCCGTTCCTTCCATATTCAACAAAAACGCCGTGCCTTTGTTATACCAACGGCTGCCCATCGTGTGCCCCGGATCGTCCGTGCAATAAAACTCGACCAGCGATTCGGGGTAGCCGAGCTTCCTGTTCGTATCGGCCAGCTTCGTATACAGCTTGCAGCAGCTAAGCGTGCCGACCCTCTCATCGCGATTGCCGATCGCCAGAAACAGAGGCTTGCCGGCCAGCCGATCGGCATAGCGATGAAGCATGAGCGCTTCCAACCCCGCCGCCTCCCGAATCGGGGCGAATTCGCTTAAAATCCGCCAGTCCGTTACCGGCGCGAAACCCGCCGCCCGTACGACCCTGGGGTCGGCCGCAAGCAAACGCAGCGCCATGTACGCCCCCCGCGATGCGCCGCATACCGCAATTTTGCCGGGCTGCGCGAAGCCCAGACGAATGCAGTCGTCGATGACCGCGGCGGCGTCGCGGACGAATCGTTCGAACGGATCGTCCCCGTCCAGCCAGGCGTTGCGGAATCCGTTGATGCCCTCGCCGTGCGGCCCGGTCCGTTCCCCGTGGCAAGGGATATCGAAGCTTAAAGCATAGTGGCCGTTTGCGAGAAAGCCGTCGGCGGTTGTCCGATAAGGCTCCGTCAATAAATGCGTCTTCCAGTCCGCTCCGACCGTAATCAGAAGCAGTCGCTCCTCAAGGCTGCACGGATGCTCCGGACGCCGCAGCACATATGTCAAGCTTTCGCCGCCGCGTTGCACATCGTGCTCGCTTACAAGTTCTTTGTTCGCCTCATTCATCGGTTTCGCTCCAAACGTTCCTGTTTATGCGGGCTCCGTGAGCCGCTGCGGCGATAAGGATCGCAGCGGATGTACCGGCGGCTTTCGGAGCCTCTCGTTTGCGGTCGCGCTGCTTTACTTCACCAAATACACGGCGAACACTCTTGGCTCGACCTGGTCTTGTTTTTCCAGCTTCAGGCGCATCCGGACCGTCTTCCCTGCCAGCATGCGCAGTTGATTCGTCGGCCATTCGACGATTTGATCCAAGCCGTCTTTGGATACGATACCGCCGTTCTCTCCCGAAAACTCGGGAATCGTACGGAAATGTTCGTCGGTAAATTCTACACGAATTCCTTTGGCCCCGTCGGCATTGATCATGAGCGAGAAGTGTTCGTCGGGAAACGTGATCGGCAAGGATAGTATCGAGCCTTCTTTACGACTCGGAATTAAGCCGAGCGCGCCATAGCGGTCGCGAGGCAGTATCGCAAGACCGACTTCTCCCGAATAGTCGTCCGTCACTCCTTCCGGAGTCCATGCATTCCGCCATCTGCCATGATAGATCCGCGTTTCGTCGCCTACGTTGATTATCCCGTTGGATTGACACAAAACCGTATTCAATTGCTTGCCCGGCACCGGGGTGGCGCAGCTCTCCTGCGAGCTGATGTACACATGTCCTTTTACGGGCTCCCGGAACAGCAGTCCGTCGTTGCTGATGACGATGCCGAAATCGCAAGACGTATCCGCAAACGGATTCTCGCAGTGATGCCACAATCCGTACAGGCCTACCGATACGTTGTCATATACGATCGGAGCCACGCCGAGATGCACCTGGTCATAATTTTTCCGTGTGCCGCGTTCTGAAGGAGCTTGATTTTCGAGAAGCCGGAAAGAATCGACGCCCTCCTTCAACCAGTTGTCGAAATCGGTTGAAATCCATGCGGTGGCCTGTCTCCCTAACGGAGCGCCGCCCTCGCTTCTTCGTTCGCCGCTTAACGCCTGACCGTTAATGACATAGAGTCCGTTCACCTTGTAAAAAGACGAATGCTCCAGCGCCTCGTCAATCATCCCCATCTTGCCGGCTGTCCAATGAATGCCGTCCGGGCTCGTAGCCGTGCGTGACGTATGCGAGCGTCCGATTGTGCCGGTGTTATAGATGTACGTGTAAACCATCTTGTATCGCCGATTCGGATCGGGATCGTCCTCGTCCTTGATGACCGCCGGAGCATGGACAAACGCTTCCGGCAAATCGATTCCGTTGTTATTTCGATTGCCTTTGTAGAGCAGCTGACCCAAGTTCGGCTTTACCCAGTCGATTCCGTTATCGCTTTCCGCGTAACAGATCGGCCCCGACATAATGCCTCCGAGCGATGCGTTCGTTTTTTTCCGGTGCAGTTCAAGCTCCTGCGCAGGCATATCGGGATTAATGTCGAGCGACATCCCGAGATACCACATCCGGTATTTCCCTTCGTCGTACAAGACCGTTCCGTAAAAGTGCGCGGCTAACGAATCGGGGGCATCGGGCCTCTCCGAACGGGCCAGTACCGGCCGCTCGATGATTTCGGGCTTGCTCATATAATGGCAAACGCCGTTTTTCAGCGGAAAGTAGTGATCGTCCATTGCGAACAAGACCGGTCGCTCGGATGCGACTCCAATCGTTTTGAATTGAAACACGGGCAAGACCGCCTCTCCATAGATTCGATTACGCATTGAATACATCCTAATGGGATAGCGCAGACAGTTGACGATACGCTTTCCTTTCGTGATACAATTGGGGAAAATTCGCACCTCGACTCGAACGTACAAGGAGGTAGCATGTTGACGACTGCGCCCAATCCCGCTCCAGTAATCTGGGATCAGCTGAACATCAAGGTACGTCTCGGTCCGCTGCTGTTCGATATTTTGCTCGACAGCAACATTTATCCGATGAAGATTGTCCGGAACAAGAAACATAATCATGCGGCGATCGAGCTGCAATTCATCGATTCCGGCGTCGGTACACTTGTGATGGAAGACCGCGAACAGCATCTTGAATCCGGTTCCATTCATATGATCGGTCAGCACATTTTCCACTCGTTCGAGCCCGATCCGGCGATACCCGGAGAACGTTCGACATTTCGTTTCACCTTTCAGGACGTTCCGTCCGCGGACCCCGGCTTTCCGCAGGAGGAAGCCGATCAGATCAAAGCGGCGTTGTCCCGGCTCACGTACTGCCGGCTAACCGATCCGGTCCGCAATCGCGCAATGTTCCGCATGCTGGCCGAAGCGCGCACGGAGATTGAGAACCAATCCGTGGGCTCCTATTCGAAAGTGCTAAGCCTGTTTGCGCAGCTGATCATCGAGCTCGTGAGAGGCATTCAGACGGAGCATCAGACACCGCCTGCTGCGTATACGATGCCGCGCAAGGACAAGTACGATCAATGGTCGCGTCTGATCGACGCTTTTTTTGCCAATTGCCAGAAGGAGCTTACGCTCGAGATGCTGGCCGAAACGCTGAACCTGAGCACGAAGCAAACGCACCGGCTGCTCAAAAAGCATTTCAATACGTCGTTCAAGCACAAGCTCATGCACACGCGGGTGGAAGTCGCCAAAGATTTGCTGCGGACGAGCAAGCTCTCCATCGAACGAATCGCCGGCGAAGTCGGCTATTCCTCGACTCAATACTTTTGCCACCTGTTTCAACAAAAGACCGGCATGACCCCCTCGGAATACCGTTACATGGAGTTAGGCGAGCATACGGCTTCTATCGGCAATTGATACGGCAACGGACGACGGTTTGTCACCTCCCGGACGGCTTTAAACGAACGCTTACCGTTAGTTTCACGAAGCGGTGGCTTTTATTTTGCCGTTTCGTGTAATCCAAGTGTAGCGGTGGAACGCAACCGGCAACAATAAGATGAGCGGACATCTTTCTCCGGATGTTGTCTTTATAGAGGAACTGCCCGTGACCGAGCTTGCTCGGTATACGCAAAAAAGGATACATGCGCTTGATCAGGGATCAAGGCGGTGTATCCTTAAAAGCGCATCATAACGAAGCCTCGGATTGTATGGAAGGCATTGCTGTTACGGAATAAAAGTCCGTTATGTCCGTGAGATTGGCAGGAACCGCCCCTTTTGGCGGAGTAGAATTCCGCTATTAAGGGCAGAACGATCCCTCGGGACGAATAATCGCATTTGTAACGGAATTGGATTCCGCTACCGTTTTCCGATACTTTGTCTTTCAACGAATGATTGACACGACACGGTATCGTGAACGAAGCCGGCCGTCATTCCGGCCGGCTCCTTGGCTTTGAACGCCCGATTACTGTACAAGCTTTTAGCCGGGAAGTTGGATGTCAGGCCAACCGCTTACTTCGCACTGGCCGTATTCATTATCACCCACGGCAACCATCGTGCCGTCCGATTTAAGGCCGATAGTATGGCGCAACCCGCCGCAACCGCCACCATATCGCGCCAGTCGTTTACATTGCATTGGCCATATTTATTGTCACCCGCAGCCGTTACCGTTCCGTCCGACTTCAGATCGACGGTATGACGACGACCCGCCGCAATGGTAACTTTAGGCCGCCGTTTCATCTGTAACGCCGCTTTGTTCGGTGAAATGCAATCCATCGTGTACCTCCTCGAAAACAAGTCCCTTTGCGTCTCCGCGATTGCGCGGTCCCGATCATGGGGCATTGCATCTCCTCTTTCCCGGATCATAGCGATTCGGATACGGGATTTCAACATACTGCTGCGAATTTGCACGGAAATGTTTCTCTGAGGGAAGTGTTCATCCCAAGCCAAAGCGACGCAAGCTTTCCGAAGCGGAAGATGGTCGATCGGGAGCCACGCTTGCTTGACGCATTCAGCCGTTACAACAGTTCGATGTACCCTTCTGTTCCGTGCACGCGAATTCGTTGCCCGTCTTTAATCAGTTTGGTGGCATTCTCCACCCCGACAATTGCCGGCAAGCCATATTCACGGGCGATAACCGCTCCGTGGGTCATCAGTCCGCCAACTTCGGTGACTAGACCTTTTATGGAAACGAACAAGGGTGTCCAGCTGGGATCGGTAAAGGAGGTGACTAATATATCGCCATCCTCTAGATCGGCCTCTTCCATGTGCAAGATGACACGGGCGCGCCCTTCAATAACTCCTGCAGAAACAGGCAGACCTACGATAGCATCGGCCGGGAGATTTTCTCGTTTGTACGCACCTGCGATAATTTCGCCATCAGACGTGATGACACGCGGCGGGGTTAGCTTTTCGTAACCTTTGTACTCGTCTTTACGTTTGTCGATAATCCGGTAATCCAGTTTCTTTGTGCGTACGACCTCGTGAAGTTCTTCGAACGTGAGGTAAAATATGTCTTCTTTTTCATGAATAACGCCCGCTTGCACGAGTTGTTCGGCTTCCTTCAGCAAAGCCTGCTTATAAACGAAGTAACGATGAACCATGCCGTATTTGGGATATTCCCGATAACCGATGAAATTCCGGATTAGGTCGATCATTCGTTTTGTTTCTTTCGCTTTTTGTTCGCCATCCGGTAATTGCTTCAATCGGTCTAATAACTCTTGTTCTTTTTTCAACGCTTCCCGTCGCCCTTGCTCAAATTTCCGATTGCCTGCATTCGGCTCGAAGTTTTTGATATTACTGAGAATCATGGGAACAAGCACAGTTGGTTTTTCGCTCCAGCGAGTTCTCGAAATATCGATTTCTCCGGTACATCGCATTCCGTATTTGCTGAGATAATCGTCGATCGCGTCCCGGGCTTCCTGTCCGCCCTCAAACTTGACCAGTTCATCCATAAAGTTCTCATCTTTGACATGCTGCAAATAATCAATGACTTCCGGATAAGGACGAATCGCATCTGCGACATCCAATAGCGCCAGACCCATTTCCGAAGTAATATTGTTTGGTACGGATTGAGAAAGCGTGTCCGCCGCGTTTTGTTCACCCAACCACATGTACATTTTTTCATTGATCCATGCTGAAGCATTCATAGCGGCCATAATCACACCCGAACTTTGCGGGTGAAATAAAATCTTCTTTAATTGCTGGATATCCTCCAAAATAAAATCCAATAAATCCGATCCGGATTTCGTCCGGATGTTTTGTTTTAACTGTTCTATCGATGTTTGACTGCGCTTAATCAGATCGGAAACGATTGTCGGATCGTTATCGATCGGTGCTTGAGAACCCGCTGGCGGCATCGCTTCCTTGCGTTTACCGGCACCTTGTTCGTTATTATCGCTTGGCGACGATTTTATAAAATCGCCTCGCTCAACTATGGTCATAAGTGCATCTCTTGTGAGCGGATCGGACTTTCCCAGCGTATTTATTATGGTTTCTCTGCCGACAGGCGAAGCCAGCATAGGCGTAACATCGACAAACAACCTTCCGCCGGCTTTACGCATGGGGGCGTTAGTCGTTAACAGGAAAAAAGACAATCCCAACGGTTTCATGGGGTCGGTCATCATTTGTTGATGGCCGACGGATACGTAAACGCGGTTTTCTTGATCGTTCGCTTCTGGGATCGGGAATAAAGTCGTGATTGGCCGACTCTGGACTATATAAAACGTATCATCGACCAAGCACCATTCGATATCTTGTGGGCAGCCCATGTACGCTTCGATCTGTCTTCCGATGCGTGCCAGCCGTAAAATTTGCCGGTCGGTAAGGGTTTGAGTCTTTTGCCGATTCGGATCGATCTGCCGTGTCTCCGTTCCGCCTTCTTTTCGGCTATGGATAGCCAATTGTTTGGTTGCGATCCTCTTATCGACGATTTCCCCTTCCCGAACCCGATAACAATCGGCGGATACCAAGCCGGAGACCAGCGCCTCTCCAAGTCCGAAACTGGCATCGATGGTTAGCAGCTTTCGGTTGGACGTAATCGGATCGGCGGTAAATACTATTCCTGAAGCCTGCGGGAAAACCATCCTTTGAACGATAACGGATATATAAACTTGACTGTGGTCGACCCCGTTTTGCATACGGTAGACGACCGCGCGATCCGTAAACAGGGAAGCCCAACATTTGCTGATATGGCGCAAGATCGCTTCTTTGCCGATTATATTTAAATAGGTGTCTTGTTGACCGGCAAAAGAGGCATGCGGTAAATCTTCAGCCGTTGCGCTGGAGCGCACTGCATAAGCATGCTTCTCGCCAAACCGGGAGAGATAGTGCGCAACAGCATCAACGACATCGGGAGGAATTTTTGCTTCCATAACGGTTTGTCGGATCTTCCTGCCGATTTCGCCGATTTGATCCCGATCTTCTACGTTTAGCATGGATAGCCGATCCAACAAAGCATGATACGTTTCGTTTTGTTCGATGGCTTTTTGATATCCCGCTGTCGTAACACAAAATCCTTCCGGTACGTGTATTCCTTCGATTTTTGATAATATCCCTAAATGTAACCCTTTTCCGCCAACGAGCGAAAGCTGCGCTTTGTCCATTTCCTGAAAATCGAGAACCAAAGAACTCATTCCACATCTCCCCTAACCAATAAGTTGATAAAAAACATTTGACAAGAGCTTTCCCGGCATGGTACACTTAAAGTGTAAGATGAGATAAATGTGTCCAAGTAACATTAAACAGTCGTGACCTGATTATATCATCATGTCTGTTTGTGTGCAATAAAAAAGAACCCGGCAGAAAACCTGTCCAGGTTCTTTTTTTGATTGCTTCAGAAAGAGTTTCCCGTTATTGTTAATCCAGCTTTGATCCCAAGACCGTCCTCATAAAAGACGAAGGTCCATTTGATATTTTCCACTTGAAAACGCGACGTCCCCAAAGGTTTGCTCGAAAACGCGATTTCGCGTTCTTCTTTCAATATTCGGTTCACATAATCAGCTTGTTCGAGTCGGTTAAGGCGGACCAAAGCTTCTCGATCGAGGTCTTAAATAAAAATCCATAGATAACGTTAAGCTCATTCTTCTTCCTCCTCTAATAGTCGGTTCAAGCGCAGCATTTTCGTACTCCAGAACTTGCTGTAGAAAGCTACCCAATCTTGAATTTCACGGAGCGGTGCGGCGTTTAGTCTGAATCGCGTTTCCCTGCCGACTTTTCGGTCAAGGACCAGTCCGGCCTCTTTCAGGATTGTCAAATGCTTGGAAACCGCCGTACGGCCCATTTGAAAATGTATCGTTAACTCATGCAGAGGCAGCTCCTCCGCCTCAGCCAATAAGTGAATCAATCGACGCCTGGTCGGGTCTGCGATCGCGTCAAACACATCACGCAGCTGGTTGTTCTCGCTCATAGCACCCACTCCAAAACTTTAACGTTCCGAACCGGAAATTTATTGATGGTGCGGAGGGCCAGTTTTACCTCCCCCTTCTTGCATGTTTCGGCTATTCGGACGAAGCGCCCACGAATTTCTTCCTCATCATTGTTTCCGAACGTTCCTGATGACTAACCGAAAATCGGACACTATTTGGTGTCGGTTCGATTATAGGACGCCGCTTGGTGTCATGTCAACGATATTTTATATAATGATGGCCGGCACATCCCGCACGTCGTGGAGGTTTCGCTGAATCCAAAACGGAAAATCGTACGGATGCGAATACTTGTGCATCGATTTGATTCTCATAACGACACCCCGGAAAGACGTTTGGCGACGCGGACATGTTTTCGCGTATTATTTCGAGGAAGCCGAAGCATCGTCTGAATAGGCATCCCGTCGGCAGCGGAAGCTAGGAACGAACCGCGATTGATCATAAAAGGAAAGGATGAGCAGGATGAAGCACGACGACCGTAAAGAACAAGGAAAGGCGCCCGACGCGGGCTTGACCGCCAAAGTAGTTGCGGATATGCCCGAAGATGAGAAAATGCGGGAACGGCTTGAAGAGCACAAACAGAACGACGGCTTCCCCGGATCGTGCGGAGGAGTTTAATATGTGACGCCGTTTGGCGCCAAAAAGGGACGGTATCCGGACGTCTTCGGACGCGGATGCCGTTTTTTTTCATTTCTGCCGCCGTCCTCTTTAGTTCCCCCTCGCGTCCAAGGCCTCTACCATTAGAGATTTTTAATCGTTTCCATTATAATTATAGCGATTTCCTATCGAATGCCGCTCCCCGGGAGGCGACCTATGGAACTAAAGCAATTGGAATATTTTATGGCCGTATGCCGGGAGCTTCATTTTACCCGCGCCGCCGAGAAGCTCGGCATCGCCCAGCCGTCGTTGAGCCAGCAAATTCGTCTGCTCGAGCACGAAATCGGCACTCCCTTGTTCGATCGCATCGGCAAACGGACCGTCTTGACCGAAGCGGGTAAATTATTGCTCCATCACAGTTATAACGTGTTTCACGAGCTACCGCAGGCGCGCGCAGCCATCGGCGAGCTGCAAGGCTTGAAAAGAGGAACGTTAAAGATCGGCGCGCTTCTGACGGTCGTCCATTATTTGCTTCCGTCCACCGTTATCCGGTTCAACAATAGCTATCCAGACGTCGAGCTGTCCGTGCTCGGCATGCGAACCGGAGATATTATCGAAGGACTGCTGCAAAACGGGCTCGATTTGGGCATCGTCTTTTTGCCTTTGGAGCACAACGATCTCGAAGCGATCCCTTTATTCAAGCAAAATTTGGCGCTTGCCGCGTCTTGCGACCATTCCGTCGCAAACGAACCGTTCGTCACGCTGGATATATTGCGACAAACTCCCCGCGTGCTACTGCCAGGCAGCTATTTCTTGCGCAAGCTTATCAACGAGCAATGCCGCGCTCTTGGCTTCGCGCCGCAGCGGGTCATCGAGATGACGACCTTGGAATCGATCATCCATATGGTCGGCCATGGCGCCGGCGTTACGATATTGCCAAAAGGCTACCTCGACTATATCGGCAGCGAGCGGGTTCGAACGATACCGATTCGGAAGCCGGAGCTTACGACCCAAATCGGCCTTGTATACCGGAAAAACAAATATTTGTGCGCGGCGAGCCAGGTATTTATGGAGCAGCTGCTTGCGACGGTCAAAGGCGACAATTACGACTGAAGCGCCTCCGGCCGCTTTATGCGAGCCACTCCGGCAGCGGAAATAGCCATGCGGGAGCCGGAATAACTGTCGCGACTGCGTTTCGTTTCAGACCTTGTGGGAAGGAGTATGGTCGGGGCATTGCTTCAAGGAAGATTCGTGAGACATATAAGATTGCACGAGCCGGCAATAATGTGGCGTTGCCGCATCGCCGACATCAGGGCGGAAATGGATGCAGCCCACCGTTCGAGCTTCGCGGCTTCTTCCTCTCCTTTCGGCGTTAGCCGAAGCAGCGTCACTCTGCGATCCTCGGGCTTGTGCGCTTTGACGATCAGCCCTTTGTCCGCCAAGACGTTGATCGTTTTGACCGCGGTCACATGGGTCGTTCCGATCACATCGGCAAAATGGCCTACGGTAGCCGCATCGGCCCGGGTATGCAAACAAAAAAGGAGCGCTTGCACTTGTACGGGCGAAAACCCGACGGCGTCGCTGTCGGCCTGCGTCACTTTTTTAACCGCCTGCGACAAACGGAACAAAGCCATGCCGATGCGCGAGGAACGATTCTCCTTTCGGTCCCGGGGGTCGAATAGCATAGATGCCGCACCTTCCATCCATCCTTGTCTTTCTTATCATTTCGATTGGAAAAACCGATGGTTCCCGCCATCAATCGGTAACGATACTCTCCGCTGCTTTCCAACGTTACGGACCATTCATCGATACGTTTGCACACGACAAAAAACCCTCAGCACCGATTGTAGGGCTAGGGTTTGCGAGATAATCCGTTCGATTCGATTTGCGGTCCTATTGCCTCAAACACTGTTAATCTCGGTTCCTAAGTCCTCCATAAATTGTTTTGTGCGTTCCGTAAGACTGGGATCGCTTGGAGCCTTTACCGTTGCCTTTCCGTCCAAAACGATCGGCACTTCGGCATCATTCGTTTTATTTTGAACGTCAGATCGGTTAACCGCATGATGTTCGTTTTTTTCCATTGTGGTCTCCTTTGTTTTATACAAGATAAACAGTATTGTTCCGATATCCCAATCCTTTATGCATACGGACTTTCATTTGTGATGCTTTCACGCGTGTCGTTTTAGAATGTGATTGGTACGGTCGCAAATGATGAACACGGACGTTAGCCCGTTGTGTTTTTGTCCCCTTTGTATTCTAAAAGATCTCCGGGCTGACATTCCAGAGCCTCACATATCGCCTCTAAAGTTGATAAACGAATCGCTTTTGCCTTCCCGTTCTTCAAAATGGAAAGATTGGCCATCGTGATCCCGACCCTCTCCGAAAGCTCTGTAACGCTCATTTTCCTTTTTGCCAGCATCACGTCAATATTGATGATGATCGCCACGTTATTCACCTCAGATCGTTAGATCGTTTTCTGATTTTATATCTATGGCATGTTTTAAAAGTTTTTGAAGAACGGCTGCAAAGACCGCAATCACCATTGAAGCAAAAATTACGACCAATCCGAGCGCCAGAAGACCCGGGGCGTCGTCTTCTTCCGCGATAAGAAGCAGGAACGGAGTAACTGCCGCATACAGGACAGCGATCGTGATTGCACAGTACTTGATTGTTTTTAGAGCTCTTACGGATAGTTCCGAGAAGGCAATGTTTTTGTCAATGTAGCCCAATAGCCGCAAAGCCTGGTATAAAGCAAGGAAAAACGGTATTGCCGAAACATACATCACGATTATTACGGGATATACCCAATAAGACGGAAAAACCCCGGCTGCATCTTTCGCTATCGAAGGCAGCCATAGGATACACACAGCAAGAATCGGAATTCCAATGAGAAAAACAGTCAGCTTTAAAAACAGTGTTGATCCTCGTACCATACCTTACACCTCACTTCGTTATCTTCATATTGAAAGTAACATAAAATATATCGATTTACAATATATTTTGATTGTTATACAATGTGTTCAGGTTGGTCCGCTTACGAAATCCAGCCATTACTTCTTAGAAAGGGAGAAGCTTATGCGAAGACGCTTATGGCATGCCCTGCGGCAGCTGGTACGCTTCGGCTGGCAGCAAGCGCTGTCCTGCGTTTTTCCCGTTGTCATCTTTGCCTCCCTGGCTCTGACCAAACTCATCCCTCTGCCTTGGCTGCCCCGTTACGACTGGCTTCTTATCGTTTGTCTGGCCATGCAGGTATGGATGCTGCGCTCCGGGCTTGAAACGCGCGACGAGCTGAAAGTGATCACCGTTTTTCACTTGATCGGCTTGGCTCTGGAACTGTTCAAGGTGCGCATGGGGTCCTGGTCGTACCCGGAAGAAGGCTGGACGAAAGTGGGCGGAGTCCCGCTCTATAGCGGATTTATGTATGCCAGTGTGGCCAGCTACCTGTGCCAAGCGTGGCGGCGCCTGAAGGTCGACCTTGTTCGTTGGCCTCCGTTTTGGCTGGTTACTCCTCTTGCGGCTTGCATTTACTTGAATTTCTTCACCCACCATTATTGGATCGACATTCGCTGGGGGCTGTTCGCTTTGGTGCTTATTGTATTCGGGCGAACCTGGGTTGCCTTTGAGGTCGGCCATCATCGGTACCGGATGCCGCTTACCGTTTCGTTCGTGCTGATCGGCTTTTTTATTTGGATTGCGGAAAATATCGCCACCTTCTTTAGCGCGTGGGAATACCCGGATCAAGCCGATGCTTGGCGTCTCGTCCATGTCGGTAAAGTCAGCTCCTGGCTTCTGCTCGTCATCGTCAGCTTTCTGATCGTGGCCGCGTTGAAACAATTCAAGGAAAAGCGCTTTGTGGTTGAAAGGGATATCCGCCCCCCTTTTTACAACTGAAGCTCCGTCCTCCTGCCTAATGCCAAAAGAAAAAACTGCCGCGCTGTCGCGACAGTTTTTTCGGTCATCGTTGGAATCTTCCCGTCCGGATGTGAACTACTTGCTCTTCTGCGATTTCAAATAGTTGCTGAACGATTCCTGCGCTTCCCGCAGCGCGGTGTTCAGATCGGCATTGCCGCTCAAATATGTTTCGAAGGAGGTAGAGATCGTCTGTCGGCCGGTATTGAAATGGGCCGACATCGCCTTGCCCGGAACGGGTTTCGGATTGCCTTTCATCCAGTCCATGGTTCATGATTACATAATGATTGTTATGTTAACTATTTGATCTTTTCCTTCGTTTTCCGCATCTCCCCACAATAACAGCTTGAGGAATATTCATAGATAAAGTAACGAACCCTCCTCCCCGTTTGTCTAGCCGAGTGCAGGATGAGCGCAAACAGTTGGCTTGCGAAACGTAACGGACGCCACGGCGCTTATTTCGCGAAAATCGGCCGTTTTCCAATCGTAACGGACACCACTGCGCTTATTTGCCTTGAACCGCCGTCCAAAAGGGGGTTTTTCGCCAAATAGATGCGCCTATGTCCGTTAGAAAATAAATAGGCCGAAATGAGGCTCATTAGCGGCCGCCATGTCCGTTAGACATTTGGAACTTGGGTCCGTCACGCCGCCCTCTCATGCTCGCCCCTCTTCAACTCCCGACGACGCCGGCGCAGGTCCTACGAGCCGGTATCGCCGTGTCCCGACCACCGGCAGCGGAGCGGGAGCGAGATGGAAATGCTCCCGCTATTTTCGGTCGTTCCCCGTTTCCGGGCAAAACAACGGGAAAACGTCCCGCTAATGTCGTCCAAACACCACTTTTCGCCGGTACTACGCTATTTTATCGGGAGCTTTTCCAGGTATTTCGAAACGATGCCGATAGGAGAGCGAGTTAACAGGAGGTTTTCCCGTTCTTCTCGATATTCGATTCCAAAACCGCCCGGCAGGATAAGGATACGCCGGATGCAGAAACGAAAGGCGTTACTCGCCCCATGCTTGGCGTACTTTTCCGATTACACACCTGCAAGGAAACGTATCGCTCTCTTTGCGCAACCTCGTACCCTTTGCCAGCAGCCAAGCATCGGGGTCGAATACAACGAGACGATCGAAAAGAAATCCGAAAAGATATTAAAAAAAAGCGATGGATTCATTCCATCGCTTTGGTCTCGCGTCCGTTCATGCAGCTAATTCAGACCTCGTTTCCCGGCGCTTCGCCTGTTTCTTTCCGATCAAGCTCCGTCCATGTCCGCATGAATTCATGTTGGATCTTATGAAGTTAGTAACTTCCTGCAGGTACTTGATATAGAACATAATCTCTGGTCCATATCGTTCCAGTAACAATAATCTGCTCATCATTTTTGAAAAAAAATATCCCGGATCCGTCATAAGAGTCATATTTCAGCCCTCGATACTCCATTTCCTTTATAAGAGCTGCTCTTCCCGCTTGTTGATTTCCTTTAAAACCAAACCAATGAAAGCCGTTATTCTCTGCTAATTCAACGAGTTGGCCGTCGCCCTTCTCCAATTTATCTACAACCCCTTTCTTTGATCCTCCATCAAAAGGGAGTGTCGGGTAAAACGATGTGTTAGAGGAAAGACATAAATAGATGACAAAAAGTACTGTCAGTGTTGATGCAATTAAGACATATTTTTTCACAACGTGGCGTCTCCTTTAAATAGTCTATTAAATGGGACGTAACAGGCGCATCCTTGGTTCCAAATAACGGAACTATCTGGGAGATGATCCAATACCTCTATTACGGAAGAAGGCCGCCGATCGTCCGCCGGCAGCCTCGTCATTGTTATTTTGTAAACTCGTTCCGGTAAGTGCGACACGCTATACTATGGCAGCATCGGCCGGCTGTGCAATTCCTTTAGCGCGCGCTTGGTTTACCCTATCTATTTTCTTATCTTCTACTGCCCAAAACCGGTTGGAGGCTGATGTACATCAAACATATTTCCGAACGGATCGTAAAATGTAAAAAATTTTCCTACAGCACCTTCATCTTGAATGTCATTGACCTTGGTCCCAAGCCCTTTTAAAAAATTATGAAAGCCCTCTATGTTTTTAACTTTAAAACCAATTGAATAATGATCTTCTCCGTTAATAAGGAATGTAGAAGTTGTTTGATTGATCGTCTTAACTAAAAACAGACTAGGTCCGAACGAGAAATTAACGGCCGCCAAATCCTTGTTTTGAAAAGCTACCTTCGCCCCTAATTTGTTACAATACCAGTCTAGAGCCGTTTCAAGATCGGAAACAGGTATTTCTGTATACTCAATACCTTCAATGAAACTCTCCGCCAATTCGCTCATTCCTCCCTTAGTTAGAACAAACGTTCCCATTTGATGGTAAAACAGATTTAACCAGCAGTCAAGTTTATTATTTTTCGTCATGTCTGGGGAGGCTAACGCGTCCTGTACGGCATAACCGTCAATGGACTTCCCAAAGACGAGATCATAAGATTGCCGAAATCGATACGTAACTGATCCGCATGCAGCTTAAGCGAAGATCGCCCTAAACAGCCTCTTGGCTGATTAAGGGCGATCCCCTACTGCAATATTGTTGATCCTGCTGCGGACGAGCTGTTTTTCATGAGCAAATAGTTGCAAAACCTTATGAGAAAGCGGCGCGAGAAAAGCTCGGCCAAAGCTCCTGCACGCCGACCTCGATCGCGCTGTTATCCCTATGGAACAATTTCAAAAACGGTGCCTTGGTTAAAGTCAGTCACGTTCATGGAGCCATAAACCCCTAAATATAGTCTGGTTTGATCCATATTCGTTCCCAAACTGACATAATAAGCGGATTGAGATCCATACGGATAATCGGTTTCAATAACGCTAAAATCATGCAGCTTACAATCCGGTTTAACCCTGGTATAAGCTAAAACCCCTCTTACCGGAGGTTGGGAATGTTCATTCCGGGCAAGATCGGTAAACACAACGCTGCCCGTTAAACCGGGTATTCCATTCCCCATATAGGGCTGGACACCCGTAAGTGCGGTTCCTCCAAATTTATCGGGTCGGGGATCTTGATGAAAATAGCCGGTTAAAGGCAGAAGTCGCCTTGCCGAAGTTCGAACGGCTTCATCGTAATAAGCAATTGTTTTCTCATCCATAGTCGGATTTGCAGTGCAGCCCCTGATCACCGATGCAGGAAAAGCACCTTCCCACCCTCGCCAGCCAAAGTTAATAAACCCTTCCTGGTCGGATTCGGAATTCAGGAAAGAAGCTTGAATAAGCCGGGTTACCGGAATGGGTTTATAATGGACGAATGAAAAAATCGACTCTACCAAATCTTGTCCGACATTTCCCGCATATTTGATATATTGATTATAAAACCTTTGGTATGAAATTCCGGGTATATTGCGAACCCCTTTGGCTATTACCGTAAGCGTTTCCTGAATCGATGCGGGCAGTTCATTAAATCGTGTGACTACCGGTGGATTATCTATAAATGTATTCTTGCTTACATCGATCTCTATAATTTTGCCGGCGATCTCCATGTCGTTCTGGCTTAAATTGAACGGATCGTAGCCCGACCCGCCGTCTCCGGTTGTTAAAACAAGCTTTCCCGTTTCAGGCGAAAAGTTCAAGCTGTTGACGCCGTTGTGATTAAAAAACGGTCTTCTTAAGTTTAGTAGGGTCCGTCGTTTTTGGGGCTGACCGTTCGTTTGCAAAATCCATTCTTCAACCGTATCGATATGATCGTATTGAGCTTCTCTATTGATCCACCTTAGGCTTAAAGTTCCGGGATCACACGGGTTCGGCGTAAAAGGTTCGGAAAAAGCACCCGGGCCTTGCGTTCCTGCTGCCGAATAATGAAGATAGAAAAGACCATTATAATAAAATTGGGGATGAAATGCAAGTCCGAGCAATCCCCGTTCATCGTAGCCTCCGCCAGAAACCCCCAGTTTAAGGATTCGCGGTCGAATATCCAAAAAAGTCCTTATCGCACCGTTCCCTATGTAAAAGATCTCTCCTACCTGGGTCGCAATAAATAATCTTTCGGTCGAATCGCCCGGAAGTATCGTTGTTTTCAAAACGGTGGGCAAGTTGAGCTTACTTGCAATAGGCCGTAATCGGACTTTTACTTTTATCAACCGGCTTGCACTCCTTCTCACGGTTTTCTTCTTTTATATGAATATGATCAGAGACGGTCTGTAAGTACCGAATTAATGTCGGGGAGCTCTCCCCTCTTCGGAAGACGTCCATGCCGAGCGCATAAAGAAAAGAACGCCGGCTAGCGACCGGCGTTCTTTTCGCTCATTGATACTCCAGCACAAGCATCGTATTGCCGTTCGGATCTTTGAACTTCAATCCTTTGGCAAATCCTTCGTTCGAAAACTGAAGGATGGCCGTACCGGTTTTTTTCAGATCTTCGTGGAGTTTGTCGATATGCTCGGTAACCATGACGAACGCCGGCATCGGCTCTCCGTCAATGTGAAAATTTACGTTCGTTTCCTCGTCCGTCTGCCACAAATTCGCAAAGTTATGCTGGTTTATTTCCATGAAAGCAAGACGTTCGTTCCCGCGTCCCTTTAATCGCCAGCCCAGGTTGGTTTCGTACCAGGCGATCGATTGCTCCAAATTGCTTACGGGAATTTGCACATTCTCAATGTATTTGATTTTCTGATAGTCCATGAGCGGTCTCCTCTACGATATATTTTGTAAATCCAATGCAATGGCGTTTCCCCGAACGAGCTCGTCCATCTACGGTTTGTACCGCTTGGGTCCAAGTCGGCCGATAGGTCCCGGATTGTTTCGGGGACATGCCCTCCCCCCTCCTTGTTTCCCTTTTCATTCTTCCGGATCGAAAGGTGTCCACGACTTTTTTAATCGCCGCGGCAGCACAACCGAGAGACTGCGCCCGGTATCCGCGCACCTTATTGCCGAAAGCATCTCGATCACCCGGGCGGGCAAATCCAACTGTCTCGCAGTCCGTATACTGCTGATGCCATTGAAGGCAAAAATGTATCATCGTTGCATGAAAATATCCAATTCGGAACGAAATTCGTTCTCCCGCAACTTTTCCGACAACGCGTCGTCTATTCGATGGTAAATGTTTTCATGTCGGTGGAACGGGAGGTAGCGGTATGAGGAGAAAGCGCTGGAAGGTTTGGCTGCTTAGCGGCTGCGCCGCCGCAGGGGCTTTGTTCTGTTCGGCGGTAGCGTACCAATCGCTTCCCGCCCAGAAAATGGTCGGGACGGAACAAGCGGAGGCGGACAAATCGAAGAAAGGCGATGATACGCCACTCCTCGAGAACGCGGGGCTCTGGGAGGAGGCTCTTCTGTGGAGCGATGCAGCCGGCGAATTTTTTTCCCACGTCGACTCCCCCGTTGTATTGCATCGGACGGACGATCTGCTGCTCTATGTCCACAACGGCGAACTTAGGTATGCCCGCAAAGGAACCGATCAAGGAGTATTGGTGAATTTCCCCGAAAAGCTGCAAATGAAACGGTGGTCGGGGGAAAACGGCATGCTGCTGGGGGGCGCACCCGAAGCCGCTCCGACGGCGGGGGAAACCCGCGTCCATCGGTGGACCTATATTCGCCTGCCACTCGACAACGATCCGGCAGCGTCCGTCAGCTTGATGGGTCAAAACGATATTGCGCCTGCAAAAGTCATCCAAGTCCGTGCGATCGAAGAACCGCAACGGCTTTTTATCCAAACCTGGTCATCGGGCGAACGGAACGAGTATATGCTTACGCCCGGTTCGGATACGGTACGTTTTGTGAGCTCCATCCTCCCGCCCGATCGGATCGCCACTGATCCGATTCGTCAGCAAAAACCGTCGGACCGTATCTCTCTTCTCGTTGCCGACCGAACGATTCCTACGCCGACGCAACCGATTCGCAGCTTCCGCAGCGAAGGGGGCACCCTCTTTTATCAAACCGAGCCGTTCGAGGGTGCGGTGTTTTATCCAGGCCTCGCCTTCGATTCATCGATTTCGTTCGCAGCGGAGAAGGCGGGCGATGAACGGTTCGCCCTGCTGCTGAAATCCGACGACGACGCATCGTATATGACCTTTCCCGAACAATCGTGGCTGTATCCTTGGGATCCCGAACTGGGGACCCCGGGCTGGATTGCGCGCAACAACTATTCGCTGTACCGGCTGACCGATTCCCGGCTCGAAACGGCAACCTACCAATTCGTCCGCGGCGGTGCGAAACTCCATATGTCGACATTGCCGCTGGACGGGCTGACATATGCCGGCCGTTCGGGCACCCGATTGGAGTTCGTTAGGAAGACGGACGGGAGCGCCTTTCCAATCTCGCTTCAAGATTTGTCCAATATCCGGACCCCCGCCCCGCAAATGGCGGATTTGCATATCCGCGCAAAGCTGGACGGCGTCCCGATCCCGACGGAACCGTTAACGTCTTCCACGTACTTCGAAGAGCGCCGTGTTCCTTTCTCCATATTCAATCCCGATCGGTGGCCCGCTTCGATTCCAGCCGCCTTGAATGAAGAACTCGACAGGCTGGCAGATTCGGGAAGCGGCGACGGTTGGAGCAGCACGACCTTTTACGAGGATCAGGACACTTGGTATGTGCTGCAGTACGACCGGCTGGCCCGCTTTGTTCCGGAACTCGAGCCCTTGCATCGCCTCGAGTACGTCGCGAGACTGCCGGTCGGCGTTTCCTGCTCCATCAGTAACGCCAGCGGCTGCAGAACCGCGGAAAGTTTTTTACATGCGTTCGGCCATTGGTTTGTAGCGGATACGTATAAGGATCGTCTCTTGAAGCTGGATGAGAACTTCGAAATCGTCGGCGAAACGAATTTGCTTCTTCCAACTTCCATCGCGCTTACCGAGAGCAATGCGCTGTCGGTCGAAGCGCTTGACGGGACGTATCGCTTCGATCTCGAACTTCGTCTCGACAGCAAGCGGGAACGCGCCTTCTCCCCCGCATCGGCCGATTCGGAAACCGTCGTCCCCGTTATGCCTTCCGCGTATTGGGAGGATGCGCGCTCCGGGCTCCTTTGGTACTATGAATCCGGTTACCTGCATCAATTTCGCAGCGATACGAACACGTTGCGGTCTTACTATGCGAGCCATCTGGAGAATGCATACGGGGCCTTCCGGATCCTGCCGTACAAAGATCGCGTACTCGCCTTCTCGGATCACCTCATGCTGCAATTTCGCCGGGCCGACGGCCGCTTCCTTCGGGCGATCCGATTCGATCGCGCAGAGCCCGACGGCATTTACGATACTACTCCCGCGGGCGAGAACAGCTATATCCTGGACCAAGAAAAAAGCCGCCTGTATATGGTGCAGGGCTACCGCATTCTGGACATCGATCTTGGATCGGGAAACGTTCGGGAGCTGTTCCGCCAAGACGGCGCCGACTTGGGCCGGATTATGCTGGATCGGAATCGCCTGTTGTTCACCCTGCAGCCCGGCGGAAGATGGGCGTCGATGGAAAATGACGACCCCGGCCTGGCGAACCAATTGGTCCGTTTGAATCTCGACACCGGCCGCATCGCACGTTACGGCATTCCGTCCTTCTATTATTCCGACCGTCTCGGCGGCACGGATTTGATCTTAAGCTTGTTCGAACCGGCCGCATCCGGGCGCGTGCAGGGACTGCGCATATCGCTCGATCAAATCGATTAGCCGGAAGCGATTTGATTCGCTTCCGGAGCTTCCGTTCCTCCGGGAGCAGGAGGAAGCGGGGGCTCCATTATTTCATCCCGCCCGGTTAAGCTTCACGCGGAAAGAATCGCGAGCAGCAAGCTTGACTGCCCCCATAATCCGAATCGGCGACGGACTCCGGACAAACGGTCACTTCTCAACGCTTTGTTGCCGAGTAGCCGGTCGAAACGATCGCCACTTTATCCAGCATGCCAAACATGGCAGCGAACAGGCGTACGGCAATGTCCGCTTTCATATTCAACCGATATCCGCCGCGAACGCGTTCAATGTATCCCAGGTCGATATATTCCGACATGATGTTTTCAAATGGAACGTCTTCCGGAAGCAAAGAGCGGAGCTTGGATTCCTCGATGGTGAAGTTCGGCGACAAGCGGTCCGTATCCGGAAGCAAGGCAAGTACGATTTTCCAAAAATGCGGTGAAGCGATATTCAGCGGAAAATCGGTTCGTTTCGCAACGGTCTGAACGGTTTCGCGCAAAAACGGTGCTGTAGCGACAAAAGCGAATTTATGATTCGCCCACAAGGTCAGTCCGGTTTCATCGATTCGTATGAACGGTAGGCTTACGTCGTTTTCCAGCGACGGATGGGAAGCGGCTCCGGGTACGTTGGCCTTGCCGATCGTATTCATGATCGTACCAAGTACGAGAATCTGCTGGTCACGCGATGCCTTCGCCAGTTCCTGCATAAAATCCGGAAGCTTGCTCTCCAGCTCCCCTCTCGGTTCGCGCCAAATCGACAACACGTTGGATAAAGGCGGTTTTTGCCCGTGTGTAGCCGTCAGGGTCCGCATAATATTGATCGGCCAACCTGCGTTTAAGTTCGCCGTATTCCTTTACCCAATCGGGATGAGCCCGAAGGTAGTCGCGAAATAGGAATTCATTTCTTTCGTAAAATCCTTCCCGCGGCAAAATATGCAGATGATGCGTTCGCGCTCCCGCGTATTCTTATGCAAAAAAGTATCTCCCGATCATGCCGGTTTCCATATAACGGTAGCCTGAAGTATGAAGCAAATTCTCATAAACCCGCTCATGAAGCAAAGTATGGACCGCTGCGAACATATCGATGACCGGTTTTGCTTCTTGGTTATTTATATTTTTCAGGTAACCGAAGCGCAAAAGTGCATTATCAAGCCGGACGAAAAATGGAAGAGGGGGTGTTCCTTGTTTGAGAGGATTAATTTGCGGGCTGACCGAGGACTTTAAGCGGATGCATCCTTGCTACACGTTTGACAGCTTCCGCGGCTTCTTCCGGTTTCCGACATAAGGCTAACGAATCGAGCGATCGTTATCGTAGCCGAATGCGGCGTTTTGAATATGTAACGAACTCCTGTAACGTTATCACCCGCGAATCGGATCGTTTTCTTCCCTTTTCGGCTCGATAACGATATTCGGATTCGTTAGCTTTGAAAAACGATCGTTTTTCCGCCTATAAGCACACACCGGTTCGTTATCCATCGCTCGCTGCGACGACCCTTCGGGGCCGGCCGTTATTCGGCCGGCTCTTTCGCGTCCCGCGTCTCGCACCACAAGCCGCCGGGATCGCCGGTGCTGTCTCCGCAGCAGCCGTTCCATTGGCCGCAATTGAAGCATTTCCATTTGGCGAACCACCATTTCATTCGGAAGCCGCATACCGGGCATTGCGGAATTTCGGTCGCTTGTCTCGGTTCCATATGTCGTCACTCCATCGTCAAGGTTGTGAGGTACATCTCGTCCGTCACTTGCCGCTCCCCTTTTGATTCGACGGTAAAGGGCCGAGATCCTTCCGCGGCCAAGGGCGTCGGTCCGGTTCATGTTTTTTCCGCACTGGACTTATTTCTATCGTCTGGTAAGATTTGAAGTAGACCTCTCCCCGGAGGTCTGTTCGCACAACATTCAAAGGAGGAGATTGTCATGGAGTCCCGCAGCTTTCGCGCGGTCCGGGTTCGCATTATTTGCATAGGAGGCGTTTCTTATAATGATCCATAGTCCGCATAACGAAATGTATCGCTTCTCCAGCAACCGGGAAAGGAGGAGCGGAACTTGAATATTAGAGAATCGGATTTGCCGGGCATCGGCCGTAAATTTTGCCTCGATTCCCGCAGCGGCGACAAGCTGGTTATCGTCATTCATAACGACGACCGACGCGAGCTGTATCACTTGAATCCCGACGATCCCGACGAGATTATGTCGATCATCACGCTTGATGACGAGGAAGCACGGGCGGTATCGGGGATATTGTCGGGCATCACGTACAGGCCGAAGCAGCTGGAAACGCAGGAAATGATGCTGGACGGCCTGCTGATCGAATGGCTTCGGATCGAGCCGTTGTCGCAGTGTATCGGAAAGCGGATCGGGGAATTGGATATTCGGCGGAGAACAGGGGCAACGATCATCGCCGTCATCGAGAAAAATCATCAAAAATGTATGAACCCCGGGCCGGATTACGTATTTTCGGCCGGATCGACCTTGGTCGTAGCCGGGGAACGCATGCACTTAAAGGAACTTAAGCAATTGCTTTTCAACGGGAGCTTGTAACTAATGGATATGCTTATTTTCGAGGTGGGTCTTGCCGTTGCCCTGATCACACTGGTCGGATTCATATCCACGAAGCTGCGCTTTTCGGTCATCCCTTTTTACATCCTGGTCGGGATGGCCGTCGGCCCGCACGCTCCGCATTTTTGGATCATCGATTTAAGGTTTATCGAAAGCTCGACGTTTATCGATTTTATGGGACGCCTCGGCATTTTGTTCTTGTTGTTTTATTTGGGACTTGAATTTTCCGTCGCCCGGCTGCTGAAGTCCGGCAAAGCGATTCTCGTCGGCGGTTCGTTTTATGTCGGACTGAACTTCGTTTCCGGCCTTCTGCTTGGCTGGATCATGGATTTGCCGCTTAAGGAAACGCTGGTCGTCTGCGGGATTATGACCAGCTCTTCTACCGCCATCGTCGCCAAAGTGCTCGTTGATTTGAAGCGAACGGCCAATCCGGAAACGGAATTGATCATGGGCATGATCATGTTTGACGATTTGTTTATCGCCGTTCATATTTCCATTTTGACCGGTCTGGTCTTGAGCGGGGCAACCTCATTCGGCGGCGTGCTGCTCATCTCCCTGTCCGCCCTCCTGTTTATCGTCGTCTTCTTGATCATCGGACGAAAGGTGATCAAATATCTCGACATTGCGCTGAATATCCAATCCTCCGAGCTGTTTCTGCTCCTGGTGATGACGATGCTGTTTCTCGTGGCCGGCTTTTCGGAGACCCTTCACGTAGCGGAGGCGATCGGAGCGTTAATGATCGGGCTTGTGCTCGGGGAATCCGCCCATGTGAAGCGGATCGAGCATCACGTATTGCCTTTCCGCGATTTTTTCGGCGCCGTTTTTTTCTTCGGGTTCGGGCTGACCATCGAGCCGTCCTCGCTCGGCGGAGCGGTCGGCATGGCGCTGATCGCCGTCATGCTGACGATTCTCGGCAATTTGCTGGCGGGAGCGATTGCCGGACGATTATCCGGCGTTTCCCCGCGCGCGTCGCTGAACGTCGGCCTTACGCTCGTATCCCGGGGCGAATTCTCGATCATAATGGCGAATATAGGCAAAGCCGGAGGCTTAATGCCGGCCATCCAATCGTTCGCCGTGTTATATGTACTGATACTGGCTGTATTAGGACCCTTATTAACGAAAGAATCGAAATCGATCCATCAGCTGTACCAAACCATAAAGTCGCGTCTGAAACGCGAGAAAAAAGCGAAACAAAAAGATACCGGGTAGCTCCGCCGATATCCGTCGTACCGAACAAGAGCTCGGCTCCGTCCGCCCGGACGGAATCGGAGCTCTTTTTTTTTCTGTAATGCATCCCCTGCGTCGACATAGGATATTGCGGCTCGCAATCGTCCGGAGATCCTCGTCGCCGTGCGAATCCGTTTCCCCTCGAGAAGCATTGGCCCTCTTGAATGAGTCCTTCATATCGTCCGGCGACAATCCCGTCTTCTTCAAACCGTTCAAGGACGCCATCCTTCGGTATTGAAGAGATCGGACATTTTTAATGTCAGGCAAGCCTGACCGAATATTGATGCATGGCATATGGAAGCCCCTTGAACGACAGCCGCCCCTCGCCGATCAGCATCCAAATGCGGTACTCGATGAAGGCCGAGCTGACAAGTTGACGCAAGCGATGGAAAATATGGCCGACCACTTTCCCCCCTTTGACATATTCGTCCGCCGTCTCCCCCCGCTGCAGCTGTGAAATCACGGACATAATCAAATCGTCCAACGCCTCTTCTCCAGCGCCGACGATCTTGCCTTCGTCCCATAGCCGGAGCGTATGCCCTTGGGCCGACAATTCCAGCCATTCCGCTCCCAGGCGACGTCTTTGACCCGAATCCAGTGGATCGACATGATTGAAACGGCTTACGATTTGTCGAAAAGATTCTCTTTCGGTCAAACCCAGCGCATAGGGGGGCTCTTCTGCCGATATCTTCTCGTACAGCTCGGACACGTTCAACATACGAACGGGCTGCTTTCTTTCCCTTAAAACGTGCAAAACGAAGCGCAGCCCCGTTTGATCATGGGCATTATTCGCGCACCAGATCGTAATGGATTTGCTCTCGGGGATTTGCTCCAGCTGATCTTTGACGTTCTTGATTTGACACTCGCGGTTGAACAGATCGTAATAGCCGTGCCGCGGATCACGTTCGTCGAACCACTGCAGCCTGCGTCTCCGTCCTTCTTCAAGCTCCAGGCGATCCAGGGGACCGAGAGAAAAAATGTCGTTAAAGGCCAACACCCGGCTCTTATGTCTCATCCCTAGCTCATTCAGGGTGACTTTCAGCAATCCGGCATCCGACAAACTGAACACGACATGGATGTCGCTTTGCGACGCTTCGGCCTCGAGCATCCTTTGGCGAGCTTCTTGCAAGCGGTCGCTGCAGAGCTGCACCGCTTGTTCCGCCAGCTTCCTCCGCCCGTCGTCGCCTCCTGCTGACTCAAGCTCCATTAGGCGAAACAGCTCTGCGAGGATCGAGCCGATTTCTCCGGGGGCCAGATCGCGTATATGGGTTAGGAATGAATTCAAGATCGATCATCTCCAAGTCTTCGATTTGCAGTCAAGCCGAACAGGTGCGCACGCCTTCGTCATTCGACGGTTGTTCCCGCCAGGCCCGGCGATTACGGCTTGGTTAGTTGTCGGAGCATCTCGAGGCGCTCTTTACGCTCTTCAGGCTTCAATTTGGCATAAATCGTCTCGGCCATCGAGGATACCTTGACGCCGCGTAAATGGGCGTACATTTTCTCCTCCGCCTCCCACATCTGTTCATGAATTTCGCACATCCCCGGAGCCGGCTCATAGCCGAGCGTATAAGCGCGTATGTTCGAGCATTGAAACATATGCTTGCGGCCGTTGACCGCGATGAAGACGTCGTAAAACGAGATGTCCTCCGCCGGTCGGCCGAGCTTGATTCCCCCTTTGCTGCCGACGCTGCTGCGGACGATACCGGCTTTGGAAAGCTGGGTGAACAATTTCGCCAAATACGAAGGAGCAAGCCCCATAAAAGCGGCCAATTGCTTAACGTTAACCGTCATGTCCGGAGGGATGGCGGCCAAGATCGATACGCTGTGCAGCGCGTACTCCACGCTTAGCGAGTTATTCATGACAGGATCGGATCTCCTTCCCCGATTAATGGACGACTCCATTGTATCAAAGCGACAAAATCACGACAACTAATATCTGAATTATCGTTGACAAATTTTGCATTACTACTATAATTAAGATACAAATTATCGTAATTAGAAAAGGAGATGGTGTACGTGCATGTTCGTCCGGTTTTTCATTTTGTTCGTTATGCCGTAGGGCTTATATTTACGGCTGCGGGCATCAACGGTTTTTTCGTGTTTTGGGGACTCGAGTCCTTTCTTCCGGAAAGCCCGGAAGCCCTCGAGCTGCTCGGAACGGGCTACTTGCTGTTCATGGAGAAAGCCGTCGAGCTGGTCGGCGGTTTGCTTCTGCTCTGGGGCAGATTTATTCCGCTTGGTCTGGCCGCGCTGTTCCCGCTTACCGTCAATATCGCCGCATTCCACCTTTTTCGCGATTCGCAGTTGCTGATGCCGGTACTCGGATTGTTTGCGGCCCATTTATACTTGCTATGGTCGATCCGCGACCGCTATCGGTTCTTGTTAACTTACCGCCTCTAGGCGAGTTCGGTTGGAAACGAAATGGAATGTTCCCGCCAATATATTCATTACTAATAAAAAGGGGCCGATCGCATTTGATCGGCTTCCCTATTTAACGAAACCTCCGTCCAACCTTCGTCCGAATGAACGGACGGAGGCCACTTTTACGGGATCTGAAAAAGTTACGCTTGCGTTAAGGTCAAACAATATTGGCCGATATCGTAACCAACCTTCGCCAACGAGTCTTTTATAGGCTCGGGCAAACCGTTAAACTCTTTGTGCGTCTCAAACGTAAAATCGCCCTCGTATCCGATCTCGACGAGCACCGGCATGATCGAACGCCAGTCTACGGAGCCGTGAAACGGAAACATATGCTCATCCGATTTGCCGTAATTATCGTTTACGTGAGTCGCCTTGAGCCGCTTCCCCAGCGTTCGGAGCGCCGGGCGCTGATCCTTGTACAGGAAGTTGGCGTGACCGAAATCCCAGCATGCGCCCACCCGGGAATCGCCCCAGACGTCGATCAGCGCGGCGAGCTCGGCTGCATGGCTGGCAAACCGCCTCTTCGACGTTTCCCTTTCGATCATATTTTCGAACGCGATACCGACATTGTACTTGACGGCGAGCTCGACAATGGGAGAGAAATGCTCCACATTGTCCTTGATGCACGCCTCCGCATCGAGCGCCGTTTTCGCCCTGTCCTCCTGGGGATGGACGACCGCCCATTTCACGCCTAGAATGGAGCTGGCGATAATGGAACGGCGCATCATCTCGTGGTACACCTCCAACCGCTCCGCCGGCTGTTCGTTGGCATGTCCCGGCAAAAAGACGGGATGCGACTGCGTAAACTCGATGCCCAGCTTCTCCGCCTCATCTCGGAGCTCATGCATCAATGGCTCCCAGTCGTCTCGGACCAAATCGGTTTGACCGGTCAGCGCCCGGCAAAAATTAATGTCCAGCACATGATATCCGGCCGCCTTTAACCTCCCGATCGATTCCTTGTAAGGGGTATAGCCTCCCGACAAGGTTAGACCGAACGTGCCTGTTGTCGTTGAAAGCCTCAAATCGGATCATCCTTTCGCGCAAATGGGCTTGACGGCCAAGACGGCATCATTTTTGGGTCTTTGCGAGTTCAACCGCTTTATTGATTTCCTCGTCAAGCTCTCGCAGCATCGTATTCACATCGTCCGTACCCTTCAAGTATACATCGAACTTTTTCGTCGTGAGCGGTTCGGCGATTTCCCTGTACAAATAAATCGGGTATTTCACCGGCGCGCTTTTCACAATGCCCGCGATGTTTTTATCCTTCAAACCGGGGTCGCCCTGCCCGAACGCCTTTTTCACGGCTTCGTTTTTAAGCGGCGATATTCGGCCGGATCCGGAAACGTTCATCTGCACTTCATCGGAGGTTAACACCTCGATCACCTGAAGAACCTGATCCATATGCTTGGTTGTCGGAACGGCTCCTACCATATATACCGTCGAATTTCCATAAATATTCGGTCTATCCTTGTAAAACGGATGCTGTACGACATCCCAATCGAGTCCGTCCGCTTCTTTAAGCTGCGAGAACTTGCTGGTTTCATTCAACATCGCAATGGAACGATCCTTGATGAACCCGTTCAGCCCGTTCTTCTTCGAATCTTTCGACGGTTCGTTGCCGGGAATCGAATAAATTTGCTTGCCCAGCTCGAACACGCGTTTCCAGCTTTCGCCGGACAGGATCGCCTTCTCCGTTTTGCGGTCGATATACTCCAGCCCGAGAGGTTGAGCCATTCTAACGATACTCCCGATGTCCCAGCCGCGATATTGCACGTCGTTATCGATCCGGGTCACTTTCTTGGCCAGCTCCGTCGCGTCCTCCATGGTCATGCCGTCCTTCGGGTAGGGGACGCCGAATTTATCGAAAATGTCCTTGTTGTAATACAGTGCATGAAATCCGGTTTCGATCGGCAGGCCGTACAATTCGCCTTTTTCGGTCGCTGCATATTGAATATCGTCCAAGTAATTTTGCTCGAACCGGTTCAAATCCACCATGTTTTTCTGAAAAAGCGGCTTCATGTCCATGTTGATGGCCCGCTCTTTTAAGCCCGGCATGTTGCCGTTAAACGAAATGTACAGATCCGGAAGCTCGCCGGTAGCAATGAGTTCATCGTACGCCTTGAACGAGCCGGCGCTCATCAGCTCCAACGTAATATGGGGATACTTCTTTTTGACCGGCTCGATATACAGCTGCTTAAATTCTTCGGTAATCGGCAAATGTACGGCAAACTTGAGCGTTACGGGCGTCGTGTCCGCGGCTTTCGCCGATGCGGGCCGCGGTCCGCTTCCGCTTACCCCCCCCGCTTGCTCCGATCCGCAGCCTGCCAAAACCGCGGTTCCCAGGATCGACATGCCCAGCCATAATGGAATCCTCTTGCATGTCGAAGTGCTCCTCAAAGTGCTTTTCAAAGTAAAAACCTCCCTTTACAAAATGCGGATAGGCTCCTTTACCCCAATGACAAGTACCCGATTGTTCCGCTTGTCCAATAAGCACTTTGAGTATAGCAATCCAATTCGCATACTCTGTTAAATCGCCGTGAAGATATTGTAAATCAGGCTTTTATTTCAATAGAACAGCTTGTTCAGCTCTTGTCCATACAGTATTTATTCATCTAGCATATACTTTATTTCAATATCGGAGCCGATCCTTCCACATGGATGCGCAAGCTTTATGGAACCGGCGGCGGCGGCTGCTTTACAGTTTGCTTTCCGTACGGCTTGCAAAAGCCTGCCCATGCGCAAAAAAAGAACCGGCCCTCCTGTCGTCATGGGGACCGGTTCTTCTATCACGTATTAGCTCGCTGAAGCATTATTCGTTTCATCCAAATGTTTGACGCAATCGTAAAGCAAATACTCCCACTTCCCGCCGTTATGCGCGATCGTGGTGACGGAAGTATTGCGCAATTCGTTGCCGGTCGTTTCGTCGTTCATCAATGCCTTTAACGTTTGCCCGAGGAAATAACCGTGAGTGACGACGAGCACGTTTTTACCGGCATAACGCGACGCCATATCCCGGATAAAGCCGATTCCGCGCGAGCGCATGGACTCCTGGGATTCCTGACCCATATCAAGCTCTTTCCAGTTGTCCCCCCATCGTGCAACCCGTTCCTGTTCGGTCGTATCGGCGATTTTCCCTCGATCCATTTCACGCAGCCTCGGATCGAAAAAATCGACCGGCTTGCCGATCGCCGCGGCAATGATTTCCGCCGTTTCCCGGGCTCTTCTTAAATCGCTCGAGATGAACGCGTCCCACTGCCCTTCGGAGAGCCGCTTGGCAACCGACGCCGCCTGCGCTCTCCCTTCGGCATTCAGCGGATTTTGCGTATGACCTTGCGCTCTTTTTTCAATATTGTGATCGGTAATGCCGTGTCTGACGAAAGTTATCGCGACCATTTTCTGTATGCTCCCTCAGTAAGCTTTCTGTTTGTTATCGGTTTCCGGCGCCGACTGCGGACGCCAGGATGGACGAAACCGCCACAGTCTCCCCTTTTTCCGGGTAATAGGCGTATATTCCTCTCGTATTTTGCGATCTTGGATGGCGGCTGTGCAGGGTGACGACCGCTTTGGGAGCGATCCGCTCGATCATATCGGCGATCGCCTCGGGATGCGCGTGCCCCCCGTTGCACAGCGTATGGCCGATAATTCCAAACGTGTTCAAATATTTCGCCATATCCGGATGATCGAGCTTAACGCTGTAATCGGATTGAATGAAATGCGAACGCCCCGGCAAATTGCCGAGCGTTTCCAGTTCGATCATATGGGCAAGATCGGGAAATTTGAAAAAGTACACGTATTCGTGTTTTCGCTCGGCCAGCCGCTCCAACGAAATCGTCTTGTACGGCGCCGCCATCTTGTCCGTCACGGTCGCGTCTACGATCTGAATATCCGCTTCGAGAGCGGGATGCCCTTCCAGTATCCGCAAGCCCTCGCGATTGGCCGTATGCCAGATGACGGCATGGGAGGCCTCCATGACGACTTTTCGCCCTCTCTCCGCGGCAATGGCGATCATATCGGCCATTCGCTCGAGATCCCGGGGCGACATTTGCAAATATACGAGCCCGTCCGCTTCGTCCACAATATCGGAGTATCGGGCCAGCAGCTCGTCCTCCGTCATTTGACGGGACACCGCGGCGGACGGGTCGGCCGGAAGCCGCGTTCCTTCCGTTAGCAGCAGGTCGACCCCCTTATTGCGGCAAAGCTCGATAAACCGGTCGATCCGCTCCGGATGCTTGCCTTGGCGCCGCCAGTCTCCCGTATATGCGATTTTATGGCTGCCGTCGTCGATAATTATCCCCGCCGCTCCGGTCGCATTGTGGTCCATCTCGACGATCTGCATCGTAAATTCGCCGAAATCGACGACGCTCAGATCGTCGCATGCCGTAATGCGCGCCGCGGTATCCGAAATATGCCCCCCTGCGACCATTCCCCGATACAAGGAAAAAGCGTCGCGGTTCATATATACGGGAATATCCGATTTTGCGTAAGGCAGAACGGCAATATGGTCCGTATGCATATGGCCGACAAACAGACTGATCTGCCCGTAATGGGGAAAATCGCGGTCGCCCCAAACCTGACGCACTTTCGCCGTATCCAGTCCCCTGATATGCTCCGGATCGTACAGCTGAAGCAGCGGGGCGGTCATACCGCCCAGCAAATATTGCCGCAGCTCGCGTCCGGGTGTCGCTCCTACAGGCTCGTACAGCGTCAGCTGCTTGGGGAACAGCAGGCTGCTGTGTTCCACGCCGAAATCGAACAATACAGCCTCGTTCCCTTTGCCGTAAAGAACCTGTACGCCTCCCGATTTGCCTACTCCGCCAAAAAAAGTCAGTTTCCCTTCGCGCATGACGAGCTCCTCCCGATCCTCCGGACCGCTTTACCGTTTATTCTCCATTTCATCTTACTAAAGGAGATCGATGCTGGAACATGCAGTTTTTTTTCATGCGGAATATATTTTATTTCAATGCCGCGGCGTCCCTGTGCGTACCCGCTGCTTCTTATGCGATAACAAAGAAGGCGGGAACGCCGGATCAGCCCTCTCGCCTTTCAAATTGTATCACTTCAGGCAAACATTGCAGCCGTCCTACAAATCGATGCATCGAATGATCGCCCTAGGTTTCGCTACTGCTTGGCCTTCTCCTCCAGGAGCATCTTGTTGATCTCTTCCTCCGCCTTGCTCAGTGCGGTGTTGACGTCTATATTGCCGCTGTCGTACTCTTTGAAATATTTGCTCGCGATCGACTCGGACTTGGACCGATACGGCGAGGAGAGCGGATAAGGGACCGGTTTGCTCTTGAATATGCTCTGCAGCTGTTTGCCCTGCAGGAAATCGAGCCCTTTGCCGAATGCGGCCCGAATCGCCTCGCTCTTGAGCGGCGATACTTTCCCCTGCTTCGAGCTTTCCAACTGCACCTTGTCCGAAACCGCCGCCCGGACGACCTGCATCGCCTCGTCCTTGTGTTTGCCCGTCTTCGTCACCGTGATGACGTTCACGCTGGCGTTCCCGTAGATGTTCGGCCGCTCGGGATAGCTCGGGTATTGGACCACGTCCCAGTTCAAGCCGTTTTGGCCGGCGGACTCGAGCTGCGAAAACAAGTTCGTGTAACCGATCATCGCCAGAGTCTTATCCTTCAGAAATTGGTCGGCGGCCGCCGCAGTTCCGGGAGCGTTGCCCGGGATCGAGTAAAACGTGTGGACGAGTTCGAATACTTTCTTCCACTGCTCGTTGTTGATCGATGCTTTCCCGGATTTGTAATCGTCCGCCTGGATGCCGAGCGGCTGGTAGATCCAGGAGATGCCGGCGCCCGGATCGAATCCGCGGTACTGCGTATTGCCGTCCCTGCGGGTCACCTTTTTGGCCAAATCGACCAACTGATCCCAAGACATGCCGTCCTTCGGATAGACGACCCCGAATTTGTCGAAGATGTCTTTGTTGTAATACAAAGCGTGAAAGTTCGTCCCGTACGGGATACCGTACAATTCGCCTTTATCGGAAAATTTACGGACGTCGTCGATCATTTGCGGATCGAACCGGCTCAGGTCGATTTGATGCGTCTTCGCCAGCTCGGTCATGTCGTACAGAAGCTCGCGATCCGCATAGGAGGACAGCCGCCCGTTGTACGTAAAGATCAGATCGGGAACGGTTCCCGCCGCGATCAGATCGTTCAGCGTGTTTCCTTTGGTCGGCTGAACGATGTTCAGGGTAATGTTGGGGCGGCTTGCCTTGAGCTCGTCCTGAATGAGCTTTTCCAATGCGGCGTCGACGATGACGTCATCGATCGCCGCGGTCAGCGTGACCGGCTCCGTGCTCACCTTCGGCGTCTCGCCGCCTTGCTGCGCCGGGGCGTCCGACGTTCCCGCGCCTTTGCCGCATCCGGCCAAAGCGAACGTTGCGGCGAGCAGCAAGAATACCGTTCCGCATTGTGCCGACTTCTTTTGTGAGACATTCATTTGATGACTACCTCCCTTTTGGTGTTGCCATGAATTTTTTCGTCAAAGGCATCGAACTTCGAACACCCGGGCATGATCCAATCCGTTGGTGGCGATCACCTCCAATCGGAGACGCCGGACCCCGTGCAGCTCCACATCGAAGTCAAGCTGCCGCGCGTAATTGTCCCGCACGTGCGCGATCTCCCCGAAGCCTTCGCCGGCGTCGGCCAACAGGCGGAATTCCATCAGCGTTTCCGGCTGCGCCCCCCATGCCATCGTCTTGAAGTGCATGTCGGAATGGGTCAAAGCCAGATGCCGATGCAGCCCGCCGTCCAGCACCAGCGTGATCCGCTTCAGATCGACGGCCTTCTCCCAGTGCAGCTCCAGCCAAGGCGCCAAGTCCGACGGGTCGGACATCCAGCGGTGCGTGCCCGGCACGGCCATGTCCGGCCGAACGCCCTTCGGTCCGTGCACGGATCGGACATGGCCGTCGACGATCTGGACCGCCCGACCCTCCTCTTGCTCGGATGACGCGAAGATGCGGGCATCCGCGGCGAGGTTGCGGTCCTCCAGCCGGATGCCGGGCAGATAGGCCCCCTGCCGCAGAAGCCGCTGCTGCGCTTCCTTCACCGTCGCCGCATCCCGCCAAGCCTCGCGAAGCGGCATTCCGCGGTGAAGGGCGACGGCGGCGAACGTGCCCAGCCCTTCCCCCATCAAGGCGCAGGTGGCCATGACCCGCGTGCTGGAGAAGGCGACGTGGGTGGCCGAAATGTTCCGGCCGGCGAACATGAGATTGTCGATATTGGAGCTGACCAGCGACCGCAGCGGGATGCCGTACAAATAAGGCGTATAGGGCGCCTTGTTCGGTTTCTCGCCCGTCGCCTCGATGCAAGCGGGGTGATGGACGTCCATCGGCCAGCCCCCGTAGGCGATTACGTCGTCGAACCGGACCGCCTCGACCAGATCGCTTTCCTTGAGCACGTACTTGCCGACGAACCTTCGCGATTCCCGCTTGCCGGGCACGAATCCGAACCAGTCGAGCGCCCAGTTGGCAGACTCCGGGTGTTGGCCGCTGTTCTTGATATGGTCCCAAATGCCCAGCATGATCGCCAGCAGCTCGTCGCGAATCGTTTCGTTGTCCTTGATCGTGTCCAGCATGCCGCCGAATTCGACCCACCAGTAGCCGTATTCCCAGCTGTCGTGCCGGCGGAACTTCAGATCGTCCTCCGTGAACGAGCGCGCCCACTTCGGCGGTACAAACGGCATCGGCCGCCCCATGTCCCGGGTCGTGAACAGGAGCGAGGATCCCAGCCTGTACCCGTCACGGCGTTCCTCGGCCACCGTTTCTCCGTATTCGCCGGCCGCCTCCCGACCGGTCGTGTAGAGCGCCCCGGCCTCGTGTCCCAGTCTGCCGTCGCCGGTGCAGTCGGCGTACAGATCGGCCTCGATTTCGAAAAAATCCTCGGTGCTCTCCCGATTCGCATAAACGGACGCAATGCGGCTTCCGTCCATGGTCGCTCCGACAACCGCCGTATTGAGCATCAGCGTCAGCTTGGGCTCGGTGCGGCATTTTTCGTATAGGATCAGATCGAGCATGCTGGCGCTTCGCTGCGGGTTGCGCACCGCGCACTCGAGCAAAATCTCCTCGACGATGCCGCTCTCGCGCGATTCGGTCTGCAGCGCCTTCCCTCTAACCGACGAGCCGCTGATGTTCATGCGGATTTCCGACGAGGCGTTGCCGCCCAAGACGGGACGGTCCTGGACGAGGATCGTCTCGACTCCGTTGCGCGCCGCGGCGATTGCAGCGGCAACGCCGGACATCCCTCCTCCGGCGATCAGCACTTGCGCGCGCAATACGGTCCGTCTCCTGGCTGGTTCTGTCATGTCGACTCTCTCCCTCTTGTCGTTCGCCCGCATATCCCGCTACGGGAATCTCTTTCTTTTCGCAGGACGATCCGGTATTCTTATCGATGACCCATACTTTCCGAGATAAGGGTGAGCCCGAATGCCTATCTACCATCCCCAAGAACTTCTCCCTCACGTCGTCACCTTGGTCGGCTGGCGCGACAAAGCCCGTTTCGAGAAAGACGAGGACCAGAGCCCGCTGTGGGTGCTGTTCGCCGTGGAGTCCGGAAGCTTCCGCTTCGAGCTCGGGAGGCATCGGGGAATCGCGGAGAAGGGCAGCCTCGTGCTATGTCCGCCGAACACGGCATTGAAGCGCGGTATGCTTCGACCTACCACGTTCCTCGTGCTGTACTTCACCTGGCGAAGCGAGGCCGGCGAAGACATCCGGGACGATGAGTGCCTGCATCCGAACCCGTCGGGGCATATCGTAATCACCGACAAGCAGCGCTTCGCCAACAATTGCGCGTACTTCCGCATGCTCAAATCCCGGATGGATGCTCCGTCCGTCGCAAGACGGAACTTCCTGGTGCACGATTTGTGGCATCAGTACGGCTGGGAGTACGAGAACAGCCGGCGCCATTCGAAGCCCGAGCACGACGACCCGCTAATGGACGAGGCGAGAACGGTTCTGATCGAAAACGCTTACCAACCGTTCGGCATCAACCAACTGTCCGACCGGCTCGGCTTGAGCACCGTCCAATTCAGCAGACGATTCCGGCGCAAATTCGGCGTCAACCCAAGCGACTTCGTGAGCGAACTCAGGCTGGACAAGGCATGCGCCCTGCTGTCGGAAACGAGGCTGACACTCGATGCGATCGCAGCGGTGTGCGGCTACGCCAACGGCTACTACTTGAGTCGCGTGTTCTCGCAAAAGACGGGCATCAGTCCTTCCGAATACCGGAAAGCCCACCGGATCTGATCGCCGCATTCATGCCCGCGGGCTGCCGTCAGTCCGACAGAAACCGGAAGTCACGGTCGCGGCGTTCGTCCGATTTATACTTACCTTCATAGTAGCAGGTTCCCGGATTGCGGTTGAATACACGAATCGAACTTCCGGCATATCTTTTTCTTCACCAGCATTAGCTGCGATTCGATACGAAAGTTATGGCCGTCTAAGTTTTTTTACACTGCTACAAAATCGATCCGGCATCCGTCTTATAAGCGAAAGGGGGGACGGCGGCAACATGGAGGAAGGCTCGCAAGTACCCGAGCTGTTCCAGCGCTTGTTCCGGGAGCATTACCCCGGAGTGGCGCGGAAGCTCTATGCGTTGACCGGCGATTATGCGGCGGCGGAAGATTTGGCCCAAGAGGTGTTCCTGCGGCTTTACCGGAGCCCTCCGGACCGGCTGGAGGCCGTCGGCGCTTGGCTGCACCGGGTGCTGACCCGGGTCGGCTACGATTATTTGAGACATCGGTCGTCGGGCAAGACGCTATTGGAAAAGGAAACCGCCCGTGTGGCGGCTTGGTCGGAAGGCGCCGCCCCTTCGGGAGAGACGGAGGTCATCCGCGAGTGGGAAATAGATGTGGTCCGTAGGGTGCTGCAGAAGCTCTCGGACCGGGACCGGACCGCCCTTCTGCTTCGGGAGGAAGGGTACAGCTACGAGGAGATCGCCCTCCGGCTGGAGGTTAACCCGAAGATTGTCGGCTCGCTGCTGGCCCGGGCGGAGGAACGGCTGAAGAAAAAATACGGGCAGGAGGAGGAGCGGCACGATGGCGGACGAAAAGAAGCGGACCGGCGGGGAGCCGGATTTTGATACGGACCGGGCTTGGGAACGGTTCGAGAGGCTGGCGGCCCGGGAGCCGGTACCGGCGTTTTGGAGGCAGGCGGAGGAAAGTCCGCGTTCGGACGAAGCAAGGATCGAGGCACGATTGGACGGGAATGAAGACGATCACGAGAAGGATGGTGCGATTGAAATGAAGCAAACGAGAATATATCGAGAGACGCTAGAGTCCTCGGTTGGCGAGGCGACGGAGGCGGGTCTCACGGCACGGGCTGGCGGGGCGAACGGCGCCTGGCGTACGGAAATGCCGGCCCAGCGCAGACTTCGGAGACTGACCGCCGGAGTCGCCGCAGCCGTCATGGCCATCGGCTTGTTCGCCACTCCCCTGGGGGACCGGGCGCTGGCCGCCATGCAGCAAACCTTCCGCATCAAGCACATGGTCGGAGTCGGGATCACGGCCGACGACATGGCGACCATCTCCGGGCTTCTGGAGCGCGGCTCGCCCGATGGAGACCGGAGCTTCAACCTGGCCCAATACGGTACGTTAACCCAATCGGGTGGCGGGGAAGCCCGCACCGTCACATGGGAGGAAGCGGAAAAACGGATGGGCGCGCCTCTGCTCCGGCTGGAGAACCCCGCCGCCCCCGCCTTCCAGCCGGCGGCCACGCTTACGTTCAACCTGAACGTAAATGCGGTCAACCGCCTGCTCACCCGTTTGGGCAGCGCCACCACCCTGCCTGCCGAAGCGGACGGCAAAGTCATCCGGCTGGACATCCCGGACGGCGTCGCTTCGGAGGGCACCTTGTCGGGCAAGCCGGTGCGGCTGCTCCAATTCGGCAAGCCGGAGCTGACGATGGAGCAAGGCATCGATGCGGCTGCCGTCCGCGAGGCGGTACTGGGGCTGCCCGTGCTGCCGGACAGCCTGCGGACCAAGCTGGCCGCCATCGGCGATTGGCGGAGCACCCTGCCGGTTCCGGCCCGGGACGGCGTGACCGCCAGCCTCCGGCTGGGCGGACGTGATGCGGTTATGACCGTAAACGGCGGGAATCGCTATGTGCTCTGGCTCGACGGGGACCGGATGGGATTGCTGAGCGGCAGTACGAAGGATTTCCCGACGGAAGCCGCCTTCCGGCAGGCCGCGGAGGAGCTTGTCAAGCCATGATGATGATCGACACGGCGGAATTGACCAAAACTTTCAACGGCCGCGGCGGCTGCCGCTCCATTACCCTGCAGGTGCCGGAGGGCTGCATCTTCGGCCTGCTGGGACCCAACGGCGCCGGCAAAAGCACCTTCGTCAAAATGCTTGCCGGCCTCCACCGCCCCGACTCCGGGCGGGCCACCGTGCTGGGGCAGCCCTTGGGCCGGCCGGAGGCACGGCGCAAGCTCGGGTATTTGCCCGAGCTGTTCCGCTTTCAGGACTGGCTGATCCCGGCGGAGGTGCTCCGCTTCCATGGTCAGCTGGGCGGGCTGCGCCCGCGGGAAACGCGGTCGCCCGCTTTCCGCAGCCGGGTACGGGACATTCTCGAGCTGGTCGGCCTGGCCGAAGCCGCGGACCGCAGAGTCGGCGGCTTCTCCAAGGGGATGCAGCAGCGTCTCGGCCTGGCTTCGGCTCTGCTGCTGGACCCCGAGCTGGTCATCCTGGACGAACCCGCTTCGGCGCTGGATCCCGTCGGCCGCTACGAGATTCGCAGCCTGCTGAAACGGCTCCGGGGCAATGGCGTGACGATTTTCCTCAATACCCATCTGCTCGAGGATGTGGAGGAGCTGTGCGATGAAGCCGCCTTCCTGTACGGTGGCGAGCTGCTGGCGTCGGGTCCTCTGCACAAGCTGCTCGGCGGCACCGGCGATGGCGGAGGCGGCGGTACCAGCTGGCGCTTCCGGCTTGGCGGCTGGCTCCCGGGCACATGGGCGGAGCTGAACGACGCCGTCGGCGGCACCCTCTCCTCCCTGCTGCGCCTGGTCGAGGCCGACGAGAGCGGCAACGCCCTCCTGTCCGCCCGCGTAACCGACCGGGAGCAGGCCGGCTACTTGTGCTCTCTGTTCATCCGGAACGGCCTGACGCTCTACGAATCCGGCCCCGAGCCGAACAGCCTGGAGGCCTGGTTTCTCCGGATGGCCAAGTCCCGCCAAGGAGGTGTGCCGCAATGACCATGTACATCTCCGCGACGTTCAAGGAGCTGACCCGCAAGCGGGTGTTTCTGGTCACGCTAATATTGACCCTCGTTTTTTTGGTCCTGTTCGCCTTCGGGGTTCGGGAACTGGCCGGCGTGGTCGGGCAAAATCAGGCTTCCCCCGCCGAACGTTTGATGAACGGTATGGTGCTGATGGTGCTCGGGCTTTTTTTCGCACAATTTCTGGCGGCTTTTTTTGTGCTCTTTTCGTCTATGGGGACCGTCACGGGCGAACAGGAGAACGGCCTGCTGCTGGCCGTCGCCGCCCGCCCCCTCCCCCGCTGGAAGCTGTATCTGGCCAAATGGCTGGGCCACGCCGTCTGGATCGCCGTGTACAGCGCAGTCTTGTTCGTTTCCGTGGTATGGACCGTCCACAGCCTGGCCGGACTTCCCCTGCTTGCCGCGGACCTGCTGCGCGGCTTCGCGCTCTTTATTTGGATGCCGCTCCTACTTCTCACGCTGGCCATGCTGGGCTCCGTCTATTTGCCGATGCTGGGGAACGGGATTTGCGCCGCCCTGCTGTACGGGTTTGCCTTATTCTGCGGGCTGGTCGAAGGGATAACGACCTACGAAGGGAGCCATCCCGCGCTGGACAAATTGATTCTGCTGACCGGGCTGCTCCTGCCCACGGACTCGGTCTACCGAAGAAGCCTCTACGAGGCTATGGGAGGAGCGGATTGGGCCGGTTTGGCGGTGGCCGACATGGGGCCTTTTTCCATGCCGAGTGTCCCTTCGAATGCATTCCTGCTGTATACGGTCGGGTATGCGGCGGTTTTGCTCTTGCTGGGGTGCCGGGCGTTCAGCCGAAAGGATTTGTAGCGCACGGGCGGTCCGGACTGAGATCATAATGATCCGGATGGACTCGCATTGAAAAAAAGAGACAGCGGCAGCCCGGGACGGAAAGAAAAGTCCTCGACTGCCGCTGCGTTATGTTTCTTTTTTCGGATCAAACAATCGTGTCATTTCGTAACCTGCAATCCCTCCATCATAATCTTTAGAGGCATTCCCCGTAACATAGAAAAGCAAAACATTTGCCATTTGATTGTTGCCGTGCGCTTCCAAGCTTGCTCCTGCCGTCTTATCCTCAAACTCCTTCAGACCCTTTTCGGCCTCCCGGCCGGAAAAATAGACGTAAACGCTGATGAATTGGTTTTCGTTGAAGCTTTCAACTGCTCTGCTTCCCTCCATGAATGGAATTCACTGTCCATCACTCATACAATAAAACGATAGAAACAAAACGAATGTTGCGTGAATCGGCTCGTTGGGCGAACAACGGCCGTTGACCTGAAACGGCCTCAAAAAATGTAGATCCGACTGTAACGAAATACGGATTTTGAAGATATATAGTCTAAGGAGGTGAGAGAGTGGCGGAGGATATGGAGAACATTTATAAAAATTATGCAAAAAGCGTCTACAGATACTTGCTTAGCCTTACCCATGACGAAGATACGGCCGAGGAATTGACGGAGGAAACCTTTTACCGCGCCGTATATTCGATTCATACGTATAACGGCTCCTGCAAAATCAGCGTTTGGCTTTGCCAGATCGCCAAGCACATCTGGTATCAGGAGCTTCAAAAAAAGAAAAAGTATGCAAGCCATGAGCTGCACGCGAATATCCCTTCGCCGAACAGGTCGCCGGAGGAAGCCGCCTTGTTTCAGAGCAGCAAGATGGACTTGTATAGAGCCATTCACCGTTTGAGCGAACCTATGCGGGAAATCGTACATATGCGAATATCCGGCGAATTCTCGTTCGCCGAAATAGGCGAAATACTCGGCAAAAGCGAAAGCTGGGTACGAGTCACTTTCTACCGGGCCAAACAAAAGCTTATGGAGGTGTTGTAAATGACCAAATGCCATATTGTTCAAGATCTGCTCCCGCACTACATAGACGGATTGGTCAGCGCGGAAACCGAAACCGACATCGATCGACACCTGCAGGAGTGCGATGCATGCCGAACGCTACATGCGAAGCTGTCCGTTCCAATCGAGAACGCCGCTTCCCAAACCGATAAAAAGGAAATTGACTTCCTGAAAAAAGTAAGGAAAAAAACGGTCAAAAAAATGCTGGCGGGATTTGCGGTAATCGTGCTCATTTTTGCATCGCTGACTTATTTTCTGGCCATAGGCTCCCCCGTCAGCAAAGAGGACCTTGTCTTTACGACTTATGTGGTGGGCGACGATTGGCGTATCGATTTGGAACTTACGAACGACAAGGCATTGTTGGTAAGAACGGAACCGATTTACGGCGAAAAAAACAGCTCGGGCGTCAGACCGGTTGTCGGCTTCCTAGTAAAACCTTACCAAGTGCTGCCTTCGCCGATCTTGGAAGCCGACAATAAATCGTTTATGTTCGGCAGCCCGATTAAAAGCTTTACCGAGCTCGATCATAAAGTCGTGCTGCGGTTAGGAAACGACGACATCGTGTTTACGTCGGATAACTACGACAAGCCGCAGCCTTAACCGCATCGCATCGCGATACCGATACGAAATAAATCGCCGACCGCACCGTAATAAGTGCGGTCGGCGATCGTATGTCCGGTCAGGACGGCAGGTCGGCGGAAGCCTTTGGCGACTTGCGGCCGCTCCGCGACCAGATGACTACCGGGATGAGCAGCAAGGACAATACTCCTCCGGCAAACGACAATGCGGCGTAGCTCGATTGCGCGACGACCATGCCGGAAAGGGCTCCGCCCGACGCCCCGGCCAACGCGATCAGCACATCGACGGAGCCTTGCGTCTTCGCCCGGACTTCCGGGCGCGTCGCATCGACGATGAGCGCCGTGCCGCTGATCAGGCCGAAGTTCCAGCCGAGGCCCAGCAGGGCGAGTGCGACGATCAGCATCGGCAGCGAATCGTCTGGGGCTGCGGCTGCGCAAAGGCCGGCCGCAAGCAGGGTGGCGCCGGAAGCGATCGACATCGCCGTACGGCCGAGCTTGTCGACCAGATAGCCGGTTACAAGCGACGGAAGGTACATCGCACCGATATGGATGCCGATGACGGCTCCCACATCGGCGAGTCCGTGGCCGTGATGCTTCATGTGAACGGGAGTCATCGTCATGATGGCGACCATGACGATTTGGGTTAATATCATGACGGCCGCTCCGACAACGATCCCCCGTCTGTCGAACGCGATTTCGCCCGATTTCGCTCCGAAAGAGCCGCTTTTCTCCGAATTCCGCGCGGCCGCCGCCGCCTTTGCCGCGACGAGCGGATCCGGCCGGAGAAATACGGCAAGCACGAGACCCGAAACGATAAAGGCGGCCGCTGCCAGCAGAAACGGGCCGGCCAAGGCGGGCATGCCGAACGACGAAGCGAGACCGCCTGTCGTTTCGACCAGGTTCGGACCTGCGACGGCGCCGAACGTCGTCGACACCAGCGCCATGCTGACCGCTTTCGCCCGCTGATCGGGCTTGGCCAAATCCGTTCCGGCATACCGCGTTTGCAGGTTCGTCGCCGTACCTGCGCCGTACAGCAGCAGCGATGCGAAAAAGAGCGGCAGGTGGTGCTCTACGGCCGCCACGGCGATTCCGATCGCGCCGAGACCTCCGGCGCCGAACCCGGCCACAAGCCCGAAACGACGCCCGTAACGTTGGGAAAGTCGTCCAACAAGTAATGCGGCCGCGGCGGAGCCGAGCGTGATCAACGCGGACGGAATGCCCGCCCAGCGTTCCGTACCCGTCATGTCTTGAACGAGAAGCGCACCGACCGTCACGCCGGCGGCCAGCCCCGCTCCGCCGAAAATTTGGGCGATGACGACGACCAGCAGCGTCCGTTTGTACAGACGGCCGAGCTTTTCCTCGGAGTATGGTTCCTGCGACATGGATTCGCCCCCCCTTCTCAAATGTTGCCGCCCCCGGCCTCGAATCGCCGCCATTCGTACACTCCTTCTTCCAGTCGAAAGGCGGCGTGCCCGGCCTTGTGCAGCATATCCACGGCCATGGCCGACATCAAACAATAAGGGCCGCGGCAATAGGCGACGATCTCTTTGTCGGCCGGCAGCGAGGACAAATGCCGCTTCAGCTCTTCGATCGGAACGGAAACGGCGCCGGGGATATGGCCGGCCTCGTATTCTTCCCTCGGCCTGACGTCGAGCAGCAGGACGTCGCCTTTTTCCATCCGCGCCTTCAAAGCTTCCAGCGAGATCGGCTCCATGTCGGCATAATGCCGCAGCAATTCGGACTTGATGGTTTGAATGTCGGCCAGCTGCTTCTCGCCCAACCGATGCAGACAGAGCATAAACTCGGCGACGGACGGGTCCGCAAGCTCATAGATGGCGTACGTGCCCTTTTTCGTGAATCGGACCAATCTCGCCTCGAGCAGCGTTTGCAAATGCTGCGATACGTTGGCCAAGCTCATGCCGGTTCCTCTGGCCAAGGCATCCACAGACTTCGGCCCTTGCGCCAGCACGTCGAGGAGCTCCAGCCGTTTCGGGCTGGACAAGCTTTTCCCGATGCGCGCGAATTGCTCGTACAGACGGTCTTTCCATGTGCTGTCGGGTGGAACCATGGCTGAATGCACCTCAACTTATATTATTCAATTGAATTGTTGAATAAGTCGATTGTAGAATCCATGGCCTATCCGTGTCAATCCCTATTTCCTGCGATACACTCGATTACGTAATCATTTTTAAGGAGAATCGATTCCATACGGGGCTAATAGGAGTGAGGATGGTCGAGTGTTACGGATTATGTAAAAAGAATCAATGTCGCGTCGTCGACTTCATCAACGCAAATCTTTCCTCGGAGCATTCAAGAGCCGCCTTATGGTTTGGGCGGCTTTTCGTTGTTCCCGAGTCGATCGCTGCCTCTACTTGCAAATGTCTTGAAGGGCGTCGTGAATGTGGTTAAATCGAAAAGCAAACCCGTGCTTCTGAAGTCTCTCCGGGATCACCCACCGGCTTTTAAGAATGAGTTCCGTTTCGGTTCGGATTACAAAAGCGCCGATTTCCAATAACCACCTCGGGGATGGAAAACCGACCCTTTTGTTCAATACCGAACGCAGCCGCTTCATGAATTCGCGATTCGGTACGGGATGAGGCGACGCGCAATTGATTACTCCGCTTATATCTTCATGCTCCATGATGAACCGGATAATTCGGAACAAATCGTCCACATGGATCCAACTAAACATCTGGTTCCCCGGCCCTTGCGCGCCTCCAAGTCCGAACGCAATCAAATGCTTATACGGGACCATGACTCCGCCGTCTTTCCCCAAAACTATCGCTATTCGCAATGCCGCCTGCCTCGTTTTCGGAAGCGTGAATGAGAAGAAAGCGTTCTCCCATGCTTTTGCCACATCAACAGAAAAACCCGAACCGATTTCCCCGTTCTCTTCCGTCATAGGTCGATCTTCCGCATGTCGATAAATGGTTGCCGTACTGGCGTTGATCCAAAGCGGGGGCGGATTGTCGCATAAAAGCATCGCTTTCCCAAGCAAAGATGTCGTCTCCGTCCGGGATTTTAATATTTCATCCTTATTTTTATTATGATATCTGCAGTCCACGGACTTCCCCGCCAAATTGATTAATGATTCCGCCCCCTCCAGCGCTTCGGCGATTGCATGAGGATCGCTCCAAGCCACATTTCCGGGCTTCCTGGAGATGACCTTTACTTCGTAGCCTTGGGCCGCAAATTGATTCCTCAAATAGTTTCCGATAAAGCCCGTACCGCCAGCCAAAACGATTCTCTTGTTCAAGTTTATAGCCCCCGTCCCTCGTGCCGTTTTTCTTATCATATCCTCCTTTCGGAACATCCAATAGTTCTATCTTTCATAGGACCGCAAACATTCATGGACAACACGGCCGCTTATTCGTTATACTGTACTAATGCCAAAAAACGGATATTACAAGGGAGGAGCGAAAAATGATAGAGCAAGACGAGCTGCTTGCCCGCCAACTGCAGCTGCAAGCCGAAGCGGCTGCGATTGCGGAAGAGCTGCGCCTTGACCAATTGCTGGCCAGAGCCGGCACACCCGTAAAAGTCGGGAGTGCGGCGCTTGGGTTAATGGCTTGGAGGGACCTCGATATGACGGTCGTTTGCTCCAAGCTGAATATCGCCGCAATAGCCGAGATCGCTTCGCATTTGATGTCCAATCCTCAAGTTCGGGATTTGAAATTCATTAACGATACGGGCAAATGGAACACGGATCCGGCCTACCCCGACGGTTATTTTGTTGGCATGACGTACGAGTCCGGGAGCGGCGATAAATGGGAGCTGGACATTTGGTTCGTAGACGAGCCCGAAAAACAGCCCGATCTGCAGCATCTTCGCACGATGCCCGAACGTCTTACTCCGGCAGCGATTGTCGCTATTTTACGCATTAAAACGGTTTGGGCGGCACGAGCCGAGTATGGGAAGCAAGTGAAAAGCTTCGATATTTATACCGCCGTCCTAGACAACCATGTGCGTACGCCCGACGAATTCGAGCGATGGCTGCACGGCCGCAACGACTTCTCCTCTTGAGCAAGCCGGCAAAAAAAGCCGCCGACCTCGCCTTACACGAAGTCGGCGACTTTTAAAGTTTTCGGATCGGCCGGCCCCGATTCATATACCGCGCCTCGTTATCCTTTCACCGCCCCGACGAATTGGCCGTGAATGAAATATTTTTGCAGGAACGGATAAATGCAAATGATCGGCAGCGTCGTCAGCATAAGCGCAGCCATCTTCAAGTTGTCCGGATGGATGATCTGCTCGCCGGGAGGATTCACGGTCGTATCCTCGAGCCGGGCGAACGCCAGAATGCCCCGCAGCTGGTATTGCAGCGTCCACATGGACTTGTCCTTGATGTAGAGGAGCACGCTGAACCATTCGTTCCAGTAGGCGACCGCGCTGAAAATGACGAAGGCCATCGTCATCGGCAGAACAAGCGGCAGGACGATTTTGAACAGCAAGGAAAACTCGCCCGCGCCGTCGATTTCCGCCGATTCCAAAATTTCCTTGTGCAGCTGATCCATCACGTTTTTATAGACGATGATGTAGAAAGGGCTGACGAGTCCGGGCAGGATGATCGCCCAGTACGTGTTGTTGATTCCCAGGCTGTTCACCAGCAAGTACGAAGGGATCAAGCCTCCGCTGAAGAACATCGTGATCAGGATATACGTCATCGCGATCTTTTTGCCCTTGAAAAATTTGTGCGAAATCGCATACGCCGCGCTCAGCGAAAGGATGACGCTGAGGATCGTCTGCACGATCGTCAGCACCACCGTATTCGCCGCGGAACGCAGAAAGGTGTAGTTGCCCGCCAGCTTGATGTACGAGTCGAGCTGGAATTCGACCGGCCACAAGCTCACCTTGTTCTGGATAATCGCCGAGTAGCTGCTGAGCGAGATGGCCAGCGCGTTGATGAACGGCACCAGAATCGAGATGGAGAACAAGGTGAAAAACGTATAATTGAAAGTCTGGAAGATGATTCGTCCCGGGCTCCTGTAGTGCATGAGGGTCACGCCACCTCCTTTAGTCTGCGGCCGATCAGTACATGCCCAGCCCCATCCATCGTTTCGACACCCAGTTCGAGGTCACGAGCAGGATGAAGCCGAGGACGCTTTGCGCGAAGCTGATGGCCGTCGTGAAGCTGTATTGCGACGACTCGACCCCGGTGCGGTAGACGTACGTGCTGATGACGTCCGATACTTCGTAGACGAGCGGGTTCTGCATCAGAAACACGCGCTCGAAGCCGATTCCGAAGATGCTGGCGATTTTGAGCAGGAACAGCAGGACGATCATCGGCATCATATGCGGAATCGTGATATACAGGGTCTGCTTCCAGCGGTTGGCGCCGTCGATCCACGCTGCTTCGTACAAGGAATGGTCGATGCCCGCGATCACCGCGAAGTATAAAATGGCCGACCAGCCTACGCTTTTCCAAATATCCGCAAAAACGAGAATCCCCCGAAACATGTTGGGGTCGGTCATGAAGTAATGAGGCTCGAAGCCGAACCAGCCGATAAAGACGTTGACGATTCCCGTCGTCGGCGACAGCACTTGGTTGAAAATCCCCGCCACGACGATCCAGGAGAGAAAGTGCGGCAAATAGGAGACGGTCTGCATGACGCGCTTGAACGTTTTTTGATACAACTCGTTCGCGAGCAGGGCAAAAAGGATAGGGGCCGTGAACCCGAACAAAATGTCGTAGAAATTGATGATCAGCGTGTTCTTCATGATGGACCAGAACTTGTCGTCCTTCAGGAAATACTCGTAATGCTTGAAGCCGACCCAGTCGCTATGCAAAATGCCCTTGAACACCGAATAGTCCTGGAAGGAAATGATGATGCCGTACATCGGAATATAGTTGAAGACGAACAGCAAGATGGCCGTCGGCGCGAACAACAGATACAGGGACAGGAGCGACCTGGGCCGCATCCTGCCTCCTTTCGATCGAACCGCCGCTTTCTGAACCGCCGCAATGTCCTGCATTGGCCGGCACCTCCCGGATCCTTGGCGTTATCGCGCTTACCAGCCCGCTTTTTTGTAGCCGTCCTTGATGAGCTTCTCTTTGTTGGCGTCCAGGTACTTTTGCAGCGGATCGTATTTCAGCGCACGGTATTTTCTTTCCCAATCCGCAATGGCGGCGTCCAGCTCCTGCATGGAGATTCGACCCATGATCGCTTCCGTCGTAAACTTGTTGATCGCCTGCATGATTTCCGCATTTTTCTTGAGCACTTCTTCCGGCTCGGAGTACCCTACGATGGTCTCAAGCCCGATTTGTTCGGCTTCCTTCTGAATTGTTTTCATCCCGCTTTGGATCGAGGCAAACAAGTCTTTGCCCAGCTTCGCTTCGAAATTGGCGTTTTGCGCGTCCTGCCCGTCGGTGTAGCCGAAAAGGAAAGCATATTGCCGTTTCCAGGCGTGCTCCTGGGCGCTCATTTTGTCCGGAATCGCCGCGCGTTTGCCGTCCTTCATCGTATACGTATCGTTCTCGTCGCCCCAGAAAATTTTGTCCCGCAGCTGCTCTTGCGCAAAGCCTTCGATGACTTTGAAAGCGCGGTCCGGATTTTTGTTGCTTGCCGGAATATACAAGCCGTGGGCCGTGATCGGCATACCAAGCCCGGCTATGGCATATTTTCGATCCTTGAGCACGGACGGATAGGAGGTCAACGGAGGCGCGACACCCCAGACTTGCGATTTCTGATTGCCCGTAGCCGTCGGCAGCGTCAATGACACTTGATACGGCAATATTTGATCCATCGTGTTCCATTGCCACAGAACGTTTTTCTCGGCCAGCTTTTGGAAGTACTTGGTGCTGTCGGTCGTCGCAAATTCTTTATCCAGAATGCCCTCCGCGTACAGATCGCGCATCACCAGGACCGCTTCTTTAAATTCGGGCAGCGTAACGTTCGGAACGACTTTGCCGCCTTGAATCCGGTAGCCGTATGGCGACGCGCCGTACAGGCCGAAAATCGTGCCGCCTCCATAGGCGAACATGTTGTCCCCGATGACCCGGAATGTCATCGGAATGGAGTCCGGCTCCGCTTTCTTGATTTTTTTCAACAGCTCGACCCACTCTTGAACGGTGCCCGGCCATTTGCCGGCGTTGTATTTCTGGATCAGGTCGTATCGGGCGAGAATGCCTGCGCCTTGCGGGCCTTTGTCGTACGCCATCGGGATACGGTAATATTTGCCGCTGATCGGATCTTTGCCGAGCTCCATCATCGCCGGAGTCACGACTTTCTGCAGCAGGGGCGATTTGTCGTAGTAGGGCTTAAGGTCAATGAAGGCGCCGGCGCGGCCGGCCTTGAACGCTTCGTCGGGAATCGTGGAATGAAAAATGTCGGGAAGCTTCCCGGAGGAGAGGATCAGATTATGCTTGGTCGTATACTCCGCGTAGATCGGGATATCGAATTCCAGATCGACGTTGGCATAATCCTCAACAAGCTTGATAAGCGGATTGTTGCTCCGGTCCACTCCTTGCGGAGTCGCAATGCCTGCCTCGTTGTAAAACATCGTCATTTTAACGCGCGCTTCGTTCTGCTTCGTCGAACCGTCGGAAGTGCCGGGGGAAGTTGAGCCGGACGAGCATCCGGAGATGATCAGGCCTGCCGCCAATACAGTGGTTGTCAGAGCGGCGCCCCATTTTGTTCTCGTATTTCGCATGCTGATTCGACCTCCTAATGTTTTGCTCACATTATTAAAGCGCTTACATTGTAGCGAAGGCGAATACGGAAACCTCGGTCGTACGATACCCTTTTACATGGTTGAAGCTCGCCCCGCCTTTGGCCGGTCGAATTTCGTCATCGTGGGCTGCACATCCTTTCGATCACATTTTAGAAAGCGATTACAATAAAAGGATATCATGTATTGACACGAAACAATGTACATTTCTTATTATTTATATGACAGATTCGACACTCGGTGCTCCGACGGGATCGAATACATCCTGCGAAACGCTAAAAAACCGCCAACGAGTGGATTGGCGGCTATAAGAGTTCAACTCATGCCTCCGGGAGCTTCGCGTACGGCTCCACGATTCGCTTGACCCTCTCCAGCCCTTCCCACATGTCGCCCGGGCCGTCGTAGATGAGGACGTACGCGCCGTCGAATCCCGACTTCCGCGAAGCGTCCAGACAGCGGCGGAATTCCGCCTCATCCGGCATTCCCGCCTCGTCGAAGTTCGCCTTGTCGTGCACGGATACGCTGCGCGGCGACATCAGGGCGATGTCCCCGTACTTCGTGGCCCCCCGGTAGTTGCCGAAGTCGGTAATGAAGCCGACCTCCCCGCCGGTCAGCTCCAGCAGCCGCAAGGAGCTTGCGCCTGTCGAGGTCAGCGGCTTGAAATTTTCGGTGACGACGCGTACGCTGCGGGCGTTCCCGTAAGCGGCCAGCTCGCCGAGCGCCGATGCGGAACGTCGGAGCGCAGCTTCATCCGTCGGCGGCGCCTCGCCGGCGATGATGCGGATCTGTTTGGCGCCGCATGCGGCCGCGACATCGATCCAACGCTTCGCCAGCGCGAGGTCCGCGGCGGTGCGGCTCCCGTCCGCCGACGTCAAATCTCCGTAATCGAGCAGCATCCTCCCGGGATTCGCGAATCTTAGATCCGATCGCGTCATTCCTTATTGTACAGGATTGCAAGCTTGCCCGAAAAGCCCGGCGCACTGATTCCGAGGGATTTTCCCCGAATAACAAAACGTATCCCCGCTCGTAATCCGAATCGAATCCCAAACCGGCGATCAAGGAGTCAGCAGCGGCAGCATTTCATCCAGATGACGCTCCAAAGTCAGCGCATCATAAAGGCCCCAGCGATGTTCTACGATGTATGACCGCTCATTTCCGACGGCCGGGAGGCTGTTCCAGGCTTCGCTTTGAATAATATCCATAAATTGTCGGCTGTTCCTGTCTTTATTCTCGACGGCCATGAATACCCGGTCTCCCGAGTAGAGGGGAAGGTCCTCAAGCGCGATTTTTTTCCACTTTAGCGACTTCTTCTTGGTCATGAACGTACTGATCCGATCCGGAGGGACAAAACCGAGTCCTTCATATAAGGTGTGGCCAAAATTATGCCCTCCGTAGACGTAAAGCCCTTTGCGATGATAGACAAAAGCCGCGGCGCTTTCCCCTTCCCGCACATAAGGCTTAAGCTGTCGGCGTATGTTTTGCGCTTTGTTCCGATACGATTCGATCCACGCTTTGGCCTTATAGCTCCTGCCGAGCAGTCGGCCCAGCTTGAACAGGCGCGTATAAATGTCGTCCTGCCAGTCGAGCAGCGCGGTAGGGGCGACTGCGGCCAAGCGGTCATATTGCTGTTTCGGCATATAACTGGGACAGACGATCAGGTCGGGCTGCAGGGCGTACAGCTTCTCCATGTCCACCGGCTCGTCGAGCGATTGGACGCCCCGTGCCTCTTCGCCATAAAGCTCGGCCCGATACCGGTCTGAGCCTACGGGTACGACGCCAAGAGGCAGCAGATCGCCGAGCGAATGCAAGCAGCAAATCCGCATTTCCCGGGACTGCATACGGACGAACTGGGTCGGAGACACGCCAACGTATTGCTTGAATCGTCTGCTGAAGTAATATTCGTCTCCGAAGCCGGTCTGCTCGGCAATTTCCTTCAAGCGTTGATCGGAGCCGACGAGCAGCTGCTTGGCCCGGTCGATTCGCAATTCGGTCAAAAATTGTACCGGTGTTTTGCCGGTCAACGTCTTGAACATGTCGTTATACTTCCAGCGGCTCAGCGCCGTTTGCTCCGCGAGCTTCTCGATTCGGATATCTTTCGAATATTCGCGGCTCAAGTAATGAATCGTTTCCTCCACCTCCCGCTCCGCGCCGGTTTTGGAGCTCCTGTCCCGTTGTTCGAGCAGCAGCAGCACCAGCTCCTGAAACCGTATCTGAAGCCGAAGCGGCGCAAGCCCGCCGGCCGCGCCCCATAGATCCAGAACGGCGACTATGCCGGAAACGGATTCCGCACCGGCGGAAAAGACCGCCGCGTTGCTCCCGATCAGCGACGCGGCCGCCTCGTTGGCCATGAACACCATCTCGAACGCTTCCGGCTTTTCGGAACCCGGGTCGGCAGGCAGCACGCCGACAGCCGAGCGCGGAGGGACCAGCGCGCAGCCGTCAGGACCGACAAGATGCGCCGCTCCGTCTACCTCCAGATTCGCGCGACACTGCTTGAACCACCATATGGAATAATGTTCGCTTCGACTTTTTTGCGGAATATTCCCGTCGGCGATGACCGATTGGCGGATATCCAGCAGGGACAAGATAGGGATCGAATGGAAGGATAATCCTGATTGCTCGTGCATCATCTTCGAAGAGCTCCGATTTCTCCTGATTTACGGCTTCAATACTTTGGGCATTTCGTCCAAAAGCCACTCCAGCGTAACCGAATCGTTAAAGGCCCAGCGGTTGCTCACGACATAGGCTTGTCCGTTTTTGACGGCGGGCAAATTTTTCCAGACGGAATTTTGTATCAATTCCTCCACGCCTTTCCGGGAAGCATCGTTGGCGTCCTGCGTGACCAGAAAAATATGATCGCCCGCCAGCTCCGGCAATTTCTCCATGGAAATCGTTACCCACAGCTTATTTTCATTCTCTTTTGCGGCAAACAGACGGTTCACCGCTTCCGGCGCCTTGAAGCCGAGCGCATCGTACATGATAGGCCCAAGCCGCTGCGGCCCGTACACATACAGCTGTTTATCTTGAAAAACGACAAACGCGGATGCGGTTTGACCCTTTTCGACGATCGGGGCAATTTCCTTTTTCTTTTGCTCCGCCTTGTCTTTATAACGCTTGATCCAAGCGGCGGCTTCGTCTTGCTTGCCGATCATGTCGCCCAACGCCTTGATCCGGCTGAATACATCGCCGCTGTAAGGCATCGTCACGGTCGGAGCGATTTTCGACAGTGCCTCCAGCGCGGCCGCATCCAGGAAATCGGGCACGATAATCAAGTCGGGGGCCAGGGCGAGCACTTTTTCCAGACTGGGAGACGACCCTTGGCCGCCGATATCCTCGACTCCTTTCAGTTGCTCCTCTTTCAGCACCAACCGGGCGTTGGCAAAGTTTGTGCCTACCATCCTGCTGTTCAGCGACACCATTTCCGGCGCATAGAAATGAGCCGCGATTCGCTTCGGTTCAGACGGAATCTCGACCTTGCGGCCCAAAGCGTCGGTATACATACGACTCGAAGGAGGCGTCTCCTTCTCCGCGCCGCCGCCGGTTGCCCCGTTCGCGGCCTCTTCCCTGCCCGTGCCGCAGGCCGTCAGCCCCAGCGCGAACAGCACAGCCAACAGCAGAGTCAAAAGTGATCGTTTCTTCGGAATATCCATGCGAGACTCTCCCCTACAATGAGAATGATTATCATTACAGGGACCATTTTACGTGAGTTTCGGTTAACCAACAATGACTATTTTTGAAGCCTGTTTGGACTTTTTTTGAAAAGCTGGCGGAGGTCTTCGCATGGCGTCCGGCCTATTTCGTTCGGGTCAGGCTTTCGACGATGAACTCGAGCTGCCCTTCCAGGGAAACAGGATCGTTAAACAGGGAGCCGTTGCGGTCAAGCGTAAATACGCGATTGTTTTTGACGGCGGGCAGGTTTTTCCAAATGCTGCTCCCGTACACCACCTCCGGATCGGCGTCGTCCCCGGTCCATGGACTCGTGAAAATATACTCGCCGGCAAAATCCGGCGTTTTTTCCAATGACAAGCTTGCCCATCCTTTGCCGCTGTCGATCGCTTCCTTCCGTACGGCCGGAGGCGCCTTCAATTGAAACTCCCCGTAGATGATCTCTCCGCCCCTCGCAAAGTTATGCCCGAACGCATAAATGCCTTTGGCATACGGTTGAAGAACGGACACCGTGCCGTCTCCTACCGCGGCTTTCACTTTCGGACCGTAATCCGCTATTTTTTTGTCCCATTTCGCAATCCACGCCTTGGCTTTGTCTTCCTCCCCCGTCATTTTCCCGAATTCCGTCAATTGCTCCCGAACCGGCAATTTGCCGTACTCGATGGCTACCGTCGGAGCAATTTTGCTCAGTTTTTCAAGAAAAGCCGGTTCGGCGATGGAAAGAACAAGAATCAGATCCGGTTGCAGCTGCAATATTTTTTCGATCGATTGCCCGTCGCCGAGATTTTCGACGCCGTCCAATTTCCCTTTGAAGTAAGGATTGTCCAAAGCCTGCTGCTTTACGCCGACGGGTTTGATTCCAAGCGTCAGCAAATGACCCACGTAGCTGTTCGTCAGCTCGACGACGCGCTTCGGATGCTTCGGTACGGTCACCTCTCCATTGGCAGCACGATAGGTGATCGTTTCGTTCGCATTTGCGGCAACGTTTTTACCGGATGAATTCTGGGACGACGCCGAAGACGGGTCGGATGCGTTCGGCCTGTCGGAACCTTGGCCGCAAGCGGACAAAACCGTGAGCAGCGGCAAAATCAAAAAGAGGATGCCGAATCGATGCAGTCGATTGTTTTTCATTGTTATGAACCTCCACTGTCGAGATAGAATTTGGATCCTTCCATGCGTAGATCGTACATCCTTCACGCTGCGAGCCGAATTGCGTCTGATGCAGTCTGCCATCGACACCGCCAGCCCTTCCCGTGACGCCCTGCTCGGAAATATGTCGACAACATCAGCTCTTCGAACGCGCCAGCAAATACAAGAAATACGGAGCGCCGATTACCGCGACGACAATGCCGGTCGGAATTTCCGAAGGCTGCAAAATCGAACGTCCGATCGTATCGGCCGCGATCAGCAGCAAGCCGCCTGCAAGCGCCGATGCGGGGAGCAAAAGCTCGTGCTTCGGACCGACCAGCCGGCGGGCCAGATGCGGACCGATCAATCCGACGAAGCCGATGCCGCCGCTCACCGCAACGGCGGATCCCGCGAGTCCTACCGCTGCGGCAAGCAGCAGAAGCCGTTCCTTCCCCACCGCAGCGCCGAGTCCGGTTGCCGTCTGTTCGCCAAGGTTCAGCACGTTCAAGACGCGCGCCTTCCGGAAAACGAACGGAAGAAGTACGGCCGTCCACGGAAGCAGCGCCAGCACAAATTTCCAGTTGCTGCCCCATATGCTTCCGGCCAGCCACGTCGCCACGAACTGGTACTTGTCCGGATCGAGCCGCAGCGTCAGGACGATCATCGCCGCACCGATGCCGGCCGCTACCGCAATCCCGTTCAGCACCAGTCTGGTCGGCGGGATCCCTTCATGCCTTTTGTAAGCGAGCATATAGATCAAAAGTGCCGTCAATCCGGCGCCGACGAGAGCGAGCAGCGGAAGAAAAAAAACAGGTGCCGCTGTACTCGCCGGATAAAAAGAAATGAACAGCATCACCATTAGTCCCGCGCCGGCGTTGATGCCGAGAATGCCCGGATCGGCAAGCGCGTTGCGGGTTACGCCTTGCAGAATACAGCCCGCAACGGAGAGTCCGGCGCCGACAAGAACGGAAATGACGATCCGGGGCAAACGAAACTCGAACAAAATAAGCGATTGTTTTTGCGTGCCCATGCCGAAGAGCGTCTTCGTCACATCAAGAGGAGACAGGCGAATGTAGCCGGTATTCATGCTGATGACAAACGAAACGACAATGAGCGCGGCCAGAACGGCCATAACGACAATCCCCCGGTTTCGTCTTTGCCGGTGGTGAACGGAAGCGTTCGATACCGTTTCCATTACAGCTCCCTCCGCTCTCTGCGCGCCAAGTAGAGAAAAAACGGCACCCCGAGCAAGGCGATGATCGCCCCGACCGGCGTCTCATACGGAGGGTTGACCATTCTCGCTCCGAGATCCGCGAACACGACTAGCAGACTGCCGAGTACGGCCGAGCACGGAATGATCCAGCGGTAGTCGACCCCGACCAGAAATCGTGTCAAATGCGGAATGAGAAGCCCGACGAATCCGACGGCGCCGACAACGGCAACGGCAGATCCGGCCAAAACGAGGACAATCGCCGTTCCGGCCAGCTTGATCATCCCCGTCCGCTGTCCGAGCCCGACCGCAACGTCTTCTCCAAGACTTAGCGTCGTAATGGACCGGGAGAGCATCATCGCGGCCAGGAGCGCGCCTGCGACCCACGGGAGCATCATGTCAAGCTGAATCCATTTTGTCCCGGCCATGCCTCCCGCGTACCAAAACGCCAAATCCTGACCGATGCGGAAATGGAGCGCAATGCCTTCGCTAAGCGCCGTAAGCAGGGCGCTAACCGCAGCGCCGGCGAGCACGAGGCGTACCGGCGTCAACCCGCCTTTGGCAAGCGAGCCGATGCCGTACACAAGGCCGGCGCCGATCCCGGCACCCACAAACGAATACAGAATCAAGTACATAAACGGAAGTCCAGGGAAAAAAGCAAAGCATAGCGCCATCATAAAGCCCGCCCCGGCGTTGAGGCCGAGCAGCCCGGAATCCGCCATCGGATTGCGGGTCATTCCCTGCATCAGTGCGCCAGCGACCGCAAAGCTCGCCCCGACCATCATGCCGGCCAGCACGCGCGGCAGACGCAGTTCCTGTACGATCTGGTGCTGGGTCGACTCCGGATTAAAGCGGAACACCGCCTCCCATACAGTGGTTAGCGCAATGTCCGCGGCACCGAAGGAAACCGAAAGAGCAATTCCGACGATTAAAGCGGCAATGCCTCCAAGCAAAATGAATGCAGCGGCGAGCGGCCGCGTTCGCAGTTTCGGTGTCGATTGCCCGGTTGCCGCATTCGTCGTCCCGAATGTCGTCGACATAGTTCGTTCTCCTCTACTTTCCCGTTTTCAAGATCGACTCGATAACCTCGAGCCCTGTACATGGATTGTCCCATTGCCAAGGGTCCCGTTCATTCTCAATCCTCCATCTTTGCGTAGGGTCGGATGCAAGTTGCACCTCTATAAATGATAATGAATATCATTATCATTAAATGATTGTAGCAAAAAGACGCTCTTCCGTCCATATTTTGTATGTGAAAAGCTTTCTTCAGTAAGGCTAAATAAAATAAGCTTCCGATCGAAGCCTTTTCGATGATGTGCATCCGTCGTGCATTCTTTATCGATTCAAAAAAAACGTCCATCTATCGACGTATTTCGAGGATATGCGAAACAATCGGCTTCCGAAACGTAACGGACGCCACGGCGGTTATTTCGCGAAAATCGGCCGCTTTCCAATCGTAACGGACACCACCTGCGCCTATTTGCTCCGAACCGCCGTCCAAAAGGGGGTTTTTCACTAAATAGCTGTGTCCGTTACAAAAAAAAGAAGCCGAAATGAGGCTCGATAGCGGCCGCCATGTCCGTTAAATACTTGGAACTTGGGCCCGTCCCGACTCCGCCCCATGCTCGCCCCCCGCTCCAACTCCCGACGACGCCGGGGTTGGGTCATACGGGTCGATATCGCCGTGTCCCGCCGCCGGCGGCAGGAAGCCCGCTCCGGCTTTGGCGCTTTAGCGAAGGTCGGGACGGACGATCTATTGTGTGCAAAGGTTGTGCCGCAACAGCAGCGGAGCGGGAATCGAGATGGAAATGTTCCCGCTAATTTCGGTCGTTTCCCGTATCCGGGCAAAACAACGGGAAAACGTCCCGCTACATTCGTCCATTCTGTGCATTTCGCCGATTCGGCGCCATTATAACTGGAGCTTCTCCCGGTATTTCGACACGACGCCTATTCGAGAGCGAGTTAACAGGAGATTTTACCGTTCGGTTTTATTCCAGCGGCCCGGCAGGATTCGGATGCGTCGGGCGCGGAAACAAAAGGTGCTACTTGCTGCATCCTACAGCGTACATTTCAATCATCCGAACCATGAGATAGAAAGACCGTCCAGGAAAAACGTTCGGACGATTCTTTGGGTGCAAACCGATGCGCTTGATCATGGAAAGGGAACGGGGATTAGGCTCCAACCGTCGGCGAGTCGCGTTGTCTTGATTCGATCTTAGGGCCACAATACGACTTCAAAGGCGACGCGTAAATGTTCCGTCCTCCCTATTTCCTTTCCGGTTCACTAAAAATCCCCGTCGGCCGAAGACGGCTGGACGGGGATTTTTTTAGAGCTGTTTTTTCGCCGATGAGGATTGGTCATCCTTCAGCTGTTTGTCGATCTCCTCGGCCAGAGCCGATAAGGCTGCCATGACTTCAGCCTCCGTCGTCGCAGTCAAAATGCTTGTATCCGTCATTCGTGTCTTGCCTAGAGCCGCGTTCCGATAGACGATCGGCTTGACGGCATAATTCAATTCTTCGATCAAGACATCCATTCCCGGCATGCTGTGCTGCCCCGATTTGGCTGCGGCCGATTTCACGGTCAGCATTTCCGTCTTCCCCCACTCCTTCTGAAACGGACTGTCCGGATTTAAAATCGCATCTTTGACGAATTTCCAAGCCAGCTCCTTCTGCTTGGAGCTTTCCGCTAGGGACAGCATGCTATAATAAACCGCATTGGCCTTTGTTTTCTTCTCCCAGAAAGGCAGTGCGGCAATGCCGAACTTTCCCGCCGTTGTTTGATTCGATTCCAAAGGGTAGAACATATTGGCTGCAGAAACGCCCATGCCCGCGGAAAAAGCACGCATTTCGGCATAAACCGGGTTTCCCGCAGCGGAAACGCCTTTGCTTGCTTTGCTCGTATTCATATAATTCAGCAGCTTGGCGAACGCCTCCGCGATAGGCTTGCTATTCATATAACCGCTTACCTGATTGCCGTCGGGCGCCACAACGCTTTGTCCGGTGCTCTGCGCGATCGACTCGAACATCTGCAGATCCAGCGGAACGATGCTCCCGTAACGTTCTTTCCCCTCGACCCGATTGGCCGCCTGCAGCTTGATCGACTGATTCAAAAACTGATCCCAGGTCCATTCTTTCCCGGGATAAGGCATTCCGGCTTTGTCAAACCATTCCTTGTTGTAAAATACGGCGAGCGGAAACGGGTTCAGCGGGATGCCGATCAGCTTTCCTTTTACAGTCGACATTTCAACGAGCTTCTCGTACAGGTCGTCCGTCGTCATTTTATGCGATTTAAACATCGGCAGCAGGTCGGCATAAGCGAATTGCTCGACCAATACCGAGTCGTAACCGGCATAGACGAGATCGATCGGTTTATTGCTTTGGGCTCTTTCCAAAAGGGCCGTTCTGAAGCTTTTTGTCGCGTCGAGCTTCTCTACGGTTACTTTAACCCCCGGATTCGCTTCTTCAAACCGCTTGGCGCTATTCTCGAACGGAGTCGTACGGTTTTTGTTCCCGTCCTGCATGACAATAGTGATTTCTTTCGTTCCCGAAACGTTTGAGCTTGGTTTGTCCGCTCCCAAGGAACATCCGGTTATCGCGCTCGCGGCAAGAACAAGCGCGCCAGCTGCTGCGAAAGGGTTCAATAAGCTTCACACTCCTTCAAACTGTTTTTGCTTGAAGATGATTCGAGGGCGAGCCGCGTAAATGAAACGGTTTCATGCACCAATGTTTACCATCATTGTACCAAGCTGGAGTAAAGCTCACAATCCCAAATTCTTTGGGCGACAAACCATTTTGAGGAGCCTGCGCTTAAATTGAAAAAATAGACGGGATTCGGATCCGGCGATTCACCTGTGGCGTTTCTTGTACAGCAAGTACAGCATGTACGGGGCGCCTACGATCGCGATCAGGATTCCGCAAGGAATCTCGATCGGTCTCAGCATGATTCTGCCGAACAAGTCGGCCAGCATCACGATGAGCCCGCCCATCAATGCGGCCGCGGGAATCAAACGGCGGGATCCCGCACCAATCAAATATCTCGACATGTGCGGGGCCATTAAGCCGACGAAGCCGATCGTGCCCGCCATCGCGACAGCCGAACCGGCCAAGCTGATGCCGATCAAGAGGAGAATGCCGCGGCTCAGCTCCAATCGGCTTCCAAGACCTCTCGCCATGTCGTCTCCCAGCTGAAGCAAATCAAGCTGCTTCGCGAGCAGCAGCGAGAGCGGCAGCAGCGCAAGCAGCCACGGCAGAAGGGGCCAGAAATGCTCCCAGCTGCGGCCGTACACGCTGCCGGTCATCCAGACGACGGCCGTCTTGGCATCGTTGATTTTCCCGATCGTAAGCAAGAACGTTACGATCGCGCCGGCCGAAGCGGATATGCCGACGCCGACGAGCAGCAGCCGAACCGGGGACAGCCCGCGCCGCCATGCCAGAACATAGGACAAGGTGCCGGCCGACAAAGCGCCGGCGAAAGCGGCGACGGGCAACAGGGCCACCGGTATGGAAGGAAACACGATGATGGCGGCAACGGCCGTCAAGGAAGCTCCCGCATTCAGGCCAACGACACCGGGTGCCGCGAGCGGATTGCGGGTAATGCCTTGCAGCAGCACGCCGGACAGCGCCAAGCTTGCTCCAGCCAACAAAGCGACAAGCGCGCGCGGCAGGCGCAGCGTATGAACGACAAACCCGTATTGCGGATCGCCCCCGCCGGTCGCCGCGCGCAGCGCATCCCCTACCGGGATCGGATAATCGCCCAGCACAAGATGGAGCAAAAGCACGATCAGATTGCATACGACTAAAGCGGACAGAACGACCGGCGTTGAACGATAAAGCGACGCATAACCGAAAGACGTCATCGGCTAGTTTCTCCTTTGGGCAAGATAAATAAGGAACGGCGCGCCCAGCAGAGCCGTTACGATACCGGCCGGCACTTCCTGCGCCGGTACGACGAAACGGGCCGCAATATCCGCCAGCAGCAGCAGAACGGCGCCCATAACGGCGGAGTAAGGAATTACCCAGCGATAATCCGGTCCGACTAATGAACGGACGATATGCGGCACGGCGAGCCCGATGAAGCCGATCGGACCGGCGATGGCCACGGACGAGCCCGCGAGGAACACGACCGCCAAGAGGGCGGCCGCCTTGACCCAGCCCGTCCGCAATCCGAGACTGAGAGCCGTATCCTCGCCTAAACTGATGACATTGATTTGCTTGCTTATCGCGAGTGTCCCTATGATCCCTAACGACATGAATGGAAGCACTTGAATAAAGAGCTCGATATTCCGCCCGGTCAACGAGCCGGCCAGCCAGAAGCGCATCGTATCCAGCGACTGCTCGTCGAAGACGAGAATTCCTTGGGTAAGCGACGCGAATAGCAGATTGACGACCGATCCCGCCAGGATCAGCTTGATCGGGGTCAGCCCCCCGCCTATCGCGCCCAGAACATATACGGCTGCGCCCGCCAGTCCCGCTCCCAGGAAGGCATACCCGATATGCCCGCCGGCGGAGACGCCGCCCAATACGAAAATATGCAGCACAACGAGCAACGCCGCGCCTTGGCTCACGCCGAACAGCTCCGGTCCTGCGAGCGGGTTGCGCGTAATCGCCTGCATGACGGCTCCGGCCATGGCCAGGGACGCGCCGACCATCAGCGCGATCAGCGCCCGGGGCAGACGAACCGTACGAATAAGCAGATGCTCGCGCGACTCGCTATCGAAAGCGGTAAGGGCGTCCGCGACGACCGACGGCGGAACGGCCGTCTTGCCGAGAGCGATGCTGCCCAACAAGCATAATGAAAGGAGGAGAAGTCCGAATACAAGTCCTGCCGCCCGCATGTTCAACCCGCCGCCCCCCGCATTATGGAGCCATAATCCGTATCAGATCGTCCAGCATCAAGTTAACCGACTGTATGCCGTGACCGCTTAACCACGTATCGGAGCTCACCTGATGAACCTGGTTGCTTTTCACCGCTTTGAGCGTACCCCATATCGGGTTTCCGCGGATCTTGTCACGAAAGTAGGCAAGCTCGTTCTCACGGCCGAACCACAGGATGACATCGGCATCGAGGTCGGCGATCTGTTCCTCGGTAATGCTCAGATGCTGTTTTCCTTTGACGTTCTGGGCGGCCGGACGCGTCAACCCCGCTTCGCTTGCGATAGCCCCGCTGAACGTCTCCGGCAAATACACCCGTACATGATCTTGCCGCGGACGAAGGAGCGCAACCTGAGACGGCTTCGTCCCCCGTTCCTTCTTGAACTTTTCGACCCGCTGTTCGTATTGCTTCAGCAGCTTATCCGCTTCTTCCGTTTTCCCGACAGCCTCCGCATGCAGCTTCAGATTGTCTTTCCACTGCACGCCGACGTTCTCGATGAACACCGTCGGCGCAATCTTTTTCAGCTTGTCGTAAACCGCTTCTTGCTCCACCTTCGTTCCGATAATCAGATCCGGGTTCAGCTTCGCGATCGTCTCCAGATTCGGCTGGGCGATCGTTCCGATATTGGCGATCCCCTCCGTCCCTTTGAGGTAAGAAGGAAACGGCTCGTTCAAAGCAGCGACGGATGCCGCTCCGATAGGCTTAACGCCCAGCGCGAGCAAGTTATCAAGCGCCGCATTATCCAAAACTACAATACGGCTCGGTTCGGCGGGAATCGCAATTTCCCCCATCGCATCCTTTATCTTCTTGGTCGCAGCTGTCGAGGCCGAACCGCTAGCACCGGCCGACGGCTGCCCGATCGTTGCCGATGCGGCAGAAGTCGGGGAAGCCCCTTGTCCGGCAGGCTCGTCCTTGCTTCCGCACGCGGAGACGATCAGCAGCAGGATTAGAAGAAATCCCGAAGCCGATCGTTTAATGTGCCGTTTGGTCAAAACGCTTGTCATGGAATACCCTCCTGTCGTGTCGATTCCCCCATGATGTTGTTGATATTGAGAATCATTATTAATTATAGGATTCGACATTCGGGATGTACATGACGGATTCTATCCAAAATTCATATCGGATCTTGTTCGGTTCGATGTTGATGACGAAGTGGAATTTGAATATAATTGAGAATGATTATCAATCGATGATTCGAAGGATGAGGTATCGTGAGAACGACTCCCTTACTGCTGCTCTCCTCTATTTTTCGGCGACAATATGCGGGAGGCGGGCCCCGATCGTTCGGCCCCCTCCCCGCCCCGGCTCTTCTTTATATCACGCAGGGCGAGGGCTTGCTCCATTGCGGCGATTCGTCGGATGCGATGAAGCCGAACCGGTTCTGTCTGCTCGTACCCGGCATGCCGATCAATGTCGAGCTCCATGCCGATTCCCTCGCCTGCTATATTCTATTTCTTCGCCGACTCGATATTTCGAGAGATGCCGCCCTGCCCGGTTCCGATCCGTACCGTTCGCTATGGCCGCTGTCTCCGGGCGTTGTCCCGCTTCATTCCGATGCGGTCGCCTTGGAACGGGTAGAATCTCTGTATGACGCTTATCGCGCCGGGGCAACTTCCGCTTTTGTGCGGAATGCGATGTTTCAGGAGCTCGTTCACTTCATGATCCGGCATAGCGTCCCCCGGCCGGAGGCGGAGAAGCGGCAGCTGCAGGTTAAGGGGATTTATCCCAGCATCGACTATATGCACAACCACTATCAGGGGAAAGTGACGCTGGAGACGTTGTCCGAAATCGCCGGATTCACGCCTACCTCTTACTCGCGAGAATTTAAGAGATTGAAGGGGACTTCGCCGATCGATTATTTGAACGGCCTTCGGATCGCCCATGCCAAAAACATGCTTCTGGAGAAAAAGCATTCCGTGAAGGAGGTATCGGCTGCGAGCGGCTTCGGCAACGAATTTTACTTCAGCCGGATGTTCAAGAAGCATGTCGGGATTTCCCCCACCATGTATAGGAACCGGAAAGACATTCGCGTGGCCGCCGTCTCGTGCCTGCGGTTTCACGAAATCCTGCAGTCGCTCGGGATGAATCCGGTTTATGCCGCCAACTGCCACCAGACGAAAACGATGAACGAGGAGGAGCACCGGGAGCTGCTCGGGAAGCACCTCAACCGCATCCGCGAGACGGAACCCGAGCTGATCATCGCCGACCACTATCATCTTCCGTACAAGAACCAGCTAAGTCGGATCGCCCCTACGCACATTCTCGATTATTGTATGGATTGGCGGACGGTTAACCGCCGTCTTGCAGAGCTGATCGGGAGAGAAAAGGAGGCCGCCCACCATATGCGGTTGCTGGAGCGCAGGCTTCGCGAGGCCAAAGAGATTTTGAGCCGTCGGTTCGGCAACCAGACGGTCACGATCATGCGGGTCGTGCATAAGCTGATCCGTATTCAAGGAGCCGGCCAACATCCAACGAACGAGTTGATCTACTCCGAGCTGGGCCTGAAGCCCGGCTTCTGCGTGCCGTCCAATCTGATGAATGTGGAGTTTTCGCCGGACAAATACCCGAATCTGGGCACCGATCATCTATGGGTCCAGAACCACTTTTACGATCCCGAGGATGAAGTCGTTTATCGGAGCATTCAAGCCTCCGCCGAATGGCACTCGATGAAAGCGGTAAGAAGCGGCAACGTGCGTTACATCGGCAACTGGTTCGGCATGAGCTGGTCGACTACAGGGAGAATGCGGATCATCGACGAGCTGCTGAATATGTAAAGGCAATTGCCGCTTTTGCACGCTACCCGATAAAAGGAGCAGCACCGACTCTTTAGCGCGATCTCCCGCGATGTCCAGGCTTGGCGCTGTCCTTTTTGTTTAGAAAATACATGCTGTTGCCAAACCCGAAATCGGTTTCGGCCGGCATACGCGTAAAAAAAAATCGCTTGATGGGCATTGAATGCCGTCAAGCGATTTGACGCCTTACATCAAATCAAATATTTACCCGTGATCGACTGCTCCGCATGGACGATCTGAGCAGGAGTGCCCTCGAACACGACCCGGCCGCCTTTGCTTCCTCCGTCCGGCCCCATATCGATGATCCAATCCGCTTGGCTGATGACCTCGAGATTATGCTCGATGACGATCACCGTATTGCCTGCATCCACCAGTCGGTTCATGATCCCCAGAAGATGGCCGATATCCGACATATGCAGGCCGGTCGTCGGCTCGTCCATCACGTAGATGCTGCCCTTCTTATACAGCTCGCTGGCCAGCTTGATGCGCTGGCATTCCCCGCCCGAGAGCGTGCTGAGCGGTTGGCCGAGCGTAATATAGTTCAGCCCCACGTCACTCATCGCCTGGAGCTTGCGCACAACCTCTTTTAGCTCGAAAAACTCCAAGGCCTGCTCCACCGTCATCTCCAGCACTTCCGCAATGGACTTGCCGTTCAGCTTGTACGCGAGCACCTCTTCCTTGAACCGTCTGCCTCCGCATACTTCGCACGGCAGCTTCACGCTGTCGAGAAATGCAAGGTCTGTATAGACGACGCCCAGCCCTTGACAGTTTTCGCAAGCCCCCTTGGAGTTAAAGCTGAACAAGCCTTGGTTCACTTTGTTCGCGGCTGCGAACGCCTTGCGCACATCGTCCATAATGCCCGTATAAGTTGCGGGATTCGAACGTGTCGACACTCCTACAGCCGATTGGTCGATGACGATCGCATCGGGATGCCGGCCGAGGAATATTTCGTTGATCAGCGTACTTTTGCCCGAACCGGCTACACCCGTAACTACGGTCAGCACTCCGGTCGGAATATCGACATTGACGTTCCGCAGATTGTGCAAAGTAGCGTCCTGGATGGACAGCTTGCCGGACGGCTGCCTGCAATCGCGCTTCAGCTCGAGCGCCCGCTTCATATGGGTGCCTGTCAGTGTTCCCGACTCCAGCAGGCCTTGATAGCTTCCTTCATACATGATGGTACCGCCGCGGCTGCCGGCGTACGGCCCGACGTCGACGATATGATCCGCCACCTTGATCACATCGGGATCGTGCTCGACGACAATCACGGTATTGCCTTTGTCGCGCAGCTTCTGAAGCAGTCCGTTTAACCGGTGTACATCGCGGGGGTGCAGGCCGACGCTGGGCTCATCGAAAATGTAGGTGACATCCACCAGACTGCCGCTCAGGTGCTTCACCATCTTGACGCGCTGCGACTCGCCGCCGGACAATGTATCCGTCTCGCGGTCCAGCGTCAAGTAGTCAAGTCCGATATCGACCAGATGCTGCAGCCGCTCCGTCAGCGACTTGACGATCGGCGCGGCGATCGGGTCGTCAATCTCCCGAATGACGCGGATGAGCTGCCCGACCTCCATGGCGGACATCTCCGCAATATTGAGTCCGTTGATCCTGCATCCGAGCGCCGCCTGACTGAGCCTCGCGCCGCGGCAGCTGGTGCAGGGACCCTCGGAGATGTACGGCGCGACCGCTCGTTGCGTGCGCTCGGACATCGTCTTCACATCCCGCTTGATGTACTTGTTGGTAAACTTCTCGATGACGCCTTCCCATGTAATATTCATGGTTTTCCCGCCGAACTGCATCTCCACTTTCCTCGCCTTGCCGTACAGCAGCAGGTCCAGTTCCTCGTTCGAATAATCGCTCAGCTTCTTGTCGGGATCGAAAAATCCCGGCTGCACGATCATGTTCCATTCCCAGCCGTCCAGCGAGTAGTCCGGCAGCAGGATTGCCCCTTCATTCAACGACTTCGACATGTCGAGCGCCATGCTCATCTCGACACCGAGCCGGCGCCCGATCCCGTTGCACTCGGGACACATGCCCTGAGGATCGTTAAACGAAAACATGTACGGTTGTCCAACATAAGGTTGACCCACTCGGGAGAAGAGAAGACGAAGAATGGGGGAAATATCGGTAATCGTGCCCATCGTGGAATGGGAACCGCCGCCCAGCCGCTTCTGATCCACAACGACAGCCATGCTCAGGTTCTCGATCGCGTCTGCATCCGGTTGCGGATAACGCGGCAGAAAATTGCGGACGAACATGCTGAAGTTTTCGTTCAGCAAACGCTGGGATTCGGAGGCGATCGTATCGAATACGATCGATGACTTGCCGGATCCGGATACTCCGGTAAAAATGGTAATTTTGCGCTTGGGAATGCGTAACGATACATCTTTCAGGTTATTTTCCCGGGCGCCGCGGATTTCTATATACTCTTGGATCATAAGATACCTCCCTTGACTCGTATTATAATCCTTATCGGTTGAAACGCCGCAAGAGACCGATTAGTTCGTACAGCCGTATGGATGTCGCGCTCCTATTTGGACACCGAATGGTGACGTTTTGATTATAGGTTGCCATTTGGCGTTATGTCAAGCCATACATTAACTCATCAAGCGGATGACGAATTGTTCAAAACAATTTCTATAATGCATGATAGGCAATAGAGAAAAAAAACCTAGAATATAGAGCAGCGACGGTACTCCCTTAAATCTCCCCGCCTCCCCGGCGTCCACTTTGATTTTGCAGACGAGCCAATGTACGATCGCCATAATCAAAAGCCAACTCATGATGGACAACCAATCGCCCAAAAGCAGCGTCGTATGCCTTGGGTCCCGTTCCGGCGGAAACGCGAAGGAAATCGCGACCAAGACGCCGAGCACGATCGGCAATGTCTTCTTTGAGGTCCGTCTTCCCAACGGCTTCTTGAACCGTTCGCCTTCGTACTCTTTCAGCTCTTTAAGCCAAGGAACGATCTTATAGACGGACCAGCCGTGGGCTGGAGTAACTTCTTTCATTGTAAGTAAAAACCCCATTATAACGATGATCCTGAAAACCACTACGGAAGAATGGGAGTGCCATAAAGCGACTTCGGCAAGCACAATACATATCAAACCTGCGATAATGATGCAAAATAATTCAAATAACCTTAATCTCCGCAAACGACTGCGATCTATTGTCCTCACCGCCATCCTACATAAAGTTATTGACGATCAATATCCGATAGCGGGCGCGAGGGCTGCCGATCCAAACCGGCAGCCCTTCCCTTCCCGTCGGACCGACGGGAGCCATCTATTTACTTTCCTGACTTTCCTTGCTCTGCTCCTGCGCCTGCTTCGCCTTCGTCAGCTCGACTTGTCCTTTGTCCTGTATCGTTTGCAGCGCGTCGTCGAGCGACTTTTTCCCTTCCAGCGCTTCTTTGAATTCCGCTTCCGCGATCGGATACAATTGACCGATAAAGCTATTCGGCACGTTCGACAACGCTTTGCTTGCGGAAGACATTCCGCTCTTGCCTTTGTAAAACGCCTCGATGTTGCGGCCTTCCGGATCTTTCAAATAGGCTATGCGCGAGGTCATGCTGCCCATCGCCGGCGATTTCGAAGTCACCCGGGCGTACTCGTCGCCGCCCACGTATTTGACGAATTCCCACGCCGCACGCAGGTTCGCGGATTGCGCGTTAACCGCGAAAATTTGATTGACCGAAATCGTGGCTAAGTTTTCCGGATTGCCCGGATCGGCCGGAAGCGAAACGAGATCCCATTGCGGCATACTTTCCTTCAGGAGCGCCTTTGCCTGCTTCAACGAATCGATAAAATAAGTGCCGTTGATCGTCATCGCCGTTTTGCCGCCGATAAACGGATCCTGCCTGTAATAGTCTTCCATCGTTCCGCTGCGGAATTGTTGATCCGATTGGTAAATCGCCTTCGACTTGAACGCGTCCAGCGCCAGCTGAGCCGTCCTTTTCCAGCCGTCGCTCTTCAACGTCAGCGTCGCACCGGTCGGATCGACATAGCTGAGCCCTTTCGTCGTGCCGAGCATCAGGATGAACCGGAAAACGCTGTCCCTCGTATTGAGACTGAGTCCGTACGGACGGTTCGCCTCGCTGCCGGTCGACGCGAATCGTTTCGCCAGCTCGATGGTTTGCTCCCAGGTCATTCCGTCCTGCGGATGCGGAACGCCCTGACTGTCGAACAACGTTTTATTGTAGAACAGCGCTTGCGCGCTGAATCCGGGGGCCAGTCCGTACAGTCTGGCGCCGCTCCGCGATTTGATCGTCTCGATCACGGAAGGCAGTATTCCGTTCAAATCGAACTTGTCCTGCTTGATGACGGAGTCGAGCTCGTACAACCGTCCTTCCTCCGCCAATTTTTCGTACTGGTCGAGCGTCAGCAGCAGAACGTCCGGCTTCTGCTCATCGATAAATCTATACAATTCTTTGTTGTAGTCGGTGTCGGGGCCGTACTTAATAGCTCCCTGCGTCGATGCCACCTGTACGTCGATATTCGGGTATTTGGCCGAAAACAACGCCCCGTACAGTTGAAAAAAATATCGCTCGTCAACCGTGCTCATCACTTTGATCGTCGCCTGCTCGTCCTTGCCGAGCTGCTTCAGCTTCTTCTCGTCGCCTCCCGCAGCATTGCAGCCGGCCAGCACGGCGGCCGCCGCGGCCAAAGCCGCCGCCCCGATCGTCGTCCGTCGTTTCAACGGGTTCTCCACCTTTCGTTCCGCGTTCTTAGTCTATTCGTTCAACCATTCATAGACTTACAGATTCAGCTTACCAAGATCATATGTAGAAATCAAACTTTTACCATTTCAGGAAATAATGTTTCAGAACCGTTAAAACTTCGCTCCCGCCGCCTTCTCGATCGCATCCTTGAGCATCATGTAAGCCTCGCCGTCGGTGAGCTTCCGCTCGTCCCGGATCATGGCGACCGTTTCCTTGGTCAGCAGTCCTCTGCTCTCCAGCTCGGCTCGGGCGGTTTCGGCGGCGGCGTCCAGGCCGAGTCCCTTCGCGATGGTCAAGCTTGCCTGCTGCAAGGAAAGCGGCTGCTTGGCCGGCTCGGCGATCTGTTTCAATGCGGCGGAAGGGTCTCCTTGAAAAGCCGTCTTATACGTCCGCCTGATCTGATTCACTTGATTGACCATCCGCTGCGCATTGGACGGGTTGTCCAGCTTGAACGCCTCGTTGCCGTACGAGCCGACGGCGATTCCCGTATAAACGGCCATCTTCAGCCCCTCATACGCCGGATGCTTCATGTACGGCTGCGGCTCCGGCGTATACGGCGCGAGCTCCATGCCTTGATCGACCAGACGCTTCTGCAGCTCGGCGATCAGCGGCTTCGATTGCGACAAGTCGGCGAAAGACATGTTCCGTTCGACAGCCAGCTTGACCGCGGCCCCGGCCGCTTGCCCCTCGGCCATGCCGAGCGGAATGACGCGCGCGCTGCCGTGCGCCAGCGTATCGTAGCTCGCCGAGCGTCCCACGACAAGCAGGCCGTCCACATGCAGAGGAACGATGCTGCGGAAAGGCACCGCATACTTGAGCGGATGGACGACAACCGCACCATTGTCGGACGGCGACGTCCGCTGAATATCCTCGGGATAGGAGCCGAACGCGATCCGGTCCCATTGGTCCGCATTTTCCAGCAAATCGATGACGCTGAGCCGGTACAAGCCGATCAAATGCCTCGTCTCGCGCACGTACAGCTCGGGAGCGATCGCGTCCAGCTCGGCGTTTTTAAACTCCTCGAACTGCTTCAAATAATCGACGACGTGCGGAATTTCCCGCTTGTCGATTTCCAGCCCCTCCCGCCGCGATGCCTCGCTCAACCCGTCGACTCCGAAAATTTGCAGCGCATTGATCAAAATCGTATCGTCCAGCTGGCGGCCTATATTGAGACCGCGCATTTTGGTCCGTTCCTTGTTGAGCGGCTCGTAATCTTTCATTTCGTTGCCGTAGCCCCAGGCGGACATTTTATCGACGCCGGTATTGCTGTCGCCGTCCTCGTTCAGCCGTTTGGCGATCCGTTTCCATGCTTTGTCGTCGATATGCTTCAAGCGAAACACGGCGGTTACGGCCATCCGCGAGTTTTTGTCGCCCAAATCTTCGCGCCCGATCGTAAACGAAGCCCCTGCGGCGGCGGCTATGTCCGCATCCTGCGTGGCGTCGATCACCGCCTTGGACTGCACGCGCTGCTTGGAGCCGTCGGCCATCGTTACGACGACGCCCTCGACCGTATTCGACCGGTTGTCCTGCTTGACGATCGGCTCGACGGCGGCGGCCTTCATGTACAGGTCGATGCCGCTTTCCGCCCGAACGAGATTGTAGAAAGCGTCCGCCGCCGTAACGACGTCGAAAGAATGGCCTTCCGTCTTCTTGTACCATTCCGTAAAAATGCCTTTGTTCAAATAGTCCCGCTCCTGCCCCGGCAACGGAGTCGACGTCCGGTCCCAGTTCATATCGATGCTGTTCAGCCAGCCGACAGTCATGAGTCCGCCTAACACATCGCGTCCCCGGCCGTCCACAAGAAGCGTACGCAGTCCGTTGCGAGCCGCCGAAACCGCCGCCGCGATTCCTTCCGGATCGGTTCCGACTACGACCAGATCGTAGCTGTCTTTCGGCGCTTCGACGGATACGACTTCCTGCGGCACCTTCTTGACGGCGTTCGCCGAATGCGCAGATTGGGTCGGTAATGCACCGCTGGAACGCCGTTCTCCCAATTGCCAGCTGTACAAGCCGGCCCCGATTCCCAGCAGGGCGACCACCAGGATGATCATTGCAAATAGCCATTTTTTCGACATCGGAACACCTCGTCATGATGATTATGCTTCGGAACACGGCCTTCGCCTGCAGCCGGGCCGCAAATCCTAATGCACGTACCCATTATAGGGCGTAAAAGTTAATGCCTCATTTTCGCTCGCTTATGGGCCGCTTAAAGGATCCTTAAAAAAAATTAAGAGTTGGGCGACAAGCTCTGAACGCCGACCAAAACAAAGAGGCCGACCCGAACACGCTGGCCGACCGAAAGATGATGAAGTCCCTTTTGCGATTATTATCTTGTTCCGGAAGTTCTGTATCGCATTCGTCGCCGACAGTCCGTTTCGCCTCTCAAATAAGCGGGAACCTCGTTTCGAACACCGTTTCCTTGCGGTCGCTTCGGGCGCTAATTTGACCGCCGTGCAGCTCGACGATGCTTTTGGCGATGGCTAGTCCAAGCCCCGTTCCGCCGTTTTGCGACGTCCGGGAACGATCGGCGCGATAAAAACGTTCGAAGATGAATGGCAAATCTCTGGCTGCAATCGGTTCGCCGTAATTGACGACCTCCACCACGACGGCGTTGTCGTCCTTGCCGATGCGGATATCGACATATTTGCCCTTGCCGCCGTAGCGGATCGCGTTTGAGATCAAGTTTTCGTAAGCGCGCATGAGCTGATGGCCGTCGGCCCGAATGAACATGCCGTCATCTTCCGCCGCCATCCGGCACGACATGCCCGCCTTCGACAGCTGCGGAATGAATTCCTCGGCCAATTGCTTCAGGAAGCCGTAAATGTTCACTTTCTTGAGCTGCAGCTCGATGCCTTCTCCGCTAAGCGACGTATATTCGAACAGTCGGTCGATCAGCTTCTTCAAGTTTTTCGTCTTCTCGTAGGCGATATGGGTGTAATAGCGCAGCTCCACCTCGTCGCTGTATCGATCGGACTCAATCAGCTCCAAATAGCCGAGAACCGACGTAAGCGGCGTGCGCAAATCGTGGGAAACCCCGGTGATCAGCTCGTTTTTCGTCCGCTCCGCATTCCGTTCTTCCTCGATCGATTTGCGCAGTTTTTCCGTCATCCGGTTGAAATGCTCGGCCACGGTTCCCAGCTCGTCCGCCGATTTCGTCACGATCGTATAGTTCAAATTGCCTTTCGCGATTTCCTGGAGACCGCGCGTAATTTCCTCCAAATAACCGAGAATTTTGCTGCTGAATATGAAAAAATAGACGAGAAACAAAAGGCCTCCGGCTACGACCATAACCGGCGTCGATCCGATCCGGTTCACGACCCAGCTGATGGGTACGGTGAACGGCTCCACATGCACCAATACAAGCAGCACCCGGTAAGCGATCAGCACGGTTGCGGCCGCGGACGCGATGCTGAGGATGAAGGCGAGGATAAACTTCCAGCGCATCGTATAGATAAAGCTGTGTTTCATGTGCGTCCTCCCGATCCCGCTTATCCGCGCGATTATTCGATCGTATAGCCGATTCCCCATACGGTTTTGATATACAGGGGCGCGCTCGGATCTTTCTCGATTTTTTCGCGGATTTTGCGAATGTGGACCATGACCGTATTGTTGGACTCGTAGAACGGCTCGTTCCATACCGCCTCGTATATTTGCTCCATGCTCAGCACGATTCCCCGGTTGCGGGCCAATACGTGCAGAATGGCGAATTCGCGCGGGGTCAATCGCGCCTCGACCTGATCCACGATCACTTTATGCGTCGCCGTGTTGATGACGAGCTCGTCGATCACGATTTCGTTGTCGTTCTTCCCGGGCAAGCCGTTGAGCTGGCGATAGCGGCGCAGCTGCGATTTGACCCGGGCCAGCATTTCCAGCGGGCTGAACGGTTTGACGACATAATCGTCGGCGCCGATGCTTAAGCCGGTAATTTTGTCGATTTCCTGACCTTTGGCCGACAGCATGATGATCGGCATCTGCTTGTCCTCGCGTATTTTCATGCAAGCCTGAATGCCGTCCATGCGCGGCATCATCACATCGAGAATGATCAAATCGACCTGATGCGTTTTCAGCAGCTCCAACGCCTCCAGGCCGTCGTTGGCCGTCAGCAGCGTAAATCCTTCGTTTTTCAAATAAATTTCGAGCAACTGCGTAATTTCCTTCTCGTCGTCAACCAGGAGAATCGTTCCCCCCAACATGGCAAACCCTCCGCCTCACCGATAATCGACATCCTGCATACTCGTACGTACACGCTTATAAACTATATCAAAAATCGTCCGGTTTTCCCATTCGCTGCTATTTCATGTGTGCATATCGGCACAAAAAAAACCGCGATCATTCGCGGTTTCGAGACGAAATAAGTGCTTGTCCCTCCGGTAACGGTGACTATTGACCGGATGCTTTCAATTTCTCGATCTCCTTCACGGCATTTTCATCCGCCGTGCGCAAGGCCGTATTGATGTCGAGCTGGCCTTTGCCGAGCTGGTACCACAGCTTTTCAAGCTGATTGTTCGTAATCGCTTGATAAGGCGATTGCTGGAACGGCGCGGCCGGTTTGTTTCGGGTCAGCGCTTTCAGGTTTTTCCCAACAAGATTCGGGTTGTCTTGACCGAAAGCGTCTTTGACCGATTGTGTCTTGACTACCGGAAGCCCCAGTGCCTTTTTGGCCATTTCGGTTTGATACTCATCGCTGGTCATGTAGGCGATGATGTCGAACGCCTGCTCCTTATGCTTGCTCGTGCTTACGATATAAGCCATGGTGAGCGAGGCCTGCGAACCGACACCTCGAAGATGGCCAAATTCCGGCAAACTGACCAAATCCCAATTCACATCTTGCGGCGTTCCGGGAATCGAGGCGGCATACATGGCCGCTACTTTGGTTTTATAGAATAAATTGTTGATGCCGCTAAAGCTGCCTTCCGCCAAGGCGTTGCCCGGAATCTCGTAGAAACGGTTGATGTTCCGGACCAACTGCGCCCAACGCACGTCGGAATAAAATAACGGTTTATCCGTTTTGGGGTCGGCAAATCCCAGGGACATTTGGTTTTGCCAAGCGATGCTGTAAGATTGGGTAATAAAGCCCCTGTACTGCGTTTCCCCCTCTTTACGGGTGACTCGCTTCGCAAGCTCGTACGCTTCGTCCCATGTCATTCCGTCCGTTGGATACGGAACCGCGAATTTATCGAAAATGTCTTTATTGTACAAAAGGGACATGACATTCATCCGGAGAGGCAGCGCATACATTTCGCCGTTCGGAGAAAGGGCTTTCACTGCCTCTGCCGTGCTTGTCTCGAGACGGGTCAAATCGTAGCCCCTGCTCTTGATCATGTCCGTCAGGTCGTTCTGGAAATGAAACGGCGTAATGTACCGGTAATGATTCGTATCGCCGTTCAGGAAAATATCAATCGGCTCCTGCGAAGAAAGCACGTTGGCCAGATGACCCGCCACGTTAGTATCCGGGGGTTGGACCGTTTTTAATGTAACATGCGGAAACTTTTTGACGATCGCGTTGCCGTACTGCTCCATGAACGTTTCCGTATCCCCCGCGTACGGTAAGTAGAAAGTAATCGTGACAGGCTCCGCGGCTTGACCCGGTTTGCTTTCTTTTCCCCCGCCGCACCCGGCTAATAGGCTCCCTGCCGCCATCAACAGCATGAACAACATCGACCCTTTGTTTGTAACCAAAACAGCAGACCTCGCTTTCTTTACAAGTTGTACGTACAACTTCCTCACTTCGACAGCTCCCCCTCCGTTCTTCTGAATACCGGCATGCTGCGCGCAATCGAACGGGTCGAACCCGTTCGCATGACGACGCCCGCCCCAAACGTTACCATCATACGGGCAGACGCCCCGCAAAAGAAACTGCACATCGCGTCATATGGATGAAGGTTACGACAGTTTCGGCGTTTGATTGGAGTGAACAATTTGTACTTTCGTGCACTTTATCTATTTTTCCCGTTCGGTTTGATGATTTCGGGCTCTGAGAACCGGTTCCCGAAAAAACAAAAAGCCGCGATATTCGCAGCTTTTCGATCGTTCATTCGGTTTCATATCGGTTCAAGTACGTCACCTGACTGTCGGCCCGGATCGTCGCCTCCGTCGCCTTGACGATATCTTCGTGCGTGACGATGCCGTCCTCTCCGCCGATCCGTCTCATGAAATCTTCCGTAATCGTGCAGGGCGGCTTCAGCGCGGGCAGCATATCGACGGACTCGCCGTCCGTCGACCGTATGACGACCGGATCCCGTCCGACCAACGGGTCGCCGTGCAGTCTGAGCTCTACGAAGCTTTCCGTCCCGGTGACGAATATGCGTCCGTCGCCCCAGGTCCAGCTCCCGACCGGCGAATGCCAATCGGCGTAAAGCTGGGCAACGATGCAATCCTCCATCGACACCTGCACGCTGGCCGAATTATAAAAGGTCGGCTGCTCGGGCATAATCGTTTTTCCGACGTATCCGCCGACCGATTCGATCTCTTTGCCGGTCAACCAGCGCAAAAGGTCGAAATCGTGGACAAGCAGGTCGATCAGAATGCCGCCGGACTGCCGTTTGGAAAAAAACCATGCCGGGCGGGAGGCCGCATCGAGGCGATGAGGCTTGCGCATCCCGACGGTCACGATCTCGCCGAGCGCGCCCCGCTCGATCTGTTTCTTTAACGTATAGATGGCCGGATGAAACCGCTCGGTCAGCAGCATGCCGATTTGGATGCCGTTTCTCCGGACAACCGCCTGTAGGCGCCGCAGTCCGTCCGCGTTCACCGCGGCGGGCTTGTCCACCATCACATGCTTGCCCCGACTTTCGCACAATTCGATGACGTCGATTTTTTCGTCGTTAACCGCCGCGCAGCCGACTACGACGACGGAGTCGCCGAGCAACGCTTCCTTGTCGCGCGTCAAAGGTATTCCGTATTTGGCGGACAAGGCGCGGGAAAGCCCGTTTTGCTCCTCTTCGTATATCCCGGCGCAGCTGTAGCCCATCTCCAGCATTTCGCTTATAAAAATTCCGATATGTGCATGCTGGCAGCCGATTACGGAAAATTGGCGTTCGCTCATGCCGGACGCTCCTCCTTCGCCGCTTGCGCTTTAATTGTTTTTCTCGAAAATTTTGTCGGCTTCCTTGCGGAATTCGGCGACGACATCGTCGACGGACGCCTTGCCGAACTGCAGCTTTTGCACCGTCTGTTCGAACAGTTTCGACACCTCGCCCGCCCCTTTCGGCCCGCCGTCGTACATGCCGGGTTTGTTGTTCGTGACGTGTTCGAGCATCCTGACCATCTTTTTGTCGCGTTCGTTAAATCGCGGAGCCAAATAGTCCATTATTTGTTTGTTCTCCGGAAGCCCTCGCTCGATTTCTAGCACGTCGGCGGCCTCCTTCGAATTGAGGAAAAAGTCCAGAAACATCGCCGCTTCCTTCGGATGCTTCGATTTGGCCGACATGGACAAAAACATGGCGGGCAGAAGCACGCTTCCGCTGTGCTTGTCCTTCGGGAAAGATACCATGTCGATTTTGTCCTTCATGACGTTTTCGTACGCCGGGAACGTCGCCGTAAATTGAGGGCCGATGATCGGGACGATTCCTCTCATCAGCGCGTCCTTGTTCGGATCGAAGTTGCCGAGCGGCAAAAACGACGCGGTCATCGAGGCGGTCGGCACGATCCCTTCCTTTCGGGCATCGTCCCACATGGTCAGCCAATTCCGGAACGTCTGATCGTTATATCCGAGCCTGTTGCCTTTATAGAGCGTGTCCCCTACGGAAAATGCATAATACATAAACGCTTCCAGCGACGCCGACATATCGAAGGCGCCGTATACTTTGCCGCCGAGCTTCGACTTGATTTCGCGCGCCTTGTCGAAATATTCGTTCCAGGTCATGTCCAGCTTCGGCGGCTCTACGCCGGCCTGCTGATACATTTCTTTGTTGTAGATAAGCACGGACGCATTGTCCGAAACCGGCAACCCGGTCAGCTTGCCGTTGATCGTTCCCTGATTGGCGATCACTTCCTTGTTCAAATCGTCGATTCGAATCTCTTTGTTCGAATAAGGAGCAAGATCGGCGAGCACTCCCCGGTCGGAATACTCTTTCATGTACAGAATGCTCATCTGCATCAAGTCGGGCGCATTGTTGCCGGCGACCTGGGTGGACAGCTTCTCCCAGTAGCCGTCGAAGCTCGTATACTCCGGCTTGATTTTGACGTTCGGATGAAGCTGCTGGAATTTTTCGATCGCCTTCAGCGTTCTGTCGTGCCTGCCTTGACTGCCCCACCAGGCAAAGCGCAGTTCCACGTTTTGACCCGCTTCCGACGGATTCGGGCCGGCGCCGGGCTGGTCGCCGCTTTTCTTTTCCGTTGGAACGCAGCCCGCGATCAAACCGCCCAATAAAGTGAAAGCCATGCATGAACCGAGCACCCGTCTTGCCGATCGGCTCCGCGTCATCATCGAACATGCCCCCCTCTAGGTTTTCTTTCGTACAATCCCATTATAAAAAACGGCCGATTTTCATTAAAATAAGACGAATCTACAATAAATATTAAAAATATACGGATTGCGGACGGGACCAAAAAAAGAAGCGCTTCTCGGCGGAAGCGGCGGCAGGATCTTGTTATTTGTTCAGTTCGGACGGATAATAGCCGGTATGCTTCTTGAATAATTGGCTGAAGTAGGCGTTGTTTTTATAGCCGACGATTTGCGAGATTTCGAATACTTTATAGTTCCCGGTCAAAAGCAGCTCCTTCGCTTTTTCCATTCGTACGCGCGTCAAGTAGCTGTTATAATTTTCGCCGGTTTCCTGCTTGAATATTTGGCTTAAATAATTGCGTGTCAAATACACCTTCTCGGCAATGAGGTCGAGCGTAATATCCTCCGCATAATGCTGCTGTACGTACCGCTTGATGAAATCGATCGTTTTGCGGTGCTTATGCGAGCTGCGCTCGTGCATCGCCCGGCAAATCGGAATAAGCAAATCGCGCAGCCAACCGGAAAAATCCGAAATGCCGCAAAAGAGCTCCAGCTCCTTGTATATGGAAAAGTTCGCACGAAAATGCTCGATCTGCAGTCCGTGCTCGTGCAAGGCGAGTGACACGATGCCGACAATATCGATCGCGAATTCCCTCAAATCGTTGATGCTGGGGGCTTTTCCCTCCCGAAGAACGCGCGTCAGCTCATCGATGCATGTCTCCACAAGCTCTTCCTGCCCGAGCATCATGGCGTCGACGACGGCTTGATAGCTTTCGATCGGTCGGCGCGGTACGGTCGCGGCCAGCTCCCGAACGTCCTCTTGCAGCAGGAGCTGCTTTTCCGAAAATTTCTCGCGGCTTGCGAGCAGATCGACCGCCGCCGCATAAGACTTCGGGATATCGCCGACTTGCTCCGCAACCGAACCGACCGCGGCCCAAACCTGCAGCTTCAACAAATCTCGAACGTGATCAAGCAGCTCCTGCGCGACTTGCACGGCCTGCCGCCTTGCTCTCTCCTGTTTCAGGTGCAGAGGCGCCGCCACGATGATCGAAAGCAAGTTGCGCTGAAAATCGGCGACATATACGCCGTCCTTGCGAGCCGCAAGCTCCTCCACAATATTTTGTACCGCATAGGCGAACAAGGCCAGATCGTTCGGCCGGTGCCGGTGCGAGAGCCGCTCGCGGCCTGCGAAAAATTCGATAAGCACAACGGTGTACCTTTGTCCCGTGAAATCGAGCTTCAAATATTCCGACACTTTGCGAAAAAAGCCGGTTTGGCAAAAGCCGGGTTCCAGCAGCCCCTTCAGCAATTGCCGTTTGGTCGTCGGCAAATGGTACGCAAGCAGCTCTCGGAGCTCCCTCTCTTCTTTTTCAACCGCATCCCGCTTGGAAATCTGGTCCACCGCTTCCTTCAGGACGCGCTCGATGTCGTCGAGCGTCGCCGGCTTCGACAAATAATCGTTGACGCGGAGCTTTACCGCGGACTGGGCATACTTGAAATCCTCGTATCCGCTTAAAATGATCACTTCCGCCGTATTTCCCGCTTCGCGCAGCGCCTTCAGCATCTCGATGCCATTCATGACCGGCATGTAGATATCGGTCAATATAATGTCGGGCCGATGGGCCTCGATCTGTTCGAGCCCCTCTTTTCCGTTGATGGCCGTTCCGACTACACGGATTCCGAATTGTTCCCACCGCACCGAACGCGCAAGTCCTTGTAAGGTCGTCATATCGTCGTCAACAATGACCGCTTTGATCATGCCGGCTCCCCCCCGATCCGTTGCGACGGCTCCTCGGCCAGCTTGGGCAAATCGAGCGTCACTCTCGTCCCTTCGCCGGGCTTGCTGAACAGCCGAACGCCGTAGCCTTCCCCGAAGTATAGTTGAATGCGTTCGTGCACATTTCGAATCCCGTTATTTTCCTTTCCGGGAGCGGGGTTGTCCGTCTTCATCCCTTGCCCGTTATCCTCGATCCTAAAGTGAATGCTCGCTTCATCCTCCCAGCCGGTAATACGCACCGCCCCCCGGGCGCGTCCGTGCAGCCCGTGAATGAGACTATTCTCCACGAACGGCTGGACGATCAGCTTCGGAATGTAGTATCGTTTCATCGAATCCGGGACCTGGATAACGAACCGGATCGTTTGTTTGAATCGTATCGTTTGCAGCTCCACGTAACATTGCAGATGCTCCATTTCCTTGCGAACGCTTATAAAAGAAGCTCCGCTCGACAGCCCGATCCGCAGCATTTTGCCGAGCAGCGCGAGCATGCGGCTCATGTCGCGGTCGCCGGATTCGATCGCGTGCCAGTTCATCATATCGAGCGTATTGTACAAAAAGTGCGGGTTGATTTGCTCCTGGAGCACTTGAATTTCGGCTTCGCGTTTGCGCCGGTTTTGCTCGGTCACTTGCTCGATCAACATTTCGATCCGTTCGGCCATTTCGTTGAAATGATCGTTCAGATGACCGAACTCGTTCCGGTAATCGTTCACGATACGAACGTTCCATCGTCCGACCTTCATCGCATTCATGGCGCGGATCAACCGGCGGATCGGTGCGGCGAACTGCACGGACAACAAGTAGGCCATCGCGACCGCAAGCAGGATGCACAGCATGACCGTGATCATAATAACGCTTGCAATGCTCCGGCTTCCTTTCGTAATCGTTTCCCAAGGAATGACGTCCATCGTCACCCAAGACGTGCGGGTTTGCTTGTTCCAAATAATCAGCGATTTCGTTTTTAATCGGGCTATCGCATATTGATCGGACGGGGACTTGTCCATGATGGCCGCAATATCGCCGTTTCCTTCATCGTAATATACCGGTTGAAGCGAGCCGCCGTTAAATTGCGCGATGAGTCTCCGATTCGTATCAAGAATAAACCGGCTCGCATCCGTCGTGCTGCCGAACGCCAGCTTTTGCAGGGAGGATAATTTCACGTTCACGACCAGAATGCCGACTTCCTTGCCCGCAGCGGACAGCACCTTTCTCGCGAAGCTGACGACGTTCCGGTCTTCCGCCGGGTAATTGCCCACTTCGACCGGATGAGCGCCGATCCAGCTATAGTCGGCATCCTTGATTTCGTCGTACCAGGAAGCCTTCTCGGCCATGCCGTAGTCGTATACTCCGCTTCCGGCAATATGGCTGCCTGCTGTCGTATGTTTCGCATACAATTGAACGGAAAGGATGCCCTCCTTCACGTAGCTCGGGCGGCTGAGCAGATCGATCACATCGGCGGTTTGTCCGATCCGCTCGAACGAGTCCTCGGGATATTGATATTGCAAATAATGGAGCAGCTTCGGATTGCTCGCCAGCGCGAGCGAATCGTATTCGACCGATTGCAGCTGCACGTCGAGCTGCTTGTTGATCTCGTCCAGCAGCAGCATCCTGGAGGAAATCGTTTGACGCACCACTTCCTGATTCGTCATGTAATAGCTCGTCATGCCGAGCAGCAGAATGAGCAGTACGGATATTGCTAGAAATGAAACAAAAAACGTCGCCTGAAACGAAAACCGTTTGAACGGGTTCCTCATCCGCAAGCATCACCTGCCTTCTTAGCTGTTACATACAGCATAAGGCCGAATGCGCCGGCCGTAAACAGCTTACCCTTTGATTCCGGTCGTAGCAATTCCTTCCACGAAATATTTTTGCGCGATCAGAAAAATGACGAAGCACGGAATGACCGACAATAAGGCCATCGCATACATCGGTCCCCAGGTGACCGCCGACGTATTGTCGAGGAACAATCGCAGCGCGAGCGGGACCGTAAATTTCGCGGTATCGGTCAAGTAAATCATCTGACCGAGGAAATCGTCCCAGGTCCAAATGAAGCTGAATATCGCCGTCGTAATGAAAGCCGGCGTGCATAACGGCAGCACGATTTTAAACGCAATTCCGATCGTCGAGCAGCCGTCGATTTTGGCGGATTCGTCCAACTCTTTCGGGATGCCGCGTATAAACTGAACGATCAGAAACACAAAAAACGGGCTGACCGCCAAAAAATGCGGTACGATAAGCGGCAGCGTCGTGCCTACCCAATCGAACGATTTGAACAAAATGTATTGCGGCACCAATGTAACCTGCGCCGGGAGCATCAGCGTCATCATTAATATGCCGAACCACATGTTTTGCAGCGGAAACCGCAGCCGGGCGAATCCGTATGCGACTAGTGCGCTGGACAGCAACGTTCCGATCACGGAGAGCGCCGCGATAAAGAAAGAATTGTAGAAAAAATGCGCGAAACTGAAGCCCGGAATGGCCGTCCAGCCCTCGGTAAAATTGCTCCAATGAAGCTCGCTCGGAAACAGCTGCATTTTCGGAATATCTTCGTTCGACTTCAGCGCGTTGCCGACCAGCCATAAGACCGGATAAATCATAACCAAGCTGCTCAGAATCAAAACGCTGTAACGATACACGACTGCCGGTTTCATCCTCGGTATCCCCTTTCCGCCGAATCATTACGTTTCATAATGCACCCATCTTTTGGACGACCAGAAAATCAAAACCGTACAAAAGGCGATGATCGCGAGCAAGATCCAGGCAAGCGCGCTGGCATAGCCCATATTGAAGTACGCAAAAGCTTTCTGATACAAGTAAAGCGCGTACACGAGCGTCGAGTTGATCGGTCCGCCCTTGGTGACGATAAATGCCTGGGTAAACATTTGAAAGCTCCCGATAATTTGCATGACCAGGTTAAACAATATAATCGGCGTGAGCATCGGCAGCGTAATCGCAAAAAAGGCCCGTGCCTTCGACGCTCCGTCGACCGAGGCGGATTCGTACAGATCCCGCGGAATTTGCTTGAGTCCCGCCAGGAAGATCACCATCGACGAACCGAACTGCCAGACCGCCAGCAGCACGAGCGTATACAGGGCGGTTCCGGGAGTATTGATCCAGTCGATGCCCTGCAACCCGAACAAGCCCGCAATTTGGTTCAACAGCCCGTCCATGCCGAACAAGTTCCGCCAGATCGCCGAAAGCGCCACGCTTCCTCCGATCAAGGACGGCAAATAAAAGACCGCCCTGAACAGCGACATTCCCCGAATCGCTCGGAACAGCAGCAGGGCGACCAGCAGCGCGAACATTAATTTTAACGGCACGGACAGCGCCACGTAAGTCAGAGTAACTTGCAGCGCCTTCCAAAACTCGTCGTCGTCCGTTACAATCTCCCTGTAATTGGCCAAGCCGACCCATTCGGGAAGCTCCAGCATATTGTACTGGGTTAGCGATAAGTAAAAGGATTGGGACAGCGGACCGACCGTTAACAGGAAAAAGCCGATCAGCCAAGGCGATATGAATGCGTATCCCCATAAAGGCTCTATCCATTTGTTCCATGTGCCGGCACCGGATTTCGTAATCCGCCGTATATGCTCCATCTGCGTCACTCCCGAATCGGTAATAAGAGAATCGATTTGTAATCATCATGTTACCGGTTGCGCGCGACGCGATAAATGAGAGAAATCTATAAATAGTAATAAAAATATACACGGTTTCGGCCGTATTCGTTTTCGCCGAAGGCCCGGACTAAAAAACAAAGAAGCCCTCTCGTTCCGGGCTTCTTCGGTATTCTTCTTATGCTTCCGGCGAACAAGGCGCTTTGCGTTTCACCGATTCGCAAGCGGCCAGAGCGGCGGCAGTCGCGCGCAGTCCATCCGCCCCGGTTATGGGCACTTCCCTGTTCTCCATAAGAGATCGAACGAAATCGTGGATCAGCATTTGTTCGCCGTGGTCCCCCCAATAGCTCCATTCCGCTTTCCCTCTGCGGTCGCTATAGAGCCGGCTTACCTGGGCGAAAGCGTCCAGAGCCAGAACTCCCTTCGTTCCGACGATCTCCATCGACAGGTCTCCCCGGATCGGATAACATCCGGGCAAGGACCAGCTTGAATCCAATAAAACCTTTACGTCATTGTCGAACGTCGCATGGACGATCCCGGCATCATCGATAGTGGCGTTCTCCAGAAATAAGGGCCCCGTCTCCGCATATACTTCGATCGGCTCCGCATTCAAAAGCCATCTCAGCAAATCCAGGATTGGGACGCCTTGATCCATGACGGCTGCGCCGCCGGATATGGAAGGGTCCGGCAACCGGCCCTCCGGTCTTTGAACGCGGCTCGCACATGTAACCGTCAGAACGGTTCCCAAGCTGCCGCTATCCAGGATCGCTTTCGTTTCCAGTACGGAAGGTAAATACCGGTACGGAAACGCAGTCATCAATTGTACCTTGTTCTCGGCGCAAACGCCCAGCATCTCCCGCATTTCCGCCAGCGTTAGGCCGAGAGGCTTCTCGCAAAGGACATGCTTTCCCGACATCGCCGCTTTTTTAACATACCCGGCACGATCTTTCGTCTCCGAACATACGATAACCGCGTCTATACCTCCCGCCAGAAGTCCTTCGCAATCGGCAAAAGATCGAATGCCGTAACGGGACTGAACTGCGTCCATGCGTTCCTTGCACGTGTCGTATATCCCGATCATCTCGGCATCGTCCCGTTCAAGGAGCCGCTCCAAGTAATTGCGTGCCTGCGGATGGGCAAAGCCGATCATCCCCAGCTTCAACCGGTTCATCCGTCCGCCCTCCGATCCGCCTCATGAGTCTTATAGACAGGCTTTCCTGTCTCGATGGATTCCGATGCCATCCGTGCGACCGCGACGGCTTCACATGCGTCCGCGGCCGTCACTACAGGTTCTTTCCGATTGCGGATACAATCGATGAAATGCTCGATCTCCAACGCAAAAGGATCTTGCCGGGAAGGCGCCTCCGGAAGAACGACCCCCTCCGCTTCGGCCGCGGAACCGGAATCGGAACGGTGGAGAACAAGCGGCCTGCTGCTTTGGCTATCGCATCTCAACACGCCGTCGGTTCCGAATATGTCCAGCTTCGAATGAAAGGAGGCCGGATGCCCCCAAACCGCCTCCGCATTGGCGATGGCCCCGTTCTCGAACCGCATCGTGACCGCGGCGTATTCAAACCCCGCAGCCCGTTTGCCTGCGGCGTAAACGGATCGAACCTCGCCCAGCAGCGAGCGGATGAAGTCGATTTCATGGATCATCAAGTCAAAGATCACACCGCCGCTTTTGCCGCTGTCGGCGAACCAACTGTTCGCAGGCGGGTGAAGGCTTGCGCGTTTGGCGCGGACAATGCCGATTGTCCCTATCGCGCCTTCGGTGATCTGCTTGCGCGCATGCATATATTCCGGAAAAAAGCGCAGCACATGCCCCACGAATAAACGGACACCCGCCCGGTCGCAGGCATGCAGCATTTCCTCGGCATCCTTCGGGTTCAACGCGATCGGTTTTTCGCATATGATATGTTTCCCGTACGCCGCCGCACGGATCGTATACGCTTTATGCAAATACGTAGGAAGAGTTATGATGACGAGCTCCAATTGCTTCGTCGCCAATAGTTCGTCATAGGAGGAGTACCATTTCGTTCCAAGCGATTCGGCAAACGCTTTTGCCGTATGCGGCGAATGGTTATAAATGCCGACCAGTTCGGCATTCGGCATGGCGCCGACGATACGGGCGAACGTTTGACCCATCGTGCCGCAACCGACGATAGCTATCTTCATGCTTTCATTCCTTTCGCTGTCCACAGTTTTATCCATCCGAATCCGGGCATTCCATACCGTGCCTCTATCGAGCGTACCGACTTCATTATAGGACGGCCGTGGGGACGACAGAGGTCAATTCGAGTCCAGGATCAGGTCATTTTTCGCGAAAAAAAAGCCCTTGTACATAGGTGCTTCATTTCGTTCTATAACTCGGTTTCGGGAAAGGGCCGATTCGGCTAAAGCGGGGTCGTAATCAGCCGCCCGCCGTTATCGATGCTTATTTTATACTTGACGGTTCCGTCCGGGGTTGTCATGACGATGCCGTCGGCGACGTGGACGTTCGCCCATCGTTTGTTCGCGGCGCCGAGGTCGGCGGCATTATCCGACTTCGGAACGACGGAGCCCGCGAAATCGGCCGTTCCCGACGCCGACAACTTGAGCTTGGCATCGCCCATCACCCGCAGCTCATGGCCGTCTTTGCTTTCCGCTATAAAGGCTCCTTTCCGAACAGCTCCACGTTCGCGCCGGGCGTTACCGCTAACGCGTCTTTTCCTTCGCCGTTTTGCAGTTTGACTCTCTGATTGGCGGGCGCCTTGAGCACAAAGTCGCGTTCGTCCGTTTGCGGCATTTGTTCGAAACTGTCGAACGCGTAACGGGGCGTGAAAAAACCGGCGTCCGTAAATCGGACGGTAGATGGCCGCTTAAACTTCGGCCATTTGTCCACGCTCCTGAATTCCGTGGCCAAAAAATAAACGTTGTTCGTCTGGCCGCATGGATACGGTCCTCTTGCCGCGGCATTATTTCTCCACGGAGCGGCGATGATCCGTCCGCCCCCCAAAGGGATATCCAATGCCCCTACTCCGGCGCCTTCCAGCGTTACGCCGGTCCGGATCGTCAAAGTGTTCGTAATGATATAGACGCCGGGCGGAATAAATACGATTCCTCCTCCGCCATCCGCGCATAGGTCGATCGCGTTCTGCAAGGCCGCCGTATCGTCGGTTACGCCATTTCCGACGGCGCCCAGCTCCCCGGCATTGAATACGCCGTAAACGGCATGCCGTACCCCGCCATAGACGGCAGGCCGCACCTGTTGTTCGGTTGCGGCCGCGGAACGCCATCTTCCGCCGACGGCCAATGTGACCCCGGCCGCACCCATGGAGGCAAGAAGTCCCCTTCTGCTTATTTTCTTCCGAGTCTGCGTCTCATCCGGCCGGGCTGCTTCAAAATCCTTCTCATTCGTTACGATCGATTCGCCCCATTCCCATTTCATCTCACGGTCGGTCAGCTTCGTTCGTTATTTCCCTTTTGCCGCCATCTGCTTCTCGATGTCCGAGTTGATTTCCTCTTCCGCTTCTCTTAATGCCGAATTCAAATCTTTGCCGTTGAAATAGTCTTCGAATTTTTTCCGCAGGATGACGTTACTGCTCGTATTATATTGCGAATACTGCTTCGGAGCGGCCGGCTTGCTCAGCAAAAACGCTTTCAAATTTTTGTCCTTCAAATAATCGACGTCTTGTCCCAGCTGCTTCTGGAGCTCGGGATCTTTCAAAGAAGTAAGTCGGCCTTGTCCTCGCACGATTTGCCGCTGCACTTCGTAGGAGGTGACGACATCGAGAACTTGCAGCGCCGCCTCTTTATGCTTGCTCGTCTTCGTAATGGCGAACGTTGAAGGAGTGAGAGCCCCGCTCACATTCGGCTGATCCTTGAAGCTGGGGTATTGCGCGACGTCCCAGTTCAGACCCTTGCTCGGATGAAAATATTGCGCCGACGTATATAAAATGTTATTGGTCGGATCCATGGCGAGCGTCTGGTCGACCAAAAACGATTTTTGACCGGTATCGTTCAGCTTGTCCGGTTTGTTGTTCGGCAGCGACCAGATCGTTTTGGCCAGGTCGAACGCCCTTTTCCAGCCGTCGTTGTTGACCGATGCCCGATTGGTTTTGCCGTCCACAGGCAGCAGCGACAGCGACATAGCCAGTCGATCTACCACGTCGGCGCTGAGCCCTTTGTACGTTTTGTCTCCATCGACACGCGAAAGCCGTTTGCCGAGCTCGATCGCATCGTCCCAGGTGATCCCGTCCTTCGGATAAGGGACGCCGAATTTATCGAACAAGTCTTTATTGTAAAATAACGCCATGCCGCCGTTTTCGAAAGGCAGACCGTGCAAAGCCGTTCCTCCCGTTGTAGCGCGAATCGCTTCAAGCGCGGCGGGATCGAAACGGCCCAAATCGAATTGAAGCTGCTTGGCAAGCGGCTCCAAATCGAATAGCAGCCCCTTCTCCCCGTACGTCGGAAGCTCTCCGTTCCAATTGTATATAATGTCCGGCGTATTGCCCTGCGCCATCAAATCCTCCAAATACGAGCCTTTCGCCCGTTTGATAATATCGAGCGTAATGTGGGGGTACTTCTTCTTTAACGGCTCGAGGATAAAGTTTTGCTGGTTGTCTTCCGGTCCGAACGTCATGTCCAGAAACAAAGTCAGCTTAACGGGCGTCGTATCGGCTTGAAAAGCTCCCGACTTCGGATCCGCCGATTTTGAATCCGCTGCTTTTTCGCTGCCTTGCCGCTTCGCATCTCCTCCTCCGCAGCCGGTTAAAGCAACGGAGGCGCACATCAATAACAATGAGGCCTTCAGCTTCCGTTTCATAGGTTCCATAGCTCTGTCCCCTTTACCCTATAGTGATACTGCAAGCTGCTTGAGTGCTTCGTCTCGATGCACGTTCTTTATTAAGGAACGTGGTTCTTCGAAAAACCCGCAGCTTTTCCGGCTATGCAGCTTTATCCGCCGGATGTATACTAAATTTACCACCAGCCGGCTATGGAAGGAATGTTAAAGTTGACCAGATACATGGACTATAGGATCAGCACGAAACCGATCCGGATCGTCGATCTGAAGGTCGACAAAAGCAAACTGAAGCATACGTCGCTTACGATACTCGATGTGGGTCATTTGCCTGGACGTACGTATTACAGAACGGATGCCCGTTTCGTCAACAAGTGGGCGATCGTTTACATTTCCGACGGATCCGGAACGTATCGGGTCGATGACGGGGAGAAGCAGCGGGTCAATAAAAACAGCCTGTTCCTGTTTTATCCGGGCCCTGTTTTTCATTTCGGCCCCGACCCGGGCGGCTACTGGGACGAGTACTACTTCACCGTCGAAGGCCCCCGCATCCGCGATTGGCTCGATACGTGGCTTTTTGAGCCCGGTACCGTGAAAGCGGTCGAAATCGACGACGCCCAAAAAAGTAAAATCGAGCGGATATTCATGCTGATGGACAGCGGCGTTCCCGTCAATGCGGACCGCGCGGCTCTGCTGCTCGAATCGCTGCTGTTCGAATTTATGGCCAACGCGCCGGATGCGGCCAAAGGGGACAACAACGAAGCCGCCATCCAGCTGTTGTACGATATTTCGGAATCGCTGTACCGTCCGTTTGACGCCGCAAAGCTGTGTCAAAACAATCATATTTCGTTATCCACGCTGAAACGGACTGTATCCAAATATACCGGTTATCCGTTAAATGAGTACGTTCACCGGCTCAAAATCGCGGAGGCGAAAAATATATTGCTCAATTCCGGGAAAACGTTGAAGGAAATCGCCGCGTCTCTCGGTTATAAAGACGTTTTTTATTTCTCCCGGTTGTTCAAAAAATATGTCGGCGTATCTCCGAAGCTGTTTCGGACCAATAAATGAAGGCAAGACATATGGATCATTTTCCATGGCCGCGTTTGAACCAATGGAATGGATAGCGCAACTTTGCAATGCCGGACCAAGTACGGTCATTGTTGTCATCCGAAAAGGGGGCGCTTCGGGCCTTGCCTACCTCCCCTGCGCCTTTTCCCCTCGCAGAGCCATACACGTGCTCGTCCCGTAAGCGATCAGAGACCCCGCGCCGTCATATATGTCGCACGTCGACAAACCGATCGTTTTGCCGCGCTTCATCACTTTGCCTTCGGCCCGAATCGTGCCGTTCCAAACCGGCTTCATAAAGTTTACTTTGAGTTCGATCGTCGTAAACGTCTCCCCTTCTTCCAACGTCGTGGCAAACGCAACGCCCATCGCCAGATCCGCCAATGCGCTTGTCATGCCGCCCATTAACGTCCCTTGCGGATTCAAGTATGCTTCATTCACGTCCATCTCGAACGTAATAAATCCGTCCCCGACATCGACGGGAAACGTGCCCAGAAATCGTTCCACGGGCGAAACCTGCGTTCGGGTCTCGACCGCCTGAAGATACCGCGCAAATAAATCGTTCATGTCCTCGATCCATTCCTTTCCGCAATGCCTTTCGCTGCTTGTATAGGCGCGAGACCATCCGCTAGATGGGGATGATCCTGATCCGCGCCATACTCCATAGTATACCATCCCGGCGCCCAGAACGAAGAAGATACCGGCGTATCCGTACGAACTCGTCTCGATGATCCGATAAATAAAAAAAACGCCGGCGTATCGGACATGATTCCGATTTGCCGGCTTGTCATTTTCGCAGTTTCTCAATAATATCTCCGACACAACGTTCGATATCTTTATCGGAGCAATCCAGAATCGTATCGCTATACTTCATGTATAAGGGAACTCTTTCCTCGTAAACGTCTTGTAGATTATTTCCTTTCTTTATGACAATGCCTCTGGTCGTTAAGTTCGTAAGTCTCTTTTTAATTTCTTCGAACGGGACATGTAAAAATACAATGTGTCCGCCCTGCTTGAGGACATGCATAGCCTTTTCCGAATATACGACACTTCCGCCTGTGGCGATCGTGCAATTTTGTAGCTGCAGGCCTGACACGATTTTTTCTTCGATATCCATAAACGCTTCGATACCGTCGTTATCAAGGATCTCCTGCAGCAATCTGCCTTCATGCTGCTGGATCACAATATCGGTATCCACGAAATCCATTCCCAAAGCTTTTGCAAGCAGCACGCCCAAAGTGCTTTTACCGGCTCCGGACATTCCGATCAGAACTATATTCATATGCTTCCTCGCTTTTGATCATACCGTTTCGCTCCCCCTATTTTACCACACGGGCGCCTCGGTTGCGTTCGTTAAAATTGAAGGTTCGGCTGCTATCCCCGCCGCTTCAAACGCGTCGCGTACTGCTTCGGCGTACAGCCGTTATACCGCTGGAACAGCCGATAAAAGTGAGTGATGTTTTCGAGACCGACCATACGAGCCACTTCGTGAATACTGGCCGTTTTCGTCGCGAGATGCCGTTCGGCCATACGAATGCGTCTGAGGTTGACGTACTCGATAAACGACGTACCCATCACCTCCTTGAAATGCTTCGAGAAATAGTTGTAGCTCATATTCAACAGCTTGCACGCCTCCTTCATATCGATTTTGCCGGACAGCTGCCGGTCGACATACTGGAAGACGGGCCGGAGCGCGTATAGAACCGGTCCTTTGCTTACGTCGGCGCGCAACGCATCGTTTCGATAGAGGGTAAGCAAAATTTGTTTCACATGCAGACTGACAGCGATTTCAAATCCGTCCGTCTGCGCTTGCATTTCCTTGAGAATGCGCCGCATGATCTGCCCGACCCGGCGTTTGACGGCGTCCTGTTGGCGGAAGATGACGTTCAGCTCGCTCAAGGGGCGAAGCTGCTCGGAAAAATAGGAGTAGTACGGGGTAATCGCCGGTTCGAAAAAAGGCGGCAGCTTCACGTGCATCACGAGATAAACGGCTTCGTCGCAATCGAATCTTTGGTTGGCGTGCAACTGGTTGGAGCCGATCAGGAGAACGTCGCCCTTGTGCAGCCGATAGCTTTGGGCGTCCGTATAAAAGACGACGGAGCCTTTCTTTACGCAAATGAATTCCAGCTCCTCATGATAGTGCCATCTCAGCAAACCCGGTTCCCAATTGTTTTTCACTTCGATGATTTTGATCGCAAGCAATGTACTTTGGTACCGGATCGGTTCCGCGCGCTCGTTCACATGGATCATCGTCCGCTCCTTCCCGCCGCACGTCCGCATTCGCCGCATCGGATTGCAAAGTAACGGCATGCCGCCCTTAAATATGATGCGATCTATTCAATCTACCACAAGAAAGGGCAAAAGAATACGGGCTGCGTCAGCGGCCTGCCGCTTTTTTCTCGGCGATCTTCAGCTTCGCCTGCTCGCTTGCATTGCGCAAAAACGTGTTAACGTCCTCTTCGCCGTTGATCAGCTTCGTCTGAAGCGTATTCAGCAATCGTGCGACTTCGAGATCGTACGGCCCCATTTCCTGAATCGGCGGCGTATTGAGGAACAACGCTTTGACGTTTTTCCCTTGCAGCGCAGGGTTTTCGCTGCCGAATGCGTCTTTCAGCTTCGGATCTTTCAGCGCAGGCATGCGGCCGACCTTGCTCAGTGCGAGCTGGCTGTCGTTGCTCGTGACGACGTCCATGACGCGAAACACCTGGTCTTTATGTTTGCCGGTCGAGGTCATGATCAGCACAAGCGAATCGAGCGCCATCGACCGACCTTTCGTTTCCGGGAAGTTCGGGTACGAGACCAAGTCCCAATGGAGCGGAATCCCTTTGTTCATCAGCTCTTTGACCTGACCGAACGTATACGTCGTCACCCCCGCATACATGGCCGCATCCCGTTCGACGAAAAAGTTGTTCAGCTTCGTCGCGCGATTTTCGGGCAAATCGTATATCCGTTTGAAGTAGGTCGCCGCTTTTTTCCAATTGTCGCTTTCCAGAGCGGGCAGCGTCGTTTTCGGATCGGTATACGCGACAGCCAGCTGCGAGGCGAACTGGGTGATTTGCGACGGATACATCGCTTTATAGAACGTATCGCCGTCCTTGCGCGAAACCCGCTTCCCGAGCTCGATGACTTCGTCCCACGTCATGTTGTCGACCGGGTAGGCGACACCGAATTTGTCGAATATATCTTTGTTGTAAAACAGCGCGGAGCTGTTATACGAAAACGGAAGCGCAGCCATTTTGTATTTCGGCGCGTAAGATTTGAGGCTGTCGACGGTGACGGGCTCGAATCGTCCCAGATCCATGTTCTGTCCGCGAATGTAGCCGTCCAAATCTTGCACGATGTTCAGGCCGATGAAATCTTCCATATAGCCTTTCGGCGAATAGATCAAATCCGGCGCCGCGCCGCTTGCGATCAAATCTTCCAGCTTGGTGCCCGGGGCATTGCGCACGAGCTTCAAAGTCAGGTGCGGGTATTTCCGGCCGACCGGCTTCACGAAATACGTTTCAAATTCTTCATCCGTCAAATCGCCGCCGTAGTAATAGATCGTAAGGGTGGCGGGTTCGTCGCTTATTTGATTTTGGGCAGCGGCCGGGGGCTTGTCCCCTTTTTCCCCGCCGGTATCCGACCCGGACGAACATGCGGAGAGAGCGATTGCCGGCAAGCACAATCCCATCACCATCGTTTGTTTCCATACCTTCACGGCCATTCCCCCTTGTTTTGTTCGAAACGGATTCCCTTGTTTACAGCCGGACCCACCGTTGCTCGATACGCGAACGATCTGCCGCAAATCCGACGAAGTGACCGTTCACCGAATCGTCCAGCGTCGTCGTGGAAAGGGAAGGCCGCTCTCCCCGGATGACGCGCAGAAAATCGCCCACGAGCCGCATATCGCCGCCGCCGTGCATGTTATCGGTCACATCGACGCTTACTCGCTCCTCCCGGTAACCGTGACGTGCCGATAAGTCGAAATGACGGATCGTGAAGAAGCCTTCTTCCATGATTCCTTCGATTTCGCCCAACGTACCTACGAGATGCAGCCGGCGGCACGATTTGGCGGCATTGCCGTTCAAGCTGAACGTTCCCGTGCACCCGTCCGCAAATTCGACGTTGACCGCCTGATGATCGACGACATCGTTATCGCTCGCCCATACGCAACGCCCGTACGGATTGTCGGTACGAAGCGATTCCCGCTTCAGTTCCTCGGCGGGATTCGCGCCCAAATGTTCGATCCCGTGCCATACGTACGTCCCCCACAAGTTTCGTTCCAGATACATCGTTTTGGCGGAATAGGGGCAGCTATCGACCAACGGACAGTCGACCAGGCATCTCGTGCCCGCCCCTTCGGGTTTTTGCTCCTCGCGGAAAAGCATCCGTCCCCCCATACTCGACACGCGCAGCGGCTTCACTCCGGCTTTCATCCATACCATCAAATCCAGGTCGTGACAGCACTTGGCCATCAGCATCGAAGAACCGCCGCGTTTCTCGCTGTTCCACTTGCCGCGCACATATGCGCTCGCAATGTGGTGGTAGCTTACGTTTTCAGCGAACTGCATGTTGATGACTTCGCCGATGACACCCCGTTGCAATCGTTTGCGAATTTCCGCATAAAACGGCGCATACCGCAATTCGTGGCAGATCATCACCTTGCGCCCCAAACGGTTCGCTGTCTCCTGCAGCTCGCGCACTTCGTTCTCGGATACGCCGATCGGTTTCTCCAGCAGGACGTCGTATCCGGCTTCCAGCAAAGGCAGCGTCGTCGCGACGTGCAAATGATCCATCGTGCCGTTAAAGGCAACATCGGCTATGCGCGGACCGGCAATCAATTGTTCGATCGACGTATAGCCACGCTCCGGCGCGAGATTGTAAGCGTCCATCGCCGCCTTTCGCCGCACGTCGTCCGGTTCCACAACGCCTGCAATGCGCAGCTCATCGGCATGCGAGACCGAGTACGATGCATACAGCATGCTGCGATGTCCGGCACCGACGATGACGGCACGGATCGGCCTTTGTTCCGGGCGCTCGCTGCGGTCCTCCGCTTGTTGCTTGTCGTTTTCATCCGTAAGGTTCATGGATATCGTCCCCCTCCTGTGAAGAGAATACCGCGGATGACAGCTGTTCGGATATGACGGTTTTTACCGCGTTCTTAACCATTTTTACGATGAACGCCGCAAACATAAAAAAAACGTCTATCGACGTCTTTCGAGGATGAGCGAAAACCGTCGGCTTCCGAAACGTAACGGACGCCACGGCGCTTATTTCGCGAAAATCGGCCGTTTCCAAATCGTAACGGACACCACCTGCGCTTATTTGCTTCGAACCGCCGTCCCATGCTCGCCCCCGTCCAACTTCCGACAACGCCGACGCAGGTCATACGAGCCGATATCGCCATGTCCCGTCGCCGGCATAAGGAAGCCCGCTCCGGTTTTGGGAACGTGATGGAAAAGTTCCAGCTAATTTAGGTCGATTCCCGTTTCCGGGCAAACCAACTGGAAAACGTCCCGCTAAATTTGTCCAAACCGCGTTTTTCGCCGATACTACGCCATTTTATCGGTAGCTTTTCCCGGTATTTCGAAACGACGCCACTAGGAGAGCGATTTATCGGGAGGTTTTCCCGTTCGTTCGATTCCAGCGGCCCGGCAGAATTCGGATACGCCGGACTTGGAAACGAATGGCGCTGCTCCGAATACCACGAGATCATCAAAAGGAACCCGAAATGATATCCGTATGTTTATATTAAAAAAGAGCCGCACGGTGCGCGACTCTTGGCGGACTCCATTAATAGATGTCGTCGTCTACTGCAGCTGCGGCATTACGGAACTGTCCCGGACGACAAGCTCGGGCTGCAGGACGATAAGCTTGTCGTTCCGCACGGGATCGCCGGCCAGCATCCGGACCATGAGCTCTGCCGCATGGCTGCCGGTCTGGTAAGTCATAAATTTGACCGAGCTCAGCTTGACCGGCATTCGTTCGCAAAGGCTCGTATTGTCGTATCCGACCAGCTTGACGTCTTTGCCCACCTGCAGACGATGATGCGTCAAAGCCTCGTAAGCGCCCAACGCAATCCCGTCGTTAAAACAAAATATCCCGTCCGGCCGCAAACCGTTCCTTAACATCGCGTCAACACTGTCGTACCCTTGACGCTCTGTCTCGAAGGTAGGCTCGAACATGACATAGTCTTCCCGAACCGGGATTCGGGCTTCGGCCAAAGCGCTCGTATAGCCTTGGTACCGTTCGTACGATGTGGAATACATCGGCCTCGAAATATAAGCGATGCTGCGGCAGCCTTGTTCAATCAAGTGCTTGACGGCGACATACGCCCCGTAAAAATTGTTGGACACCACCTTCGGAGCTTCGATCCCGTCAATTCCGCGATTGCAGAAAACGATCGGCGTATTCAGCTCCTGCAGCTTGTAAAACGGAGCCGGATCGACCGCTCCCGCGATGGCGGGGACGATGATGATGCCGTTGATTCCGGCCTCGAGCAGCTTCTGGATGTAGTTGGATTGTTTGTCCGCCTGATTGTCGGTGTTGCAAACGACGAGACTGATGTCGTGACGATGGGTTACGTCCTCGACCCCCCGCAAAATTCCGGGATACGTATCGTGCATAATATCCGGAATGATCAATCCTACCGAAACCGGCCCGTTTCGTTTCGGACCGTCTCTTTTTTCGGAAACGTAAGTACCGCTTCCGTCGCGGGCGTACAGATAGCCTTCGCCGATCAATTCGGAAATCGCCCGTTCGACGGTCGTCCGGGCCGCCTTGTATGTTTCGGCCAAAACGGTACGCGAGGGCAGCCGGTCATGAGGCTTCATCGACCCGATTTCCTCTATCAGCTTTTCCTTCACCTCGACGTAACGGAAACCATGATCGGCCACAGCGATTCTCCAATCCTTCATTCTGAAATCTGTCATACTCATTTTATTTTAATGCTTGATAGTAAGCAAACTGCGTTTACATTTTCACCTTGGCCAAAACGATTTTCTCGTAAGGCTTCTTCTCCCCGCATTCAAACAAGCATAAGATTGCGCCGGTTCGGGTCAACGCCAGATCGGAATAGGCCGCCGGCCCTTCATGCAGTACCTCGAGCACGTTCCAGGTCTGGCAGCGGTCCGCGCTGAACCTGAGCGTCAGCTTTTCCCTTTTCTCGCTGGCGCAGTTGGAAAACAAGACGATCCCCTCTTCGGTACAGACGACGCTCCCCTGACAGACCGGATCGATCAAATTTCGGTCCAGCTCGGGCGAAGACCAGGAAATCCCCCCGTCGAGGCTCCAGGAAAACGCCCTTCGGTTTTGTCCATGATAGCTTCGCATAGTGAGGTAAAGCGCTTCATCGGGCAGTTCCGCGACCGAGCATTCGTTCGTGTGCTCGCCGACATCCTCTCCGATCCGCCAGCTTTCCCCGTGATCGTCGCTGTAGACGATATGGGAAATATACGGGCCGGATCTGCCCTCCGTCGATTGAAATACCGCATGGTTGCAAGGTACGACCAGCCTGCCGCTTTTAAGCTGGATGCCGTGGCCAGGTCCCGTCGCGTACCAGCTCCAATCGGGATGCTTCACGCTTTTCGAAATATTCTCGAGCGGGGACCAGGTACGGCCATCGTCGTCGCTTTTGACCTTCAGCACTTCCCGATCGGCTTGGCCGGCAAGAATGTCCTTCTCGTGCCCTTCTTCCGCATTTTTGCATACAATCAGCCAAATCGTTCCGGTTTCCCGATCCTGGACGGGACACGGATTTCCGATCGTGTCGGCGCCGTCGTCGGCAATGACCTGCAGCGGGCCCCACGTTTCTCCGCCGTCTTCGCTCCTTCTCAAAACGACATCGATATCCCCGGCGTCCCCCTGCCCGTTTCTGCGCGCTTCGCAAAAGGCCAGAACCGTTCCTTCCCGTGTCACGAGCAAAGCGGGAATGCGGAAAGTATGGTACCCTCCCTGCCCGGATGTGAAAAGCTCCTTTTGCCGAATCACCGCTTCGCACCTTCTTTCGAGTCGACGTCTTTGTTCCGATGCCGAAGCAATAAGGAAGTGGCTTGATAGAAGTCCGCGATCCGCTTCTTCTCCGCCTCGTTCAATTGCTTCAAGGGCAGCCGGACGGCGGAAGATCGAATGACTCCCTGCAAATGAAGCACATATTTTTCGTACGGAATGACCTCGAATCGGAGCATATGGCCGATTACCGCATTCACCTGTCTTTGCAGGCCGCGCGCTTCCTCCCAACGTTTTTCGGACAGCATCGCGAACATGTCGAGGAACGGCTTCGGCATCATATTGAACGTACTGCCGATCGCGCCATCGGCCCCCATAAGCGCTCCGGCGGCATACACCTCGTCATGCCCGTTGAACAGAAGAAAGTCGTCGCCGCATCTCGCGCGGATTTGCTCCATTTCGAACATATTCATCGACGTGAATTTGACTCCCAAACATTGGGGCTCGCGAGCTATCTGCTCATAAAAATCAAGGGTAGGGCTGACGCCCGTCGCACCGGGATAATGATAAATCAGAACCGGTATGCGGACGGCGTTCATGATGGCCCGATAATGGGCGAGAAGCTCCTGTATGTCCGGTTTGTAATAAAAGGGCACAACCGCCGATACCGCGTCCGCACCGATTGTTTCGGCGTGCGCGGCAAGCTCGACGCTCTCCCTCGTGCCGATGCTGCCGGTATGGGCGATGACGGTCGCCCGTTTCGCCGCGGAGCCGATAATCGCCTCCAACACGTCTTTTCGTTCCTGCATGGACAGCAGAAACGCTTCCCCCGTACTGCCCGCGGCATAAAACCCGGCGATTCCTTGCTCGATCTGATGACGAACCAGACGATGCAAGGAATCGAAATCGATATTTCCGTTTTCATGCATAGGGGTCAACAGGGCGGTATAGATCCTTTTAAACGTTTGTTTGTCGATGGTCACGATTGCAGATTCACTCCCTTTCTCACAAATCTGTATTACAGATATATGTAATCCGAAAATCAGTATGACACAGTTACAATAGTAGCACGCGAAACCTCGATTTCAATACCGACATTCATCTGTATTACAGATTTCGATCGCTCACAAGCCCCGAAACGGTTCGTCCGGCTCCGCGCCGCCCGTCCTTCCGGCACCGGCTCGGTCCCATCCGGTCGTACGTGCCGGCTCGGTCGGAATATGTCGCTCCTTCTCCTCGGCCTTCAACACGTCGTACCAGATGACGTGCCGCTGCGATATGGCTTTCCGGTACCGGTCCAGCTCCTCGCTTAAAGAGCGGAATCGCTCCAATGTCGCCCCGGCCGGCCTCGTCTTCTCATAGCCGTATCGGACGACCTCGCGGGTCAGCTCCAGATGGCGGAGTCCGTCGCGCAGAAAAGCGATTCGCGCCCGCACTTCGTCTTCCTCGTTCGCCGCAGCGAGGTCCGCTCGGTCGAGAATCGCGTAAGCCTCTTGCATCACCGGATCCGTGTACAAGTAAGGGAGCGTGTACCACCCGCTGTTCAGCGGGGAGCTTGGAAGACCGTATTGCTTGACCACGGCTTCGAACCGGCCGTTCGGATCGATCGATACGCCGTTGCCGGCGGATACGTTGTAGGCCGTTTCCTCGGAGAAGGTTTCCCAAAACCGGATATAGTCGAGGATCATCGGCCCCGCCTTGCCGAATGCGGAGGCGTATTCGGCGATGACATCGTCCACGGAAAGCTCCGGACGCGCGGATAGCCGGGCGATCAAGTAATAATTGAGCCCCTGCGTCCCCCAGTATCCCATAATGCTGTCGAAGTCGAAGCCGACCATGCCGTTTTGCCGGGCGTACTTGAAATAGTCGCCGGTCGCGTGCAGCATCAAATTCGGAGCGATCGCCCCCGAATGCCACCAGTTCGGCCTCAGAAACAGCTCCGCGCCAGTATCGTACCAGCCCTTCCATTGCTCGTCCGCCCGGAACGTATGAACGAAGCCGATGACTATGCCCTTGCTCAGTTTCAATCCGGCATGAGGCGGCTCTTTGTACGAACTGTATGCATATGTCGAGAGCGTGACCTTGGGATTGATGCCGCGCATTTTCTCGATCAATCTGTTCCAAAACTTTACGTATCGCGCGGTCAAATTGCCTTCGGCTCTCCAGATCGCGTCTATCGGCTGTCCGGCCGGTTCGTCCATCGCAAGACAGCCTGCGCTGACGCAGAAGCCGTTTCCGTCATTGGGGGTGACGTTCCAATTGTCCGGCGCCCCCGCCGCTTGCCATTCGCGGATGATGGCGTCGTCGACCGCTTCATTGCTCAGATCGAGCTTGACCCGGTCGGAACGAACCTGCTGCTGGCCGGCAGGCGGCCGGGCAAAATAATCCGGACGCTCGTTCCCGTATTTGTCGTACCATTCCGTGAATGCGTGGCCGAAGGCAAACCGGCTGCGGCTTCCCATCATATGTACGCCCAACCAGCGCTCGACCTCGGAGCCCGTGTGGGCGGTCCGCAGCCGCCGCTGCTCCGCCTCGGGCCGCCGCGTCACGTCGACTGCGGGCAATTCGACCGAATCGCGCTTCGGCACATACGTACCGAGCTCGCCCGGCCATAAATAGCGTACGCCCATGTACTCGTCGAGGAAGTAGCTCACGGCATAAAGTAGTGCGGCGTTATCCGCCCCCGCCAGAACGAGCCGGTTGCCGATCGCGGCTACCCGGTAAGCTTCCTTCTCGAAGTCGCTTTCCCGTATGCCCAGCTCTTCCGTCAGCGGTCCCGGTCCGATCAGGACAAGCACGTGCTTTTCGGGCAAATGCCGGTTCTCCAGCTGCTCCGCGTCGACGACGGGCAGGTCGACCCCGGTTGCTTTGCGGACCCGGCCGCGCAGCTCGTCGATCGCCTCCTTGCCGATTGCGCCGTTTTGCCTGACGATGACCGCTCTTGCCTCTCCTTTGTATACCAAAAACAGGCCGCTATTGTATTTGGTATACAAGATAGCGCCTCCGATGCAGGACAAAAGGAGCACGCATGCGACGACTGCAATCCGGACGGCTCTTTTCAATCGCTCTCCTCCTCCGTTTTTCGGCAAACCGCATAATATTCATTGTTTATGACAAGACTTGTCACTATTATCGGCTACAATGGGAATCGGACAGGGAAAATGGGACAAAGGAGTTGGATATGGATGACGGTGCAATTGACGGCCTTCCTCATGATGGACGGAAAAGCAAAGCAAGCCATCGAGTTTTACAAAGAAGCATTGGATGCGAGCGTCTTGTTCAGCCAAACGTACGGAGACGCGCCGGAAAATCCCGAATCTCCTTTGCCGGCAAACCGGAGGGATTTGGTAGCGCACGCCGTTTTAAAAATCGGCATGGCAACCGTTATGGTTGCCGATCGGCTGCCCGGCCGGCCACATCGAAGCGGCAACCAGGTTCAGATCTGTATGACGACCGACGAAAAAGAGAAAGCGATTCGGTATTACGAAGCATTGAAACAAGAGGGTCAGGTGGAAATGCCGCTGCAGCAAACTCATTTTAGTCCCGGCGTTGCCATTGTCGCCGACAAGTTCGGTATCGTTTTTCAAATTGTCACGATGACCTCGGAAGAAGCGGCTATTCGAGGACATCAAAAGGATCGTTGACGTTCCGGCGTCTTCTGCGTGCCGGGAGCCCGGAAGTCCAAATATTCCGGGCTTCTATATTATGGCATGGATGCCATTGCAGTTCAAAAAAATGCGGGCCTCTTCAAACCGAATGCATTCGCGTCTACGCCTCGCATACGTTCGCCGTCAGTTCGGCGTACAGCAGGCGGACTTCCATTCGCGTCGATTGATATATTGCTCGCCCCACTCGCCCATTTGATCCAATATCGAGTTCAACGACTTCCCCAACTCGCTCATTTCGTAAACAACTTTCGGCGGCACTTGATTGTATACCGTTCGAATGATGATGCCGTCCTCCTCCAGCTCCCGAAGCTGCTGGGTCAACATTTTCTGGGTAATGTCGGGTATGAGGATGAGCCCGATTGGACATCCGATCGCAAAATGTATTCGCCCGAGGTGGAGTCCGAAATCGAACGAATGAAGCGGCACGATGCTCTCGCCTATATTTTTCCGATATGGTGGTACAGTCTTCCCGCCATGCTGAAAGGATATATCGACCGGGTCTGGAACAACGGTTTTGCGTACGGCTCCAATAAATTGCATCATAAGCGAGTGCTGTGGCTCGGTTTGGCGGCCGCTCCGTAAGAACATTTCGAGAAGAGACAATACGATAAGATGCTCTCCCGGCTGCTGAACGTCGGAATGTCCGGGTACTGCGGAATCTCCGACAGCAAGGTCGAGATCTTGTACGACACTTTGGATTCAAGACCGGAAATTTTCGATAGGCTCCTGACGAAAGCTTATCATCTCGGACTAGATTATGACAACGATATGCAGTCGAAGCAGTTGCTGCGGAACTGATCGGCTTGCGGAACGAAGTCCGAAAATGCTAAAAAATTCAAAAAGGACGCAGGCCGTTTCGCGGCCGCGTCCTTGAAAATCAATAACGAACGAGCAGATGAGGCGTATCGACCGCTTCCCCGGCATGCAGCGAACGCATGCACGCATCGAGAGCGCCGGTCGTAAGCAAGGAGCGTTCGACCGGATGGGGCGGCCGTCCGGTATGCATGAATTTCTCGATTTCCAGCACCAATCTGCCGAAGTGGATATACGGCTTCCCGTCCTGCAGCATGAATTCGCGGCATACCGGAGACTCCTGCTCGTCGGCCTGATACGCGGAAACAAAAGTCGAAACCGCCGGGTTCGCCAGAAGCACAGCCGATTTCAAGCCGTCTCTGTAATGCAGTTCCACGAACACGGGGTCTTTGATTTCATAAGGAAACGCATCGAGGTCGCGAACGTTCATAAATCCGCCGAGCGTGCGGTAAATGCCGCTCCATTCCCCGGACAGCAGCCGCTCTATCGCTTTTTCGTCCTTGAATGCCTGGACCTTCTGAATGCCGGATTCGCCGCGTGCCCGGTTTTCCGCTATCGATTGCATCATTTCCAGCGTATGATAGACGTAGCGTTCGACGGGTCCGTAGCAAAATCCGAACATTTTGCGAAGCGGCGTCCCGTTCGGAAACGGCTTTTCGGCGGGTCTTTGCGGAGCGTAGGGCACCACGGAGCTCGACATGAAAGGAATCCGGTGCTGCTTGATCCGGTCATACATCCATTCGATATCTTCCTTTACGACGGCGAAGCCTTTGTCCGTAAAGACGGGAACGATTCGATCGAACTCCAGCATAACGTCAAGGCATTGTTCGAAAAAAATACGACGAGGGTACAGCGTTTGGCCGATTGCATTGTCGGGGTAATCGCCGTGCTCCCCGATTATGATGATGCCGTCGAGGTTAAATTCGGCTTGACCGGCCAACAGCGCTTCGCGAATCGTGCCATAGATCGGAATGCCGTGTTTCGCGGCTTAAATCGTTCGGCGGAAATTTGTCCACGTAGAAGCTTACGATGTCGATCGTCGAAGCGTACAGCCGCCCGTCCATCCGGAACCCGTCCAGCATCTTCGTAATAATGACGTCCGCGTGACTAATATCCCAGTACTCCGTAATTACGGCCGCGACCCGTTTGTTCACTTCCGCTCACCTCCGAATTTGGACCTGCCACACGCAAGCGCAGTCGATCAAGAGGATCGAATCGTACTATATTATATATAATATAGCATGATTGGGCAATACTTGTTTATCGGCGATGAGCGTTTCGAAACGGATAGCGGCCTATTCCGTCGAACAGGCTCGCTCTCCGTATTTCGTATTCCATTTACTTAGAAGCTTACGGCGACGCTTCGACCAGTCGGATCGGCTTGAAATCGGCCGGGTTCCATACCGAGCCCCCCGCCCACCCGTACAAGCCGAGGCCGAGGCCGGCGCGGTGATAGTTGCGGAACAGGAGCCCCATTATGGTCGTGTCCGTCCCGGGCGTAACGTTCAGCGTGCTGAACGGGATCGCCTGAATGACGTTCCACCGGTCGCTCTTGATCTCGGCGGCGGATTCCCAGACGCCGTTCCAGGCCGCGGATTGCTCCGGTCCCTTGTAATCCAGATTGAGCGCCTTCGGATTCGTCATAAACGCGTAATAGGCGTTGCTTCCGCTCGTGCCGTCGGACAAATACGTTTCCACCGAGTCGTCCTTGCCGCTAAGCCACCATTCGTTCGGCGCCGTATCGCTGGCGATGATCTTCGACACGTCCGGATCGAAGTTCTCGTACCCGACGTACAAGTAATGATCGTCCCACAGCAAGTACGCTTTTGTCAAAACGGGAGGCACTTCCCGCGAAAGCATATCCTTGAAATAGGTGACCGGCGTCTCGACCTTCGTCCACGGGCCTACGCCGAAATCGAGCGAGCTCATGATCTGCTGCTTCGTGTATGTCGTCTTCACGGCGTTCGCGGAGACGTTGACCGAATCGACGGCGATCGCCACCATCCGCTCGAACGTTTCCTTGATCGGGCGAATCCGCTCCCTCGCCCGCGCGTCCGCCAAAGCGTACGCCTCGTCGAGCGCCTGCTGCGCCTGATCCTTAATCCCCGCCACGAGGACGTACTGGCGGACAAGCGTCTCCCCGCTCGTCGCCCAGCTTTGCTGCGCCCGGTCGTAATTCCAGCCCTGCTCGATCAAGTCGTAATACCGTCGCATCGGCTCGGCCGCTTCCCCGTACGCTTTCGCGATAAATTCCGCTTTCAGCGCCTCGACGTCTTCGTCCGGATTCCAGAACAGCTTGTTGAACAGCCAATATTGGAGCGCGTTCACGCCCCACGCCTCGTTGCCCGCATCTACGGTTCCTTCGGGCAGTACGCCGAGAATGCCGAGATCGCGGTAATAGCGCATATCCGCCTGTACCTTTTCCGCGATCGGCCGTTCGTACGCGTTCGAAGGGAAGCTTCCGTAATAATTGTAAACGATGATGTTTTTCGTCTTTTGCGCCCACGCCTTCAGCTTCTCGTTGTACGCGAAGTTCGGGTTGGTTGCGTCCGTCGTGGCGATCGGTTCCCTCGCGTCCTCGTACAGCGGCGCATAAACGATCACGATATTGTCCTCGAGCTCCACCTTCGGCGGCGTATCCGTAAACGTATAAGCGTAAGCGGCCACTTTGACGTCCGGGTAAGCCGCCTTCACTTCCCGCGCCACCTTGTTCAGGAAGGCGAAAAACACGGTCGACCGATAAGCCGGATCGTCCGGCTGCACGACGACGCCGTCCTCCGTAACGAACGGCTTCTCGCTGAGCTCGCCCTGGTTGAAGTTGGAATTGTCGTTGATGCCGATCCCGATATAGTCGACGCCCGTCCGGGCGATCAAATCTTTCGCTTTCCGGGCGATGACGCCGGGGACGTCGGGGTGATAAAAATTGATTTGCGTCGAATCCGAGAGCGGCACGTATTGGCCGTCCTTCATATTGTAATAGTCCGGGTGCGTGGCGAAATATTCGTCGTTCGGCAGCCAGAAGGCGAGATTGTGGCCGAGCATGACCGGGGTCAGCCCCGTCTCCGCGAATCGGCTCCAAAGCAGCCGGTTTCCGGCCTCCGCCATTTTCGCGTTGTTTTTGTTGCGGGCCATCATCACTTCGGTAGCGTAATCGCTGTGGCCGTCGCCGTTTGCTCCGCTGCCGGTCGTCATCCAGCCGCGCACCTTCAGGGGCGATTTTTCCGCATAAATCGTCTTCGACAGCGCAATCGTAGTCTGCGGCTCGTATAACGTCCCCGCTTCCTTGGCGCGCGTCCACAAAACGCCGGCGTTTTCCTCGAGGAAGTCGTAGACGCCGTTCAGAACGCCCCTCGGCTCGTCTCCCGCGATATAGATTCGGCTTCCGGAACGATGGATCGCGAATCCGTCCGAACCTTTCAAATATCCCGCATATTCGGCGTATACGTCCGAAGCGACGGACAGCCGGTCCATCATCGTCAGGACGATTCGCAGACGGCCGTCGGCCGGACCGGTCGGTACGACGGGCGGAGGACCGGACGGACTTTCGGCTCCCGTTTCCGCCTCTACGAGCGAAACGTCGTCGATCAAGAGCGATTGCGAATTGTCGATATGGGAGAACACGAGCCAATTGAATTCGTAAGTCGTGTCCGCTCTTTGCACGTACGTCATTTCATAGCGCTTCCACTCCGTCGTCACGTTGATCGACTGCGCATACGTCGCTTTCGTCGTGCTCGGAGCGACCATTTCCCGGATTTGCATTTGCGCCGTTCCGGCCTTGGAGCCTTTCATCCAGGCGGACAGCTTGTACGTTTTTCCCGGCTGCAGCACGATCGATTGGGTCGTGCGCACGTTTCCCCTTTTCAATTGCAGCGCGCCGATTCCGCTGTGCGCGTCCGCGCTCGGCGCGCTCGTCGCGGAATACCAGCCGTCCTTGATGGAAAGCTCGAAGCCGGGATTGATCAGCATGTTCCGGTCCAAATCGATCGCAAGCGCAACGGGATCGACGGGAATGCCGTTCACGGAAGGCTGAAGCAGCACGTCGTAGACGCCGTCCGGAGTCGAGGACGGCACATACACCGAGCCGGTTACGCTCCCCGCCTGCTTGGGCCCGAGCGTGAAGCCCGGGTTCAGCGCGACGTCGAACGGGCTGCCGGGAACGGCCGCGACGTAGACGTTTTTGGCGACGCCGGCGTTATTGACGAAGTCGACGGAGAACGGGTAGCTGCCGCTTTTGCGCAGCTCGAGCCCGCTTTGCCGCAAATATACGCTGGTCGATTCGGCTTCGGAATCGCCGCGGTAGATCGGCAGCTCCGCTCCGCTGACCGCCTTCAGCGTCTTTTGCAGCTCCTCCGCGGCGTACAGCTCCATGTCGGATGCGTCCGGCGAAATCAAAATATCTGCGCGAGGGGTGCCGTTCTCGACGAGCAGCCCGTCGGTTTTCGGACCTTTTCCGGGTTTGTCCGGCTTACCGGGCTTGTCCGGTTTTTCAGGTTTGCCGGGTTTATCGGTCTTCTTGCCGGCCGTATCGGCTGCCGTGACACCGCTTACATTTTTCGGCGCTCGTTCCTCGCCGCGAGCAGGCTGCCCGACAGGCATGGCGATGGCGGCTGCCAGCAGGGAGACGGCAATCGCCCGCGGCCAAAATCGTCCCTTTTTCATGTACGATCATCCTCCGTTCCGTAAATGATATTCCTAGCGTGTCGGCTTTTCTGTCTCCGGGTATCGAAGCGGTCTGTCACTCGATTTCGGGATTTGCAGCCCTCCCTTCTTAATTTACACGAGTAAAAATCGGAATAACAACTTTACTATAAACAACCCGAAGGCCATTTGACAATCGTTTTTTCGCAGTCGGGGCAAAAAAATGTACTGGAGTAAACGTCGCAAGCGTCCGCCGCTTGACATCGCCGTCCCCCCTCGATATCGTGAAAGTACCCGAACGATAAGGAGAATGCGGAAATGGTAACGAGAGACGATGTGGCCAGACGCGCGGGCGTATCCGTCGCCGTCGTGTCTTACGTCATTAACAATAAAGCCGTCGTGAAGGAGGCGACCCGTCAAAAGGTGCTGGAGGCGATCCGGGAGCTCGGGTACAACCCGAACTTGACGGCCCGCAGCCTGAAGACGAAACGAACGAATCAAATCGGCGTCCTGTTCAACAACATCGGCAATTCGTTCGAAACGGGGATCGCTCTCGGACTGGAGCTGAAGGCGCGTCAATACGGGCAATCCCTGATTTTCCAAACGTACGCTCCCGAAGAAGAGGACCATCTCAAAACGATCTTCATGGGGCGAACGGATGCGATCATCGCGTTCGGTCAAAGCCTGAAGCCGGAAACGGTCGAGCATTTCGCCAAGGTGGGCGTTCCCCTCTTCTCGATCATGACCCCGGAGGAGCGGCACGATACGGTGCCGTTCGCCGATATCGACTGGCTGGCGGCCTATCGCGAGCTGGTCGGGCATCTCGCCGGTCACGGCCATAAGCGGATCGGCTTCATGGGCAACCGGGAGCGCGAAAAGCATCTCGACGTCCGCTACCGTTTTTTTCGCATGGCGTTGGACGCGCGCGGACTCGAATTTCGCGACGAATGGCTGCTGCGCGGCAACTTCGGCTCGCTGGAGTCGGCCTACGATGCGATGTCCGGCCGGTTGGCCGAAGGGGACGAGCTGCCGTTCACCGCGATCGTCTGCGCGAGCGACCTGATGGCGATCGGCGTACTGTCCGCCTGCAGAGATCGGGGCGTATCCGTCCCGGATCGGCTTTCGATCGCTTCCAGCGAAGACATTTTGATGGCAAGCCATACGACTCCCCCCGTGACGACGATCCATTATCCCCGGAGGGAGATCGGGTATGCGACGATCGACGCGATCTTGGCGCATTTGAGCGAAGGCGTACCGTTAACGGGCTTCACGGAGAAATACGAGATCGTCGTTCGGCAATCGACCGGCCGGGCTCGTCCGTGAAGCGGTTCGTTTTGGCGGCTAAGGCCGGAAATTAGACCGATCGCTTCCGGCAGCGAAAAAATAAAGCTTGAAATGTTCGTTTACGCGAGTAAAATAGGAATGGAAAGCGGACCGGGATGGAGGGCGTCACCTCCCTCCCATCTTTTCGGCCCGAAACTTACTCGAGTAATTAACCAGGAGGTACAACCTATGAACGACATGAAGCTGGACATTCCGGCGCTCGTCCGGCAATTCGAGGAAGAAGGCTATTTGCTGCTTCGGGGGGCGCTCTCCGATGCCAAGGTGGCCGAGCTTAACGCCGCCATCGATCGCATTATCGCCGAGGAACCCGAGTCTTTGGCGTACAACGTTTACAACAGCGTGGAGCGCGATCCGTCCATCTTGTCGCTGATCGACCATCCGTCGCTGCTTCCGCTGATCGTCAATCTGATGGGCTATAACATCCAGCTGCACATTTCCCATCTCACCGTCCGCAAGCCGAATCCGGACGACGTCAAAACCGCGACGAACAGCTTCATCAACTGGCATCAGGACGGACCGCATCCGCAATTTCCGAAGGTCGGCGGACTCACGGCCCAATATTACGTGAAAATTTGCTACATTTTGAGCGACATGTCGGAGCCGAACCGCGGCAATACGAAAATCATTCCGGGCAGCCACCGGATTCCCGATTTCCATCCGGTGCAGACGGACGTAAACGTGCCGCTGGATGGCGAAATGCAAATATGCGGCAAGCCCGGCGACGTATTCATTTTCCCGCAAAATTTGTGGCATGCCGGCTCGCACAACCGCTCCGGCTTCACGCGCCGCCAGCTGTTCATCGGCTACAGTCCGATCTGGATCCGGCCGATCGACTATCACCGGGCTTCTCCCGCCCTGCTTGAAGGCGCCGATCCGATCCGGCGCCAGCTGCTCGGCGACATTAGCCCGAATTTCTTCAAATATTATGTGCCCGAAGAGTCGATGGTTCCGCTGAAACGGTTTTGGCTCGGCGGAAGAGCCGCCCAAACCGCGTATGCGCATTGACGGCCGAACTTGTCCGAAAGGGCGACCGAAAGAGCCCTGCCCCCCGTCGTTCGAAACCGACAAGGAACAGGGCTCTTTGCGGCCGCAACGGTCTGACGCGTCCGGCATCGTACAAAGATTATCTGGACTTCAGCTCTTGAATGGCCTTGTCGGCGGCCTCCTGCGCTTCCCGCAGGGCGGTGTTGATATCGGATTTGGCACTGCCGACATTTTGGATCATGGGCACGTACGGCTTGATCGCCGCCGAATGGTATTCCCCTTTTATGACAGGCTGCGGAGTCAATTTGTTATGGAACACCGCCTTCATATTCAATTTGTCGACTCCGGGCAGGTCGGCCCCGAACTGGTCCTTGGCCGCCTGCAGCTTGATGGCCGGCGGAAAGCCGATACGGCTGTTGGCGATCTCGACTTCGTCGGAGGCGAGGAATTTTAAAATTTCCCAGCCTTCGTCCTTATATTTCGTTTTCGGATTCATCATCAGGATGGAAGCCGCCGGCGAAACGCCTTGGCTTTTGGCGTCGTCGAATACGGGGAGCGCCGCAATGTTGAAGTTCAATCCGGCCGCGCCCAGAAACGGTTGGAAATAAGCGGACCACGGCAGCATGGCGACTACTTTTTGCTGCATGAAGCCGGCGCGGTCCTCGGCGATTTTGTCCGGACGATTGCCCGGAATCGAATACAGGTCGCTCACAAACTGCATGATCCGGTTCCATCTCGGATCGCTCAAATAAGTTGCCTTTCCGGTTTTCGGATCGAAAGGTGACAACGCATACTGCTGATAAAAGTGGCGAACCAGCCCGATATCGAGCCCGCGATACTGCACGCCGTTGTCGCTCCGCGTCACTTTTTTCGCCAGCTCGATCGTTTCGCTCCATGTCATGCCGTCCTTCGGGTAGGCTACGCCGAATTTATTAAACAAGTCGACGTTATAAAACAAGACGGCCGATCCGACTTGCCAGGGCAAAGCATAGATTTCTCCTTTGTCCGCTTGATCCCTGACCATTTGCAGCGCGGCGTCGTCGAAGCGCGATAAATCGTAGCCGTCGCGTTTGATGAACTCCGACAAGTCCATCGCCAGCCCCAATTCCTTCATATCGGCGATGCTTTCCTGAAACCCGATCCAGAACAGATCGATCTGTTCGCCGGCTGCGAGCAGCTTTTCCATATTCGATCGCGTAAAACCATTACCTACCGTTTTAATCGTTACGTTCGGGTATTTTGCCTTGATGCGCGCGCCGATTTCCTGTTCGAATATTTCGTTGGACGCATTATTGAAAAACGTCAGACTGATCGGCTTGGACATATCGACAACCGGCGCCTTCGAAGTTCCGGCCGGCGCCGTTCCTCCCGGCGACGGTAAGTTGCCGCCGGAGCCGCAAGCGCCCACAGCCGCGGCCGTCGCAAGCAGCGAGGCGCATTTTGCAAATCGTATCCATGTCGTCTTCATTTGTATACCCCCCATTTATTGGTTGCGTCTATCGGTTTCCGGGCGGATCGGTTCTGCTGCCTTGCTCAAGCAGTGCGTCTTCCCGAAGGGAAGAACCGCTTTCGGTTTGCTCGGGAATAGACGGCGTATGCTCCAGCCGCTGCTCTCCTTGACGGTCGTCCCGTTTATCGCGGCCCCGGTGCACGGGCGGATCTCCTGCAGCCGATGGCAGCGTCGTTACGGTTATTGGATCGCTCGCCTCGGAAACGTAACCGAAGCCGTTCGTACTATGCACGCGGAACGTATAGGTCGAAGCCGGATGCAGTCCGGAAACGGTCCATGTCGTGCCGTACGTGCTGCCGACAACCGTATCGGCGTTTCCGTAAACGGTATAGATCACCGAACCGACGTTCGCGGGATGCGGATCCCATGCCAGCTCCACGGAGCTTGTCGATTTTGACGTATAACGGAGCTGAAGCGGTGCCTCCGGTTTATAGTCGCGCAGCGCGATCGAGCCGGTCCGCGCATACAATCCGACATAGCCGGAATCCGTAATATAGCCGTTGAACGAATCGATAGCGTCGATCACCGAATGTCCGTCGACGTTCAGGACGATGCGTACGCCGCCCGGCACGTTGATCGCGCCGAACTCGACCAGATGATTGTTGCCGTAGGACATATAGGCGTTTGGCAGAGCGCCCCCGATCTTCGCCGTATATCCGGATAAATTGCCGTATAGCACGGTGCGGTTCCCGTTATTGAAGCGATGCAGCTCGACCGCCGTCGGACTGAAAACGATCATGTACGTCGAGTTCGTCGGCGCGTTGTAGGATTGATCGTCCTGCTGCGATCGGAACGTGACCGCATGCCAGCCGGCCGTGTCCTGGATCGTCATCTGTACCTTCACGGTTTCATCGGCATACTGCCTGCCCTGGAACATCGCTATTCCGCTCGGCGTTCGGAACGTGACAAGACCGTCGGAGGCCGTCTTTTCCGCCGTGCCGTTTACATACCAAAACTCGGGCTCGCCGATTATATTTTCCGTAAGCGCGAGCTTCACATCGATCTCATAGGCGTAAGTTTCGGGTATGCCGCCGATGATCGCCGTTATGTTCACTTCCGCCCTGCCGATCGAAACGCCCGTAACGGTTCCGCCGGCCGTAACGGTCGCAACGCCCGGGTCGGAGCTTGTAAACGACAATGAATCGATCGAACGGACTCTTCCGTATTTCGTTACGCTCGACACGGCGAGCGTCAGCGATTGCCGAGGCATCAGGGCGGGCTTCGATCCGGTAACCGTTAGTCCGTCGTATTCGTCGTCCACATAAATTCCATGGACAACCGGCACCGGAATGCCGTTCACCGTCGCGGTCAATGTCGCCTTGCCCGGACCGACCGCGGTCACAATCCCTGCGCCGCTGACGGTCGCAACCGAAGGATCGCTGCTTGCAAACGCGATGGAATACCCGCTCGGATCGACTGCCGCTCCGCGGGCTGTCAGGGCGGCTTCAATCCGAAGCGCGGCCGACTGGCCGGACGACAAATCCATCTCCCGAATAAACAGCTTGGCAATCGGCTCCGCCGGACGCAGGCGGCGATATTCCGGCTGCAGGCCGGCATTTGTAATGATCGTCAACGCCTCGGACGGCCACTCCGCGTTTTCGTACAGCTTCGTATCGGTGACCGTCGTGTTCGTGCCGTTATTGACGAGCTTCGGCGTATTCGTGTAAGTGCCGTCAACCGCAATATCGTGAATCGTTTTCGTCCAGATGTGCACGAAATTCGGCGTCGTTTCCACGACGTTATCGTACGCATGCCAATAGTTGCTGCCTTCGTCGAAATAAATCGAGCCTTGACCGACGTCGTGGTCGCGGAGCAAATAGTTGCCGGAGACGATGCCCGGCTGCGACGCCGAGCCGCCGGTCGTACCCAGCGTATAAATGTTGCCGCCGTCGTTCAGCTTTTGCATGACGTCGTGGATCAAGTTGTTCTGTATGCGGACATTGCGCGTATTCGACGAGGCGCTCGTAGCCCAGCCGTAGCCGATATGCAGTCCGGAATACGGCACATCGCCGATCTCGTTGTGCGCAATATCCATATCGACCGGATAACCGGCGGAAACGGCCGCGGCCGAAAAGTAGTCGACGGCGACACGGTTGATCAGGTTGTTTTTCACATCGTTGTTCCGGTTCAGCTTGCGCGGGTCCGTCGTCTCCTTTTGATCGTTCGAGACGTCGCCTACGGAAACCGCGCTGCCGGATATATCCGTAAACACGTTGCCGACGACGAGACTGTCCTGGGTGCCTTCATCCGTTTTTAAGCCGATCGAGCCGAGACGGCTGAAGCGGTTTCCTTCAAAGGTGATAAAATGCGCGTTTTGCACGTGAACGGCGCCGTCCATCAGCTTATCTCCGGCAACGCCGCTTTCCCGGATGTGGCTGTTCTGCGCATCGGAATGCCCGTTGCCGGTGCTCGGTCTGAGCCATGTCGCATATTCGAAGCGAATGCCGGAGAAGGTCAAATGGCTGACGACATGGTCGAGACTGCCGCCCTGAATCCGCATCAGCTCCTCGAGCTCGGGAGCGACGACTTCCGCCGACGCCAAATCTTCGCCGGCGCGAGGCTTGTAGTAGAAGTATCCGGTCATCCGGTCCAAATACCATTCGCCCGCTTCGTCCAGCAGTTCGTAGGCGTTTTCGTAATACCACGGAACCGTCGCGCTCGTCGACCCTTTATTGCGCATAAAATACCAGCCGGGCTGCTGCATGACGATCGTCGCCACGCCGTTGTTTACCGTTATGGAGTCGACCTTGCCGCGCGGGCTGGTCCATTTTTGCTTGTAAACCATTTCGATGTCCCGAATGTTCCCCCAGCCCGCCAAAAAGGTGTCGGTCGTCGTATGGCCGGTTTCGCTGTGCGTGGCGTTGCTTAATCCGCCCGCACTGCGGGCGCGGACGGCCCGAACTCCGTTTACGTACAGCTGGCGCGTATCCAGATCGCCTCCGCCGTATGCTTTGTATATGTTTTTGCCGGCGTCGTGGAGCGTCCAGCCGGTTATCGTGCGCCCGCCGCTAATGACCGGCGATTCGCCCGGATAAGCCTTATAAATGACGGAAAATCCGTTTCTCCCGGAATCGCGTTCATCGAACGTCAGCGTGCTTGCCTTGATGCTTCTGGTCTCGCTCACCGTCCGATCGCGGTTGTACAACTTCTCGCTGCGGATCTGGTACGGCTGCACGTAGGTGCCTTCCCGTAGATAAACCGTAATGTCGGAGGTCATGCCGCTCGCAATCGTACGGACTTTGTCGCGAGCCCGCTGAATCGTGCGAAACGGATGCGCGAGCGTGCCGCTGTTATCGTCGTCGCCGTTAACGGGGTCGACATAGTAGGCCGAGGCCGGGCCGGAATCGATGCGTTCGGAAGAAGCGCTCGAATAAGCAATCCCGGTATCGTAGCTATCTGCCGGCGTCACTTCAAACTTGACGAATCGGTCCAGCATGTCGGCCGTAATCGTAAGCGTCCTGCTTGCTGCGCCGCCGATCGCCGTATACGGGCCGTCCTTCGCGCCGCTGATCAGCCATCGATACGTTGTGCCCGATTCCGGATCGGAATCGCTGTCGGCATAGTCGTACTCGCCCGTCAATACGCTCCCGACCGATGCCATGCCGGTCATGCGCACCCGTTCCGCAACCGGCGCCGCGCCGAGATTTACGAGCACGGGCTCGCTGTAAACGATCGGTCCGGCGGAAGGTTCCGTCGTCGTTCGAGGAGTAACGCCGACCTTCACATATTTGCCGACATCCGACGCTTGGACCGTATATTGCTTGCCTGCAGCTCCGGGAATCGCCGTAAACGCGCCCGTTTGCGTCTCGCCGATATACCAGCTCGTCGACGATCCCGATTCGAGATCGCCGTTTGCGTCGACATAGTCGTAGGAGGCCGCGAGCAGGCGGCCCGGCTTCGCCTGCCCGTTTACGATGACGTTGGAGGCGACGGGCGCCTTCGGCTCCGGATCCGGCGTACTCGCCGTCAGCGTCACCGTATATTGCGCATAAGCGGACGGGTTCGCTTGCGCCTCGGCGCGAATCGTTACGGCACCGATCGAAGCGGAGCTGCCGACCGACAGGACGCCTGTCGAAGGATGAATCGTTACGCCGGCCGGGCCGCCAACGATCGACCAGTGAAGCGCTTCCCCGTCCATCCCCTCCGACGTGTCCATCTGATTCGTCATCGCCGCCGAATAGCCGTACGTATTGGCGGCATTGCCGGCAAGCGGTATTTGCGCTTCGGCGCTTCCGGAGATCGATACGGTCCAGGGCGTTGCCGGCTCGACGATCACGTCGTCCACATAAAAGGCGGAATATTGCCCCGCTTCGTTTTTAGGCTCGGTACTGACCGAATGCTGGACGAACAGACGGGCGTTGTCATAGATATACCCGAAGCCCGACGCCGTCGATTCGGTTGGGAACGTTTTCATCCCGCGCAGCAGCGTCCACTCCGTATTCACGACGCCGGAGGCCATGATCGGATAGTTCGCGCTCCCCCATTTGACGCCGCTTTGGTTCAAATAGAGCGCTACCTGTGCGGAGCCCTCCTCCCGTTTGACGGCCGCGGAAAAATAATACGTTTTTCCCGGTTCGAACGACATTCCCGACTGCCCGATATTGCCGGAATAGCTCGTCGGACGCACGACCTTCGCCGACGCCGCGCCGGAACGGGCCTCCGCCGTGCTTCGCGAAATCGTCGCTCCGCTCGCATTCCAGCCGGTCAAATCGGTTTCAAAGCCGGAATTGACGATCATGTTCGCCGCCATCGCGCGCGGTATACCGACCAAGCCGACCGCTGCGGCCGTGCAGCAAACGATCCCCAGGATACCGATAACCTTCGAAACATAACGAAATCGAAGCCGCGATCTTTCGCGCAAGCCGGCCGATCCGTCGCGCTGCCGTATTCCTATCGATTGCATGCGCCTTCACCTCCTAAACGAGTACAAACGAATAATAAGAGCGGGTAGCGAATCAAATCAAGGATACCGATAACCTCAAGCGCATGCTTCGTTTGCATGCGCCTCTCACCTCCTCCATGATCGGGTCTAAGGCCCCCCTCCGCGATCGGCGGTCGCAACCAACGAACGGCTTCAAAGGTCGTACGGGTCGATCCGCAGCTCGACGAGCCGGTTGTCGCCGTCGAACAGACGTACTTCGCGAAGCTCGTCGTGCGGAGCGCGCGGCACTTCCCCGTCCCGAAACGAACGGTCCTCGATGCGAAGCCGGTCCAGCCGCTGGTGAAGCTCGGACTCGGCAAGCTTTCGATCCAAATGAACGACCGCCCAGCCGGTTTCGAGGCGAGCGATATGGTGCAATTTTTCTTCGCCGCGATACAGCACTTGACGGATGGTTACCCGATCCCCTTCCTGCTCCACCTCCGGCTCAATGGCTCCGTGCCTGCCCATGTCCGACGTGATGCCGCCCAATGCGGCCACGGCCACATCCGCCGCTCCGAAATGAAGCACGATCCAGCTTACTCCGGATTCCGACTCATAGGTGGAAACGCTGCCTGCAAACCGTTGTATCATCCACTCGTCCGCGGCTTCGCTAAAATGATGATGAACGCCGCTCATGCTTCGCACGACGACCAGCGCATGCCCGTGCTGGGCGCTGCGCAGCCGGATGTCCGGATAATACGATTCGCGGAACAGGGCCGGACTCAAGTAATTTTCGCCATACGATTTGGCCGGGTGGGAGCGAACTCGATCGCCTTCGCGAATCAACCAGCGCAAGTACGAAATTTGCTCGTCGTCGATGCTGAAGGAGACCGGGAACGTTTGCCAGGCGAGCCCCCATGTCGGCCATTGGTACGAGCCCGGTATGACCGGAAACCGATTCAGGCTGCCCAAACGTCCGGTATGCCCGATCCAGCTTGTCGCATAACAATCGTCGAAGACGCGTTCCTTCCGCTGGCGCGGTACGGGGAGCGTTAACGGCTGCGGTGGGGTTTCCAGCTCCCGCTCGAACAGAAGCGTAAAATTGACCCAGTGCCACAGACCTTCCTTGCGGAACAGCCGTTCGTCGTCGGAGGCGATCGCGCCGATCAGGCGGAGCATCAAGCTGTTTTGCCGGGTATGGCCTTCAAAATTATAGCTGCGAATCGCCGGGACGAACTCGTAATCGCCATGGAACGCGCTATAGGCCAGAAGCGTCTCCATGTGCGCCCGCAGCCGGGCGCGCAGCCCGGCCTGCTCCGGCCCAAGAGCCATACACGCCAAACGAAGCGCCGTCACAATAATCCGAATATATCCGGGACTTATGTTTTCTCCCCAGCCCCACCCGCGAGCGGTTGTATAGGCGCACCAGCGCTCAAAAAAATGCACCGCTTTGCCGTAATGTCCGCGATCGCCCAGCAATTGCGACATCGCCGCATACAAGGCGCCGTCGCTGACGATTTTGTTCGGGTAATATAAGCTCGGGTCCTCCGTCTCATGCGCGAACCAATTCAGCGCCTGCCGCATCATATCGTCGATTTCCCGCCGATGTTCGGACGGGATGCGTTCGGGCCTGCATAACGCGACGCATACGATCGGCATAAGCGTAAAAAACGCCGCGTTCGAGTCGCTCACCTGCGTTTCCTCGCGGTACCAGAAAAAGGCGCCGTTATACGGGCTCGATTCATCGACGATTTGCAGGGCGCGCAGCGCCCGCAAAATTTCGCTGCCGAACGCCTCGTCCATTTGACCGCACAGGACGGCCGCCGCATAATAAGCGGCCGACGTTCGGCCGGCGTGCGTTTGCGCAAGCTTCGACACTTCTCTTGTATGGCCCGGACCGTTCGCTCGAATTAATCCGCTGTCCCAGTCGTAACGGCCCGCCGTTTTCGCAAAATGCTCCTGCAGAACGTTTACCGCATAAGATTGCTTTACCATGATTCGATGCCCCCCTTTCAAGGTTCTCCGGATATGTAACCGATTCCATAAGGAACAAAATCGGTTCCGAGCAACCCAAATGTTATCAGAAAGCGCTCTCCCCATGTTTTCTTTTCTTGCGGTAAAATGTTCATTTCTTGCTCTTTGATTGCAGCGGGAAGCGTTTCATGTACAATGGAATAAAGCGGCATCGCTTCCATTCGTACCGTCCAATTCTCCCAAATGAGGGATGAATCGTGAAATTTTTCAACGAATTGAATCAACGGCAATTTAAATATATTTATCGGGTCACTCGCGGACATTTCGATACGTTTCACATGCATCACGGAATGGAATTTTTATATATTTTCTCGGGCTCGATTGTACTCGTCCTGGAAAATCGGATTCACCATGTCGGCCCCGGTACGTTGGTGCTGTTTCAGCCCTTTCAGCTGCACCGCGTCGAGCCCGTTCTGGAGAATGACTACGAACGGACCGTTCTTATATTCGACCCATACAACATGGAAAATCGGCTGCAGCCTTACCCCCACTTTCACCGATTTTTTCAATACTTGTGGAAAGAGAAGCTTCCGGTGCAAATGATCCGGCACCCGATGCTCGAGCAGCTGTTTCAACACGGCCGGGACTATTTGTTCGGCAAACACGTGTACGACGAAAGATCCGAGCAGTTGACGTTTTTCGTCAAGTCCGTGCTGCAGTCGCTGAGCTGGATATGGAACACGCTGGACCACACCGCCAATCAAACGCCGTCCCTGCGGTCCGACCATTACGCCGAACGCGTTATGAAATGGATCGATCAGCATTTTCACGAGGAGCTTAGCCTGGAGCAGCTGGCCGCCCTTGTCCATCTGTCGCCCTATCATCTGTCCAGACTGTTTCACGAAGCGACCGGGAGCAAAATCTCCGAACATATTACCGCGCGCCGGATAAGAGAGGCTTGTTTTCTGTTGAAAACGGGCAGCATGTCCGTTAAGGAAATCGGGGAGCGGATCGGCTTTCCCAACTTCTCTTACTTTTGTCGCATTTTCCGGAAGCATACGGGCATGTCCCCGAGAAAATACCGCGAAACGTATTGAGTAGGGGGATTGTTCCTTGACGAGACGAATAACGAAGCGAGGCCGCCGGTTTCGGCAGCCTCTGAACATTCGCATTAGGTTCGATTCGTTTCGTAGCTTTTCAATAGTTCCTCGATCGGAATCCCGTTTATTTTGAGACCTTCTATATTGCAGTTCGTTATGTCGACGTTCGACAGGTCGGAATCTGCAATTGTGCTTTTCGGAATTTTTATATTTTCAAAGGCGACGGGCGCATCCTTCGCGCCGGCATTGCGGAGTTTCATTCCGCTGATGTTGACGCCGTCGATCTCCAAGCCGCTAAGGTTTGCGTCGGATATTTTCCCGTTACGCATATTCATATCTTGAAAGCGGCACTGTTTTAAATCCGCGTATTGGATCCGGACGTTGGGCAGCGAAATGTCCTTCAATACGACGTCGCCTGCGAAACAGTCCGTAAATTCGGAGCCTGCTATATTCGAGTTTATTACGACCATTTTTTGCTTGGGCTCCCTTTTGTCAATCACATACACGATGGCGGGATCCAAAACCGCCACTTGACAAACGGCAGAGATATGCCCCGCCTCCGTAATTCCCCTTACTTCCGCAGTCCCTTTTTCTACGCCGGCGATCCGGACTGTACCGTCGCCCGGATCCGCGACCGCGACATGCTTGCTGTCCGAAACCCATGTAACCTTTTTGTTCGCGGCGGTATCCGGGAACACGCGCCCTTCCAACGTTATCGTTTCGCCTTCTTTGACGTAGGCTTTGTTGGGAAGAAGGAAAGCCAGCGGCTCCGAATCGTGCTCCGCATGGTTCCATTGCGAAACATGCAGCTCCTTTATCGTCACGACGGAACCCATGGCGGAAGCTACCCCAACCTCCAGCTCCGGGAAAGGCGCGCCTTCGGTAACCGGCTTCATATAGGGCTGATTTTTGCGGAATAATCGGACTTCCCCGTTGACCAAAAGCAGCATATAGTCCTTATCGACAATCCAGCTGATGTCGACAAATTCGTCGACCGGGATTTTCCCCTTGCCGACAACTCCGTTGCAGTAATTCCCGCCCACCGGATCGTGAACGCGAAGCTCCTGCTCGTTGCGCTCCCAATTCAATATAACGGCGCCATTGCCGTACTTCAGGCGAATATGGGTCGAATCCGTCTTGGCGGTCAGATCGATTTTTAGCGGAATCGCGTATTTGCCCGGCGCCATGACCGCCCCGTCATCGCGGGGACAAGTAATGGCTATGCCTTCCTCGTTCGGAGTCATGCGAATATTGCCCCGCGGTTCCAGCAGATCCAGTCGACTCGTAAATTCGTTCATGGTAATAGTTCCTCCTTTGAATGGTTGTGCGGAAAATCCGTACAAGGCTTCCTGCACGCCTCCCAAAGTAAAGATGCCGCGACCGGAAGTAATCTATCGAGCAACTGATCCGTTTTTCGATTTTTTTTGTTTTTTCGAATCGAGGTCCTTGAGTTTGAAAAAAACGAAAAAACGCACGGTGTCCAAAGACACCATGCGTGAGTCATACGTTCGGCGTATCGCGTCAAATATCGAACGCCGGCTTCGCCGCCGCTTCGTTCGCGGAAACGTCCGCCGGCCGCGGCTCCAGCACGCGATCGAGGATCGTGCGCTCGAAACGGGAGAAGCCGCTGTCCTTCTCCCGAGGACGGGCGAGCGTGACGGCGACGTCGAACGCGATGCGCCCGCGCTCGATCAGGATGACGCGGTCGGCCAGCGCTACCGCCTCCGCTACGTCGTGAGTGACGAGCACCGCGGTGAAGCGCTGCCGAAGCCACAGCCGCTCGATCAGCCGCTGCATCTCGATGCGGGTCAGCGCGTCCAGCGCGCCGAGCGGCTCGTCGAACAACAGGAGCCGCGGCTCCCCGACCAGCGCCCGGGCCAGCGCGACGCGCTGCCGCTGCCCGCCGGACAGGACGGACGGCCAATCCTTCGCCCGATCCTGCAGACCGACCAAACGCAGGGCTTCGTAAGCCTTTTGCTCGGCCTCGCGCTTTCCCGGCCCGCAGACGCCCAGCTTCACATTGTCCAGCACGCTGCGCCACGGCAGCAGCCGGGCGTCCTGAAACATGACGCGCGTCTGCGGATCGATGCCGTCCGCCGCGCCGCCGCCGCGCGCGAGCGTGCCGCCGGTTGCGCCGTCGAGCCCGGCGATAAGCCGCAGCAGGGTGCTTTTGCCGCAGCCGCTTCGGCCGACGACGGCGACAAATTCTCCTTCGCGGACGGACAGGTCCAGCCGGTCGAGCACCGTTTGATCGCCGAACCGCTTTACGAGCTGCTCCGCGCGAATGGCGAAGCCACTTTTTTCGTGCGGTTGCGGTTCGGGTTCCTCCACGGTAGAGCGGCTCGGGCCGTTTTTCGGTTCGCTCTCCCGCCCGGCTTGCCGAACGGCTTCCCTCGCGGCAGGGGCTTCTTCGGCATAGGCGCTCAGGAGGTTTGCGGAACGGCCGTTTTCCGGAAATGCGGATGCCATTGCAGCCATCTCCTTTCCAGCCATTTGGCGATCAAATCGGACAGCTTGCCGAGCAGCGCATAAAGTACGATGCACAGGACGACGACGTCCAATTGGAAAAACTCCCTCGCGTTCATCGCCATATATCCGATCCCTTCCTTGGACGAGATCGTCTCGGCGACGATAAGCGTCAGCCACATGATGCCGAGCGCGTACCGAAGGCCGACCAGAATCGACGGGAGCGCGCCGGGCAGGATGATGGAGCGGTACAGCTCCGGCCGGCTCAGCCCGTAAACGCCGCCCATTTCGATCAGGCCGGGATCGACGGAGCGGATGCCGTGCAGCGTGTTGAGATAGATCGGGAACGATACCCCGAGCGCGACGAGGAACACTTTGCCGTCCTCGCCGATGCCGAACCAGACGATGACGAGCGGAATGAGCGCCAGATGCGGAACGTTGCGGATCATTTGGATCGACGAGTCGGTCAGCTTCTCGGCGAGCGAAGAGACGCCGTTCAGAAGGCCAAGCAGGAAGCCGACGCCTCCGCCGATGGCGAAGCCGAGCACAGCCCGCCACGTGCTGATCCGCAGCGCCTCCCACAGCTGTCCGTTTTCGCCCAGCCGGAAGCCGGCCCGCCATACGTCCGTCGGCGTCGGCAGCACCCGGTTCGAAATCAAGCCGAGGCTGCCGAACAGCTGCCAGACGATCAGAAACGCAAGCGGCACGAGCCACGGCAAGGCGCGATCGCGGGTGCGCCGCAAGCGGGAACCGCCATTTCCGTTGCTTGTCATAAGACGTTCAGCCCCCTTCAATGCGCGGACGCTTTCGGCGTCGGAATGACCTGGTTGGCGATAAGCTCGCCGAACGGGCTGATCGAGCTTGGCCCCTTCGCCTCCGTCCGCCGGAGCGGCAAATGCGGGAACAACAGATCGGCGACCCGGTACGCTTCCTCCAGATGCGGATATCCGGAGAAAATGAACGTCTCGATGCCGAGCGATTCGTACTCCTTCATCCTCGCGGCGATCGTCTGCGGGCTGCCGACGAGCGCCGTGCCGGCGCCGCCCCGAACGAGGCCGATACCGGCCCACAGGTTCGGGCTGATCTCCAGCGACGAGCGGTCGCCCTTGTGCAGCCGCGACATCCGGCGCTGGCCCACGGAATCGAACCGCGAAAATATCCGCTGCGCGTTCGCCACCGTTTCGTCATCCAGATGCTTGATTAGTTCGTCCGCGGCCTTCCACGCTTCCTCGTCCGTTTCCCGCACGATGACGTGCAGACGGATGCCGAAGCGAAGGCTGCGGCCGCGGCTCTCGGCGAGCCGGCGCACCTGGGCGAGCTTCTCTTCCACTTCGTGCGGCGGCTCGCCCCAGGTCAGATAAACATCGCAATGATCCGCCGCCACCTCCTGCGCCGCGGGCGAAGAGCCGCCGAACCAGAGCGGCGGATACGGCTTCTGCACGGCCGGATACAACACTCGGCCGCCGCGGACGGTCAGATGCTTCCCCGACCGATCGACCGTTTCTCCCGCGAGCTCGCGCCGCCAAACGTCGAGAAACTCGTCGGTCAGCTCATAGCGGGAGTCGTGGTCCAGAAACAGGCCGTCGCCCGCCAGCTCCACCGGATCGCCTCCGGCGACGACGTTGATGAGCAGGCGGCCGCCGGAAATGCGGTCGAAGGTGGCCGCCATCCGTGCGGCGAGCGTCGGGGACATGAGGCCCGGCCGGACGGCGACGAGAAACTTGAGCCGCTTCGTCGAATGGATCAGCGAAGCCGCCGTAATCCACGGGTCCTCGCACGAGCTGCCTGTCGGGATCAGCACGCCGTCGAAGCCGAGGCTGTCGGCCGCGCCGGCCATCTGCTTCATATACTCGCCGTCCACGGCGCGCGCCCCCTCCGAGGTTCCGAGGTAACGGCCGTCGCCGTGCGTTGGAATAAACCAGAATACGTTCATGTCGCTCGCTCCTCCTTACTTTTTCAAAATCGCGTCGATGATCGTAATATTCTTCGGGATCAGCTCCAGCTTGCGGAACGTATCCGCGATCTTCTGCTGCGCGTCGATTACCGCCTGATCGATCGGCTGCACGCCGTAAAGTCGTCGGCCGGCGGCCAGCTCCAGCGAAGGCACGTCGATGCCGAGCTGCCGCGACAGCTTCTCCGCCAGCTCCTTCTGATTATGCTTCGCCCACTCGTCGATATGGTTCGCCTCGTCGAGCAGCGTCTTGACGATGTCCGGGTATTTCTCGGCGAACGGTCTGGACGCCAAATAAAATTCGTAGTTGGCGACGACGCCGGTGCCGTCGGCGAGCAGCTTCGCACCCGTAGCGGTCTGGGCGGCGGCGAAAAACGGGTCCCAGATGACCCAGGCGTCGACCTTGCCGCTCTCGAAGGCGGCGCGGGCGTCGGCCGGCGGGAGGTAGACGGTTTCGATATCCGAATAGGCCACGCCGGCCTTCTCGAGCAGCTTCACGAGCAGGTAGTGCACGTTGGAGCCTTTGTTTAGCGCCACTTTTTTGCCCTTCAGGTCGGCGACCGTCCGGATGTTCGAATCTTTCGGCACGAGGATGCCTTCGCTCTTCGGGCTGGCGGGCTCGTGAGCCAAATAAACGAGCGGCGCTCCCGCGGCCTGGGCGAATATCGGCGGCGCTTCGCCGGTGTGCCCGATATCGATGCCGCCCACATTGAGCGCCTCGAGCAGCTGGGGACCGCCGGGAAATTCCGTCCACTCGATCTTGACGCCCTGCTCGGCCAGCTTCTTGTCGAGCCTGCCGTCGGCCTTCAAAATGTTGATCGTGCCGTACTTCTGATAGCCGATCCGCAAGGTGAGGCCTTTGGATTGCGAGGCCGAGGCCGTATCGGCGCTCGCCGTGCCGTTTTTGGCGCCGGCGGCGTTCGCGTTCGCGCCCGCGTTGCCTGCCGCGCCGGGCGAACCGGCTCCGCCGCCGCAAGCGGACAGAAGGAGCGACAGTCCGAGGAGCAGACCGGCAACCGGCGAAGCGAACCGAAATCGGCTGCGCGACGCTTTCGAAATTTTGCCGGAATCGACGGATGAAAGGACGACTTTGGACAAACGTTTCATCTCCTTATGGGTGTTCGGATCGGTTCCCCAAAACGGCGAAAGCCTCCTTCCCTATGCACCGCAATGTGCATCTTGGAAAAGGAGGCCTCCGGCTTTCCGGTCGCGCCGTCATATATAACAAAACCGAATCGTTTAACTAAGATTTATGATATGATACTATCATTCCGCCTAAAAGGTGTCAACGATTTTGAGCATTTTTTGTAATGAGGATAACGATCTGAAAGGGCCGCAAAGAGCGGCCCATTATCGTACCCAGCACGGTTTTTTGAACGCCTAGATCAGGCCGATCCGCTGCATGCAGGCCCGCACCTTTTCCTGCGGCTCCGGACCGATCGGCTGCATATAGTCGGGATGAAACGTACCTTCGAATCCGAGCACGTTCATCGCGTAAGTAAAGCCGGGGAAAACGCCGACTTCCGCGAGCGTGTCCCGCAGCAGCAATATATCGTCGAGCCGTTTGGCCGCCGATTCGTTGTCCCCCGCCTCCAACGCCTTGTACATGGCGGACGTCAGGGCGGCGGTGCAGCTGAACATGCCGTCCAAATTGTCGCGGATCCCATAGGAGTAAGCCGCGTCGAATACGTCTAGTCCGCTGAACATGATGCGAAATTCGGGATTGACGGCCGGCTGCAGTCTCGACAGCGCTCTCGCCGTCGTCAGGTCGCCGGTTTTGATGCCGGCGATGTTCGGCACCTTCATCAGGGCCGCCGCCGTCTGCACCGTTATTTTGCTCTGGGTCACGACCGCCAGATCGTACAAATATACCGGATACGGCGAATAGGCGGCCAGCGAGGCGAAGAAGTTCGCGATATCGCCTTGCGACAACGGGTAATAATACGGCGTCGTGGCGACAACGCCGTCGATCGCAAGTCCCGCGAGCGAATCGATCCGTTCCTTGACCCGCACGATCGAATTGTCCATAACGCCTACGAGCAGCGGGCATCTTCCTTTCGCCGCCCCGGCGGCCGTTTCGGCGACCGCCCTCGTTTCGCCGCCTCGGATATAGGGCTGCTGCCCCATCGAGCCCATAACGAGCAGTCCCGCCGCGCCCGCATCGAGCTGATCCTCGACATGACGCCGCAGACTGGCTGCGATCAGTCGACCGTCCTCGTTAAGCGGCGTGCCCAGTGCCGGAAAAAAGCCTTGTTTTCCCATGTATGTCCTCTCCCTGTTCGGCTCCAAGCCGATTCATCTAATTTGGCGGCCGTCCGTCGCCGGCTCGCGTCTTCGCTTGCGCAGTTTCGTAAGCCCGACTTCGCCGCCTAATGAGACGCGACTCCTTCTTCGTCCGCACGCGTTGTCGAATCATCCCCATTTCATATACATATTATGGTCAGACCGTATTTTGCTTTTCAACCGACATATTGATGTTTGCACCGAGTCGAAACCGCAGCCTTTAGTGGTCATACCATAAGATATTTATCTAAAACATAGCATACAAGTTATAACCGGGATCGTCAATACGTTTTTATCCGTTCTGTCGAACCGAGTCCGAGTCGGTAAACGGCGAATCTGCGATCGACGAAAAAGGAAATCCCCGCCTGAAAGACGGGGACTACCGGAATAGGAGGAGAGGGGCGTCTTGTTCCGGTCGAACCGTCGAACCGTTCGCCCCAACCGCTTCCTTTCGTCGCTCATGAAACGATCTTCAGTCCGATGGCCGATACGGCAATGAGACCGATGCAGCAAATGCGCCTCCACTCCTTCGGCTCGCCGAAGGCGAACATTCCGAGCACGGCGCCGCCCGCCGTGCCGATGCCGGTCCACACCGCGTAGGACGTCCCCATCGAGATTCGGCTCATCGCCAGCATAAGCAGCGAAAAGCTTGCCCCGAAGGCGAAGGCAAGCAGCGCATACGACTTCAGGTCGCGGAACGTCGCAACCCGCTTGATGGCCAGCACGCCGAGCACTTCGCACAAGCCTGCGGCCACGAGGGCGATCCAAGCCATCACGCCTCCCCCTCCTTGGCCTTATTTTCCCCGGAGAGCAGCTTCAACCCGATGACGCCGGCGGCCAGCGACGCGATAAACAGCAGCTTGAGCGCATCGACCGGCTCGCCGAACACTGCAATTTCCGCAATGGCCGTTCCGGCCGTCCCCAATCCCGTAAATACGGCGTACACGGTGCCGACCGGCAGCTTGGCGGCCGAGTCGATCAATACTTTGATGCTGGCCAGAAGCAAAGCCGCCGTGATCAGCCATTCCCACCACGCGGTCGCATGCTTCAGACCGGAAACCCAGACGACCTCGAATGCGCCGGCGACCATGAGCAGCCCCCATTCCTTCTTCATCCGACATCCCTCTTTCCCGTAAAGTACGGATCCTATGCCTCATCGCGGAGTACGTCCGTCGATTTTTATAGTAATCGAGAACCGCCATATCGTATAATGATTCATATTGATAGAAGTATCATTATTTACGATAGATATGTACGGCAATGCCGAAGGAGGGATATCGGTGGAATTGACCGATCTGAAAATATTCGCCGCGGTCGCGGAGGAAGGCAGCATCTCGGGCGCCGCGGAGCGGCTGGAGTACGTCCAGTCGAACGTCACGGCCCGCATCCGCAAGCTGGAAAGCGAGCTTGGCGCGTCATTGTTCCGCCGGCATCCGAAAGGGGTCGAGCTGACCGAAAAAGGCGCCGTATTCCGCGAATATGCGGCTCTGATCCTGAAGCTGTCCGAGGAGGCGGCGAATGCGGTCAAAGAGACGGAATTCCCGAGCGGTCCGCTCGCCGTCGGGGTGGTCGAAACCGTTACGTGCGGCAATTTCATGAACGCGATAGCCGAATTTCAATCCCGGTATCCCGACGTTTCGCTTTCGCTCGTGACCGGAACCTCGTCGGAGCTGCTGACGCAAGTGCTCGACCGTCGGCTGGACGGCGCCTTCGTAACGGGAGACGTCGACAGTTCGGTGCTCGTCCGCGAATATGCGGAGCGGGACGAAATCGTGCTGCTGTCCGGCGGCGACCCGTCGGAGCCGTACCCGGATTTGGCGAAAGTCCGATGGGCCGTCTCGCCGATCGGCTGTCCGTTCCGGGCCGTGCTGGAGCGATGGCTGCAGCGGGAAGGGATTGCGTTCCGGAACAAGATCGAGATCGGGTCGCTGGAAACGCTGCTGAACAGCGTGAAGGCGGGGCTCGCGTGTACGCTGCTGCCGAGATCGGTGCTGACCGGCGCTTACGATAAGCTGTCCGTTCGCCCGATCCCCGAGGAGTTCCGGTATGCGGAAGCCAGCCTGGTCCGCCGCGACGATCCGCTGCCGAAACGGGCGTTCGCCGCTTTCGCGGACATGGTCCGGGTGCGCGGGCTGTAGCTCCGTCCGGTCCGAGGCAAAATGGGACCGGTACGGTCAAGCGGGAATATAGGTCAGCGCGACTCCGCCGCAAGCAAAAACTTTCGCATCAACGAGCTTTAACGGCATCCGATCGTGCAAATTCTCGAAAAGCATTTTGCCTTTGCCCAAAATGACCGGGTTCACAATCAGCCTATATTCGTCAACCAGTCCGAGATTCGTCAATTGTCGAACGACGCTGCCGCTTCCGTACACGACCATGTCTTTCCCGGGTTGCCGTTTCAGATTCGTTATTTCTTCCGCAATGCCGCCGTGAATCGGGCGGGCATGCTCCCATTCGCCCCAAGGAGTTTCCCGCAAAGTTGTCGTAAACACGATTTTCTTCAGCTGGTTTGTTCTGGCTGCAAAATCGCCCGGGGCAAAAGGCCAAAAGCTTGCCATGATCTCATAGGTAGTCCGTCCGTAAATAATCGTATCGACCGACTCAAGCAGCTCCATGGCGTACGCGTTCAACTCCGCGTCCTGTACGAACCAATTCATTCCTCCATGTTCCGCTTCGATCAAGCCGTCGATGGATATCATTTCCGATACGATCACTTTTCGCATTTGCATAGCCTCCCGTTTTGGCAGCGTATGGAATCGTTTCATGCCGAATCTTTATTGTCCGTTCGGCGATTATCCCGCACGTGCGGGCTCCCCCGCCTCGGCGAAGTCCACGAGTTCTGAGTTGAATATAACACAAAAGGAAATTTCCTGTAAAGGAAATTTCCTTTTGGCGAAAGAATTGCTTCTTAGTCCTGCTTCGCTCTCGGCGCACTTTGGAAGCCGATCGACTTGTGCGTGCCGTCGCAGAACGGCTTGTTGCCCGAGCCGCCGCACCGGCACAGCGAGAACGTTTCTTTGTGCTCGAACGGGTTGCCCTCCGCATCCACCAGTTCGACCGGGCCCGTCACCCGAAGCGATCCGTTGTCGTTCACTTTAATCGTCACTTTGCTTTGGTCTGCCATCCGTTTGCCTCCTAAGTACCATAATCAATACAAGTATATCCGGCGTTCGCGCGAAAAAGACGAGGCGTCCTGTAACGCCGACGTCCGGAATATAATTCATTAAATAAATCATTCAAAAATCGGTATTAAAAACCCAAAATGACAGCATGAAGCTTCATTTTTTTTCATTTACAATCCCATCGTTTCAGTTATATATTTAATCTAGTAAATTATATCGCGAGGTGAACGACTTGACCGCAGCATTGAAGGCCGCGTTCGGCAAAGCGAACATTACTCCCGAAGAAACGATGCCCTTGCAGGGCTACGATCCGCGGCAATTTACGGCCGATCCGGCAACGGATATACTGGATCAGCTGTACGCCAGAATCGCCGTATTCGACGACGGCGAAAGCCGATGCGTCATGGTCGGCCCGGATTGCTGCCTGACGAACGAAGATTTCGTGCAGGTGCCCGACCCGTCCGGGCGTCCGCGGCTTTATCGCGGGTTCGGCAGCACGTTCCCGCCCGGCACCAGACGGTTATGGGCGGAGGCGGCGGGCATCGCGGAGGACCGCGTGTCCGTGAATGCGACGCATACGCACAGCGCTCCCGTCCACTTCGGCGAGAAATATACGACCCGCATTCGCGACAAAATACGCGAACTGACGCATTCGCTCGCCCCGGTGCGGCTCCGGGTCGGCACCGGAGTTTGCAGCATATCGGCGAACCGAAGACCCGCTCTGAAAGCGAACGACGCCTTGCCGGTCGACAGGACGCTTCGCGTGCTCGTCTTCGAATCGATCGACGGGAAGCCGGTCGGGAGCATCGTCAATTGCGCGGTCCATCCGACGATGCTGTGGAACAAGGCGAACCGGATCAGCTCGGAAATGGTCGGCCTCGCGATGAACGCGATCGAAAACGACTACGGGAACGGGTTCGTTTCGCTTTTTCTGCAAGGCTTTACCGGAGACGTCGGCCCGCTGCTGTGCGGTCCTACGAGCGGAATGACGGAGGATACGTATCCGTTCGTCGTCGAAGCCGGACGTCGGCTGCATGGCGATATCGCCGAGGCGACGCGCCGCATGGAGCCCGTAGCCTCCGTGCCGCTCAGGGCGATGCGGACGAACGTGAGACTGCCCGCCGTAACCGGATTTCACCGCCCGCACCTGGACGTTGTCCTGATGGCGATTCGTATGGGGGATTTGGCCATATTGTCGGCTTCCGGAGAAATCTTCAACGGGTATGTCGATAAAATCAAGCCGAGATCGCCCTTTGCCTATACGTTGTTCAGCAGCCTCGCAAACGGCTACACCGGCTACCTGCCGACGGCCGAAGCGTTTCGCGACGGCTTGGGAGGCTACGAGCTTAGGACGACGCCTTTTACGGAATCGGCATGCGAGCCGTTCACGGATGCTTCCGTTCGATTGCTGGAGAAATTGATGGGCTGATGGCCAGATTCAAAAAAACGAGGATGAGCGAAAACCGGCGGCTTCCGAAACGTAACGGACGCCACGGCGCTGATTTCGCGAAAATCGGCCGTTTCTCCAATCGTAACGGACACCACCTGCGCTTATTTGCACCAAACCGCCGTCCAAAAGGGGGTTTTCGCCAAATAGCTGCGTCTGTTAGAAAAAAAATAAGCCGTTATTAGGCTCAATTGCGGCCTCCATGTCCGTTGGACACTGGAACTTTGGCCCGTCCCGCCGCCGCACGGCGCCGGCGCAGGTCAACCGAGCCGATATCGCCGTGTCCCGCCGCCGGCAGCAGAAAACCGCTCCGGCTTTGGCGCTTAAGCGAAGGTCGGGACGGACGGTCTATTCTGTGCAATGGTTGTGCCGAAACGGCTGCGGAGCGGGAAGCGGGGTGGAAATGCTCCCGCTATTTTCCGTCGTTTCCCGTTTCCGGGCAAAACAACGGGAAAACGTCCCGCTACATTCGCCCATACCGCGCTTTTCGCCGGTTCGGCGCCATTTGATCGGGAGCTTTTCCCGTTATCTCTTAACTGCGCCTATGGGAGAGCGAGTGAACAGGAGGTATTCCCGTTCGGTTTTATTCCGATGGCCCGGCAGGATCAGGATACGCCGGACGTGGAAACGTAAGGCGCTGCTTGCTGCATACTTTTGCGTACACGAGATCATCAAATAAATTCTTTAATACCTAAGAAAAACCGCTGGAGAAAAGAGCGCCAGCGGTCCTTCTTTCGTGCAAACCGATTCGTCGGCGCGCGGGTGTGAACGGGATTAGGCTCCAGCCGCCGGCGAAGCCGTGTTGTCTTGTTGTGAGCTGTTTCCGACATTCATTCGCCCCTTCCGGTTTTCGGACATACGGCTAACGAATCGAGTCATCGTGATCAGAGCCGAATGCGGGGGAATGAAAGTGCTTACGAACTTCAGTATCGCTATTTCCGGCAAACCGGATCGTTTTCTTCCATGTTGGGCGAGATAGCGATGTCCGGATTCGTTAGCTTGAAAAACCAACGTTTTTTCCGCCGATAAGAATACTGCGATTCGTTCCATCGCCGAAACGGAATTCCGGTTGGCCAAGCGGCCTCCCCCCAAATAACCCCCGCTCAAGCCGACGAGCAAGGCGCTTCCCAATCGAGCGGGATTACTTTCTCGGGTAAAAGCCGACGAACGCTTTCGTCCGGAAATCGAATGCGACAGTCAAAGGCCCGAGCAGCTCGTCCTGATCGGTGTTGTACGTGACGGTCACGAGATTGCCGTTCGCGCTTCGAATCTGTTCCAGCAGCTTCTTTTGTTCGTCGGTGGACGCGATGACGCCCGAATCTTTGGCGGAGACGATTTGAACGAGCGCCTCGTCCCGCTTGGTTACAAGATGCGACGTATTGTCGGACACTTTCGGCCAGGCCAGGTCGCGGTATTCCTGCGCGGCTTCCGGCGACATTTTGCCAGCCGGGGCTTGGGCGTCCGTCAGCACGACGAGGTAAAACAGCGGGCTTTGCGGCGGAATGCTCTTCGTCTCGATCGGTCCGTAGTAGGCGCGGACTTTGGTGCCGGCCTGCAGGTCCTCCCATTTGACCGGTTCGCCTTGAGAGGTCAGGACGCTCGTTTCCTTGCCCGCTTGGAGCGTCAAGGCCGGAACGGCGACGCCGTCCTTCGTTTCGCCGAATTGGACTTGCCAGCCGTCGTCCGTCCGCTTCACGGCTTGGATGACGTCCTCCTTCACCTTGCGTTCGGCGCCGACGGTAATTTTAACGGCATGCGATTGGCCCGGGAAGCTCATCGCCATGACCGGACCGTATTCCGCGACGATTTGCGTGCCTGCCGTCAACGCTTGAGCGGGAACGGCATTGCCGGCTTCGTCCGCGATTACGGTTTTCTCGTCGGCATACAGGATGACCCAGGCATTGGAGCCTTTGCCGAGAAGCTCGATCCGATACTGCCCGTTCTCCGTCTGCTTGACGTCTACGATCACTCCGGTTCCGCGCATGAAGTCGGCGGCTTCCTCCTTGTCGATCTTGTGAAGCTCGATCTCTTTGTTCGCATCGTCGTAAACCACTTCGTAGTCCAAATCGGCCGCGGCATCGCGAACCGGTATGTACGCCTTCCCGTCGATGTAGACCGGCGTCAATGAAGTGTCCGTTCCGTTTACGACGATTTTCACTTCTTTGTGCAAAATCCCCGTTACTTTCTCCAACACGTCTTCCGCGCCGGCCGCCGCCGTCGAACCGAGCAATCCTGCCGCCGTCATCAGGACGATCAGCTTTTTGTGGGGCATGTCAATTCTCCTTCCGCCTTATCAAGGATGTTGTCAACGTGGACATCCCTCAGACGCGCCCCGGTCGGGAAATGTTGCAAAAGCATGCCGGGCGAACGTACTACGATTTCGCGGGGGACAGGATGCATCCCTTAGCGGGCTACCGTTTTGAAATACCGGTATATTTTGTTTAATTTCGCGGCATGCTTGCCTTTCGTTCGGCTCTCCATATTGCCGAATTCGAAAAATTTGACGTTCGTTATCCCAACATACCGGAACAAAGCTCTCTTCATCAACACCTTGTGCGCGTTATTCAACCAGAAGAGCGGATAAAGCGTCGGCCCCTGCATCGTCGAAATGCAGACGACCGACTTTCCTTTCAATAGTCCTTCCGGCAGCAATCCGCCCGTATCTTTGTAGGCAAATCCCGAAGCGAACATTTGGTCGATATATCCCAATAGCATGGCCGGGGGCCTTCCCCACCAAATCGGATAGACGAATACGATCTTGTCCGCCCACAGCAGCTGCTCGCGATACGCTGCCAGCCGCGGGTCGGCGTGCATATCCCTTCTCCGTTTGCGCTCGTTGAACACGAGTACCGGATCGAACCCGGCTTCGTATAAATCGAGCACCTGCAGCTCCGCGATATGGCGATTCTCGCTCCCGCCCTGCAGCACCTTTTGCAGGAAGGCGTAATTCAAGCTTTGATGATTCGGGTGCGTATAAATGACCAATACGTTCATCTCGCCGCTCCTTTACTTATCAAATGATAAGCAAATCGTAGCACATGCTTCTTTTAGTTGTCAAATGACAATTGTTTTATGATAATTAATTTGTTATCGTGTGTGTTGAGGTGATCCGATTGGACCGAAAAGCGCTGTTCCAAAAATTCGTCGCATTCACGACCGCCGTCCATCAAACGACGCACGAGATGACCAAAGACGTCAAATCCGACGCCGTAACCCCGATGCAGTACGGCATTCTGGAATATATAGCCGTCAGCGAGCCCGTCACGCTAAGCCAAATCAGCGATTGTCTGCATATATCGATGCCGAACGCAAGCCGGGAGCTGAAAAAGCTGGGCGATAAACGATTATGCGAGAAGGTAACCGTCGCCGAAGACCGGCGGAAGCAGTACATCCGTCTTACCGAGGAAGGGAAAGCGTTGATGAACGAAGCGTTTGCGCGAATCGAAGCCCGTTTCCTGCACCGGCTCAGGCATGCTTCCGAAGAAGAGCTGACGCAAATCGACAGCGCCATCGACGTGCTTCAGGCCAAAGTGTTCGATATGGACGACGATTGACGAGCTTCGATCGATAGGGAAAACGGTAACGTTCGCGGACAAAAAAAAATCCGCGATATACGCGGATCCGATACGACAACCATCTGGGTCCCGGCTTCAATCCATCCACCCTTTTTCCTTCGAAAGGGTAATCGCTTCAATCCGGTTGCTTACCTCGAGCTTGTCCAAAATGCCGGATATATAATTGCGGACCGTGCCCGTCGTCAAAAACAGCTCCTTGGCCGTTTCCTTCGTCGTCTTTCCGGCGGCCAGCTTCTGCAATATTTCTTTCTCCCTGTCCGTCAAAGGGTTTTCCTCGTTGTAGAGCTCGACGATCAGCTCGGATGCGTAAATCCGTTTCCCGGTCATGACGCTCCTGACGGAGGCGGCCAGCTCTTCGATCGGGCTGTCCTTCAGCATGTAGGCGCTTACTCCCGCCTTCACCGCTCTCTCGAAATAGCCGGCACGGGCGAACGTCGTTAAAATGATAACTTTGCAGCCTTTCCCTTTCAGCTCTTCCGCGACGTCGAGGCCGGTCTTGCCCGGCATCTCGATATCCAAAATGCAGACGTCCGGCTTCAGGCGGTCGACCAGCTCGATCGCTTCGACCCCGTTGCTCGCTTTGCCGACTACTTCCAGATCGTCCTCCAAATCAAGCAGTGCGCCAAGAGCGCCGAGAAGCAATCGCTGATCCTCCGCAATGACGATTCGAATCATACGTCCTTCTCCCTTTCCAATTGTTTAATGACGTTCGGAACCGTTAGGACGACCCGGGTCCCGTTCTCGGAGCGGATCTCCAGATTTCCGTTTACGAATTCCATCCGCTCCCGCATGCCCTTGATGCCGTTTCCTTCCTTGCGCCCGTCCGGAATTCCTTGACCGTTGTCCCGTATCGTAATGACCGTATCCGTATCGGATTGTTCGATCAGCACGGAGCATTCGTCGGCGCCGCTGTGATTGACGACATTGTTCACCGCTTCCCTGATGCACATGCCGAGCACATTATGGACATAGGGCGAAACGTTCGGCAGGACGGGATCTCCCGTGAACGTAAACCGGATATGGGCCGCGGAACAAATTTGCTTGACGCGTACGAGCTCTTCCTCCACTTTCGTTCCGCGCATGTTCGCCACAAGCTCGCGCACTTCCTTGAGCGCGGTTCGTGCCGTATGATGAATGTCGTTCATTTCGCTTTTCGCTTGCTCCGGCCGTTTCTCGATCAATTTGGAGGCCAATTCGCTTTTTAATCCGATCAGCGACAGCTTTTGGCCTAACGTATCGTGGAGATCCCGCGAAATACGCTCCCGCTCCTCCTGCTTGATCAAATCCGCGATCCGTTTATGGGCATCCGCCAGCTGGTCCTGAAGCTGGCCGCGTTTCTGCTGCGAATATTGATTGAACGGAATCAGAACGACCCCGATCAGACATAAGATCATGAACGGAAATTGAAGTATGAAAAAAACCGCTCTTGTATGAAAGCCGTAATTGATCGCAAGGAACGTAATGACCGCATGCAAGGAATATAAAATTCCGAACGGCAGCTTGCCCCTAATATTTCCGATATAAAAGGCGACGGGCAGCGCCAGGTAAACGTACCCGTACACGAGCGTAATGACGGCGGAGGTTGCGATCTGCACGACCGTAAGGACAATGCGAATACGGTCCTTTGCGCGATAAGACCCCAGGTTGATGGCAAAAAAGAGCAGAAGCAGCACGATGCCGATCGTGATCTGTTCCGAGGTCGGAGCCGTAACGACGAAATAGAACGGAACGATAAAGGACACGACCAATATATAAGGGAGCAGTCCCGAAGCCAGCTGAATAATGTAATGCTTTCTCTTTTCCATACATCCCTCGTCATTCGCCGGATACCCGTGATTGGACTAATCATATCATGCCGACCCGTCAATGTTAATAAAGGATGGTCATACCCGGGGGATAAGACCATCCTTGATCCTGCAATCGACGATCCGCTTTGTCGCCTTATTGTTCCATTTGCGTCAGCAAACGTTTGCTTTCTCCGCTATCCGTCTTGAATACTTCGTATATGTTCAGGGTCAACGGATAATCGAAGCTTTGCGTCGTACCGGTAAACCGGATTTTATTGATTCCCGATACGAGACGCCCCATCCCGGTCAGCGGAGCTGTGCTGCTCGCGACAAGACGGTCGGAGCCGTCATGCAATTCGAACAGCAGGACGGGGAACGATTGGTCGACTCTGACGCCGGGGTCGCGCTCGATCGTTATATTGTAGTTGCCGACGTAAGAGTATTCCAACGTTTGCGGATTAAAAATAAAGTTCGTGCTGTTGCTCTTGACGCTGAGCTTGAACGGATAGACCGTAAACGAATCCTGCCGCTCGTAAGGAACGGCTTCCGTTCGGATCGCGGCAATCGTCGTTTTGTAAGGCGCCGTCGTAACGGCGTCCTCGATTTCCAGAACAAGGCCTTGACCGGTCTCCGTGGCGGGCAGGGCGAACGAGTAATTGATCGTGACGCTCTCCTGGGGCAGAAGCGGCGTTCCGCCCGCGGACTGCCTGCTGCCGTCGTAGCGGTAGCCGTCGGAGCTGACCAGGCCGGTCTGGAATACCGGAATCGGGATCGGGCTGTCGCCGTTGTTCGTGAGCAGGAACGTGGCCGTGACGGTTTTCGTGCCTTCCTCCGCATTGTCGTTGATCGGCAGTCCGACAAGCGAAAGCTTCAGATCGGGGTGAATCAATTGATTTTTAGCGTCAAGCTCGATTTTGTCTCCGAACGAATACGTCGGGTATGAACCGGAGCCGCCGGACGCCGCGGACAAATCGATATGCAGCCGGCCGACCTTGTAGCTGACCGGCGCGCTTCCCGCCGAGCCCACGAACGTCTCCGTCGTCAACACGTTCAAGCCGGTCAAAACCGTGTCCGTATCGGTCGGGATCGCGTAATGAATGTAGGTTTCCTCCTGCGCCTCGAGAGCGATCGGTTCTTGCTCGACCCGGCTTCCCGCAAACACCTTGCTCCCGCTTCTGCCGTCGATCGCAAAATCGGGAACGGGCTCGCGATGATCCGCCGTGTTGGAGGCGAGCAGCTGTACGACATACACCGTGCCTTTGTCCGTCATTTCTTTCCGGATGCCGACCGGCTTGTAGGAGATCGGGGACCGCAAGGACGGGAACGAGAACGAAGCTCCCCATGCTTGCGATACCGACGGATCGACGGCAACGGCGCCTTCGCTCCCGTTCCATGGCCGGGAGACGATGGGGATGGATATCAGCAGTGTTTCCTTTTTCGGATACACGTAATAATCGACTTCCTTCAACAGCACTTCGATTATGTCAACGCCGTCCGTTCGATCGATCGAGGTCAAAAAGCTCAATTCGGCGCTCGTTTTCGGCTGAACCGCTTTGGCGTTGGCGGCGCTCGGCTGCAGCGAATATTCGGCCCCGTCCTGCGTTCGGACGAGCAGCTCGTAGTCCGCCAGACGCTTCACGGCGCTGCCGGTGTTGGTAATCCGAAGCACGGTACCGATCCGGTTCCCCGCCGACGTTCGTTCATTCAGAACGCTTTTCAATTCGACTTGAAGCTGGTCGGATAACGCGTATACCGCTTCCGGCATGGCGGTCGCAGCAACGGCGCCGGCTTCCGCCGAAGCGAAAGCGGTCATTCCGTGAACGCCAAGCATGGCCGAGATCAGGGAAGCCGCGACAGTAATCCGAAACGTTTTTTTCAAAAGAACTCGCCTCCATCGTTGGTTATGGGTTCGCTTGCTGTACGGTTTCTTTGTCCTTCAACAGATTTTGGCCGGAAACGATGACCTGCTCGCCTTCCTGCACGCCCGAGATCGCTTCCTGGTACGTATCCTTCAGCCGTCCCAGCTCCACCTTCCGCTTTTCCGCGACGTTGCCGTTCAGAATGTAGACGAACGTTTCGCCTCCTTCGCGGACTACGCTCGTAGTCGGAACCGTAACGACGATTTGATCGGCTTCCTCGTTCATACGAATTTGCACCTTCATCCCCGGCTTCAGCTTGCGCTCGGGATTTTGAACTTCCAGCTCCAAGGAATACGACTTCGTCTGGGCGCTCATCACGTCGGCCAAATACGTGACCGTACCTTTCAGCCGCTCGTCCGTACCCGGAACGACGATCCGTAGCTCTTGCTTGCCGCGAATCAGCTTGGCGGCATCTTCGGTCAATTCCGCTTTCACCTTAACGGGATCGAGCCTCTGAATATCACCCGCCGAAAACCCCGACGGGACCGTCATTCCCGCTTCGACGTTAAAATCCGTTAAAACGCCGCCGACCGGCGCCCGCACTTCAAGGTTTTCCAGCGCGCGGTCGATCTCCTCCAACGACAGCTGCGCGGTTTGCAGCCCTTGCTCCAGTTGGGAGAGCGAATTGGTCGACTCCATCGTTTTCAATTTGGCGCGGCTGCTTTCCAGATCCAGCCGGAGCCCGTTCAGCTGCGTTTCGAGCTGCTCCAGTTGAATTTTCGATACAAGCCCTTGATCGTAATCGTTTCTCATCTTATTGTAGTTTTTTTCGGCGTCCTGAACCGATTGCTCGAGCTTGGCGATTCCGTTCCGAAGATCCCGCTTGCCGTCGGCCAAATCTTGCGCCGCCTTGGCCAGCTGCTGCTGCGTCCCGCTGATCGAGACGAGCGCCTTTTCCTTTTGCAGCAAGACGTCCTTCGGATCGATCCGGAACAACAGCTCGCCCTTCTCGACCGTATCGCCGCGCTTCTTCAGCACTTCGAGCACTTCCCCGCCCGCTTTGGTCGCAACCGTCATGCGGGTGGACGGCACCACGTCCGCGACGTGCTCCATAGGATCGTCGATCGTTCTTTTTTCGACTTTCGCCGTCTTCACCGTTTTGACTTGCGATTGTTCCGCCGCCGCCGGCTTGGCCTCCGGCGTCGCGCCGCAGCCGGAGGCGAGCAGCGACGCTCCGAGAAGGAGCGCTCCGGCGGCGGCCATACGGGTTTTGGTACCCATTCGGAATGGTTGTTTCATACGGACAGTTCTCCTTTTTCGCTCAGGTGACTTTGGCGGATTTACGCGGTATGGCCGCTCGCAACGTTCGGCTTCGTTTTCCTGCTGCGCGACAGACGGCTCTTCATGTTGGCGATCAACTCGTACATGACCGGGACGACGACAAGCGTCAAAATGGTCGACGTCGTCAACCCCCCGATGACAACGACCGACAGACCTTTGGATATCAGAGCGCCTTCGGAGAAGCCCAGCGCCATCGGCATCATGGCCACGATCGTCGCTCCCGCCGTCATGATGATCGGGCGGAACCGGCTCATGCCCGCTTCCATAAGCGCCTCCCGCGTATCCATCCCGGCTTCTTCGTTTTGCTGCACGCGATCGATCAGCACGATGGCGTTCGTCACGACGACTCCGATCAGCATGAGGAAGCCGATCAAAGACGTAACGTTGATCGTTTGCGCGGTCAAAAACAGGCCGAGGAATCCGCCGATCGCCGCTAAAGGCAGCGAGAACAAAATGACGAACGGCGCGCTTGCGTTGCCGAAGGCGAGCACCATGACGAGATAAACGATGCAGACGGCCGCCGCCATGGCGAGCACCATCTGCCGGATGCTCGACTCGATATCGTCGTTGACGCCTTGCGTTTCGGTGCGAATGCCGTTTGGCAGCTCGACCTCCTTCAGGGCGAGGCTCACTTTGCTGCTGACCCCGCCTTTGTTCCGGCTGTCGATGGAGGCGGTGATCTTGACGTACTGCTCTTGATTTTCCCGCGTAATCGCAGTCGGCGCGTCGGTTTGCCGCACTTGGGCGACGTCGGTCAAATTGACGATCATATTCGTCGGAGTGCGAATTTGGAATTGCCCCAGCTTCAACAACGAATCTTTGTAATGGTCGTCCAGCATGATCGTTACGTTGAAGACGGTGTTGTCGAAACGGTACTCGCCGAGCTTGACCTCGGACAGCCAGCTCGATACGCTGTCCAGCACCTGGGCCGCGGTCAAGCCGTACAAACGGGCTTTGTTCTGATCTACCTTTACTTCCACCTCTGTTTTTTTCTCGCTGAGACTGTCTTTAATATCCGTCAGCTCGGGGAATTCCTTCATCTTTTCCTTGATCAGCGCCGCTCCCGCTTCCAGCTGGAGCAGGTCGTCGCCCTTGAGCAAATAGGCGAAATCTTCGCCGGTTCCCATGCCGGCGGTCGCCGCCAAATTGCCGGTCACTTCGGAGCCGCCCGGCATCAGCTCCGCTATTTTCGCCTCCATCTCTTTCACGAGAGAAGCGGGATCGGAATCTTCCGACGAGGAAGCCAAAATGATGCTTTTATACGGCACGCGATCGTCGCTGTTGTCGTAGCCGACCATCGATTCGACGTACGTGAAGGCCGGATTGCCTTTCGGATCTTTCTGCTCGGCGAGCAGCGCCTCGATCTCCTTCACTTTGGCGTCCATCGTTTCCATCGACGTCTCGCGCTGCATGCTGATGTTGAACTGCATTTCTTTGCCGTTCATGCTTTTCGGAATAAACTCGCTTCCGAGAAACGGCATCGTTCCGCCGACGGTGACGACAAGCAGCAGCATCGACGTCAGCACGGTTTTTTTCGGATTGGCGAGCGCCCAGCCGATGATCCGTTTGTACATTTGCATGAATTTGCCGTCCGTCGACTCGTGATGCTTGATGTTGCCGCTTTTCAGCACAAGCAGCTTGGCCAGCATCGGAATAACGGTCAGAGCGACGAGCAGGGAGGCCAGCAGCGATACGACGAGCGTTACGGCGAACGGTCGGAAAATGTCTCCCAATATGCCGCCCACCATCGCGATCGGCGCAAACACGCCCACCGTCGTAATCGTCGACGACGTAATGGCGGATGCCACTCTTGCGGTCGCCAGCTTGATGACCGATTCGTTGCGTTCCTGGCTTTTTTGCAGCTCGCTGTAGATGTTCTCGATGACGACGATGCTGTCGTCCACGACGCGCCCGATCGCGATCGTCAATCCGCCGAGCGTCATGATGTTGAGCGTAATGTCGAGCCCGTACATGACCAGCAGCGTGATCAAAACCGACAACGGAATGGAGACGAGCACGATCAGCGTCATTCGAACGTTCCGCAAGAACAGCAGAATCATCGCCGCGGCCAGAAACGCGCCTATCGCGCCTTCCTTCAGCATCCCGTTGATCGATTTTTTGACCTCGACGGCTTGATTCATAATCGTCGTAAACGTAATGTCCGGATACTCCGTCTTCCACTGCTCGACCCATTTGTCGATTTGGGCGGAAAACTGAACGGTATTGGCTTCCTTCGTTTTGAACAGCGACACCGCGATGGCCGGCTCGCCGTTCAGCCTGGACAAAAACGTCGATTCGGAAACCGCCTCGACTTTGGCGATTTGCTTGAGCAGAATCGTATCTCCCGCGGCCGTCGATATTTTCATATTTTCCAGATTGTACAGGCTGTCCAGGTCGCTGACGATCCGGACCATCTGGTTGTTTCCGCTAAATTTGACGCTTCCCGCCGGGCTCGACAAGATCGACGCCTGGATGCTCTGGGATACTTGGTTCGGCGTCAAGCCGTAGTTCAGGATGGCGTTCAGATCGAGCTTCAGCTTCAGAAGCGCCTCCTGGTTGCCGATCGCATCGACATGATCGAGTCCGCTAACCGTACCGAGCGCCGGTTCGAAAATGTCGTTGAAAATCCGGTCCAGCTCTTCCTGGCTCATCCCGTTTTTTCCGCTGATGGCCAAATTATAGACGGGGATGGAGCCGAAGCCGAACGTAAGCACCTGCGGCTTGTCCGCTTTTTGCGGAAGCTTGACGTTCGCGAGCAAGCTTTCGATATCCTGCTTCGCGTCCTCCGGCTTCCGACCGCTCTCCAGCTCGATTTGAACCATCGAGAAATTGTCCGAGGAGGTCGAGTGTATTTTTTTTACGCCTTCCGCCCCCGCGATCGCTTTCTCGATCGGTTTGCTGACATCCTCCATCACGTCCCGCGGAGGCGCCGTATAGACGGTAGTCACAAACACCACCGGCAGCGATATATCCGGCATCGTCTCCTGCTTCAACGAAACCGCGGATATTCCTCCTGCGCCGAACAATATCGCGCAGATGATCAAAACCGCCGCCACGTTTTTCATGGAAAAGCTCGTCAACTTGTTCATCATCTCTCTACTCCTCCGTTACGATGGCTGGCAAACCTGCATGCAGGTCGAGCTTTCGGGCGCTTTCGGATCGGCGTTCGGCACGGTTCGAAGATTCATCACTCCTTAAAGCTCTCGTTGCGCCCCGGTGCGAGTGGCGCCGCAGCGTCTGTTCCTGCGCTTCCCTTTCGTGCGCCATGCCTGCGAGACACAACAGCATCGTCTCGAGAAGGGCCGACACCTCCGACAGTCTTTCGATCAGAATGCGGCGCTCCGATTCTTCCGTTTCGGCAGCGGATACGGTTGACAGCGCATGCAGCATCTGTCGGAGCGTTTGCAGACGCGCCGTCCAGAAATCCGTCATGTTCTGCGTAAAGCTTTTGCCGATCGGATCCGGAAGCGCATAATAGTCCCGGCGATCGCTTTGCCGCGGAAGTTTTCGACACAGCCCCTGGAACGCCATCGTACGAATCTGGATGCTGACGGCCGCTTTGCTGACCTGCAGCCGTTCCGCGATTTGTTGGAGGGACAACGGCTCCGGGGCGAACAGCAGCAAGGCGTAAATTTTCCCTGCAAGCGCGCTGCCGCCGACTTTCTCCGCTTCCGCGGAAGCGCAGTGAACGATAGCTTGCTTCACATCTGCGAACGAATATCTCGAAATGCTCACGGGCGGCTCCTTATCGATAAGCAAATGTCTTCCTCTTATTGTAGTAAGCGGGAAAATCTCGTTTAAGTAGCAAACGTAAGGAGTTGCACATGATAAGTATCATATTGCGCGGTTTAAATCCGGTAGGGACGAACAAGCGTATGTATTGCAAATACGAAAAACTTTCCGGGAAAAACGTCCGGACGGCAACTGAAACCGTTGCCGTGTCGGAACGCAGCGCCTCAAGCTCCGCGCATTTGTCCGGCCGGGGAAAATCCGACTGATCGCAGCCTCCGGTAGCCCCCCTTCCCCTGCGATCCATAGCGGCGCCCCCTCGGCTTCGCGGCCAACGCGATTGCACCATCGGCTCCCGAGCCGCGGACCGAGTTTTGACAAGCTTTTCGGTCACGTTGAAATGGCGGAGAGACGGGGCTCCCGGGATTTAACGGGACTTCCTCCCGCTACATGCATCGGTTTCAGCGTTTTCGGAAAAATAAATGGAATAACACCCGTTATTTTGGGCGAATTTTCCGTATTCCCGCCCCTTGATCGAATTTAGATGGAGGATTTCCAGCTTACGCATTCCAATCTGGTGCAGCTAATGAAAATAACGGGAGGATTTCCAGCTACATAAAGTCAATCTTCGTGCCTTACGGCAGCTGGGGCGGAATCCGATATATAATGCACCGCGCGACTTAGCCAAAACCAAAAGAGCCCCACCGCCGTTTCCGGCGATGGAGCCCCTGATTCATCCAATTCGATTTTTCTCCTCTGCCTTCCGCGTGTCTAGGAGTGCCGCAAATCGCGTTCGAAAATGACGGGCAGCGTGAAGTAGAAAAAGCTGCCTTCGCCCGGCTTGGCGTCGACGCCGATCTCCCCTTCGTGATGCCGGACGATCTCCTTGCTGATCGCAAGCCCGAGCCCCGTCCCTTCGGCTTGCCGGCGTTGCGGCGGTTTGCCAGAAGCCGGCTGCGATCGCGCGCTCAGAAGGCAAGCCAAGCCGAGGAGCAGGACGAGCAATAAGCGATACCGGCTCGCCGGCGATGTATGTTTTGCTTGCGGCACAGCTTATGAAGCCCCCTCGTTCAAGTCGCCGTCTCTTCCCTCACAATACCATAGAACGGCCGTACGGAAAACGGGGTGTACCGCTCGACGGTTCGCCGGTGACTTGAAACGCCCCCATGGCGCGGCTCTTTTTTGAATTCGAACGTTACGTAAACACGGTATTTCAGCTTCGCTTGCCCAGGATGCTCGTCACGGGGAATTCAATAATCGGCCGCCTGCATTTCGGCGCAGCAGAACTGCGGCTTGCGGTATGCCGAGCCAAAAGCCGGAGAGCGGCACGAAGAAGACCCCGACCAAGCACAGCGCCATTAAGTGCACCCCGAGAAATGTCGGGACGCGCTGCCCGGCTCGCGCAAACCAGCCGACTACCCGGGAAAACGTCCACAGCATCGCGCCGAAGATGAAAAACCAAAAGGCGCTGCCCCGATCGGAATGCGGCACGACCGAATTGAACAATCCGACCTTCGCCATATCCTTGATCGGCTCCCAGTACAAAAACAGTCCCACGACCGTATGCAGAACGGCCGTCCAGGCCAACGTTCCCCCAATGATTTTGTCCGGTTTCATGCGGTTTCCTCCAATTCCTTTCGGTCATCATTCCGTTATGTCGATCGTGCGGCCGACGCTTCGCTTGCTCGCCTTTTCTTGCGGTTTCGCGGCCGCCCGGCTTTCCAGCCTGCCGATTTCGGCGTCCAGCAGCGAGCGCAGCCCTTTCAACGCCTCCGCCCGCGAAGCGCGAAAGTGCCGGTTCGCTTCCATCGGCGCACAAGCTTCCGCGAGCGCTTCGTGTATCGCGCCGCCCGCCTCCAACAGCTTCATTATCACATCCCGTTTCATCGACCAAGTTCCCCCTCTTCGCCGCTCGCTTGCTCGCGTTCTCCGAATCGAAGAATCAATTTGCCGTCTGCGAATTTTGCGCTCGCAATCGGGCGACCGAGCAGCGGCTTCGGCATATGCAGCTTCCGCTTGTAGGGGCCGGCCTGGACGGTCAGCTCTTCCCCTCGCTGGTGGAGCTGGAGCTGCTCCTTCTCGACGAAAGGAAGCGCAAGCTCCATCACATAGCGCCCCCCTTCCTTCCGGACCGTCCGGGTGTTGTCGCAGTGCAGCACGGCGTAGACGTCCGTTCCGTCGAAAGCCGCATCGCCGATCCGCTCCAGCATCGGCAAACCGACCACTTCGGATTCCATCAACGGAATTCGGAATATCGGAAGCGGGCTGAAGCTGTCCCGGATTTCTTCCTCGTACTTGTCGTGAATCCGCCGCCATTGGGCCCAATAGCTGCCGCTCGCCTCCGGCGGCAAAAACCGGTTGATGACGATCGCGTCGGTATTGAAGCCGTACAGGTTCAAATGCGTAAAGGCCCGACGCGCTTCGGATATGACCATCTTCTCCGGATTGACGACGATGCGCACCGAGGTGATGTCCCGATTCATGATCCACGTCTGGAGCTGCTCAAGCTCGCGTACGAAGGACTCGACGCTGCCCATCACGTTGTCGTCCGGCAGCTCAAGCCCCCCCGCCACCACTTTGGCGACCGGCCGCGCCAGCTTCACCAGCCTGCGCTCGAACGGGAATATTTTGTTCACCCACCATCCGAGTACGCTCGGATAGCTGAGCAGTCGCAGCGTTTCGCCCGTCGGCGCGCAATCGACCACGATGGCGTCGTATTCCCCGCTTATCGCGTGCCGCTTCAATTCCATCAGGCTGAACAGCTCCTCCATCCCTGGAAAAACGAGCATCTCCTCCGTCGCCAAATCGTCAAGCTTCGCCCATCCCATGAATCCCGTCAGCCAGCTTTGGACGGCGCCCCAATGCTTCTCGGTTTGCCGGACGCTGTCCACCTCCTGTGCCCATAACCGTTCCGCCGCCTGCACCGGCTCTCCGCCGAGCGTCATATCGAGCGAATCGGCCAGGCTGTGAGCCGCATCCGTACTCATGACGATCGTCCGCAACCCGTGCTTGGCCAAGCGGACTGCCGTAGCCGCCGCGACGCTCGTTTTGCCGACGCCGCCTTTTCCCGTATAAATGATAATTCGCATCGCCATTCCCTCCATTTATTACGATTTCGTAGTATTTGGCGAAAAACAGCGGCAGCGTCCAATGGAACGTTTGAACGTCTGCCGTATGAAACCGTCCGTACCGAATCAATCCTCGATCGCAATGCGCGAAAGCCGTTTCGCCTTCCCGCCGGCTTCGCGAGTCTTCGATTCTTTTCCGGTCTGCAGCGCCTTCATGACCTTGATCGCGAGCGACAAAAATTGCTGAAGCTCTTCCGCGGTCAACGCCGCCTGAACCCGCTCGAACAACCGGTTCATGGTCGTGCGGGCACGAATCGCCAGCTCGCCCCCTTCCGCCGTCAGACGGACCAAAAAAACGCGCTGGTCGTCGGCCGAACGGTTCCGTTCGACCCAGCCTTTTCGCACCAGCCTTTTCGCCAAGCTGGTGACCGTACTGAGCGGAGCTCCAAGCTCGGCGGCCAGCTCGGACATCGTCAGCTCCTCGCGGTATTGAATCGTAAGCAGGGCGGCCAACTCGGAGCGGTTCATTTGCCGCTCCAGCTCAGTCGCCTCTTCGAGCAAGCTTAGCGGCCGCAAGCCGTTACGAACGAACAGTTCGAATAACTGCTCCATAAAGCCGCCAACCTCCTGAACGTACGAAATGGTAACTATTCTTCGAATTGATTTTACTACGATATCGTATCAATTGCAAGCCCGGCTGCCGTGCCGGACGCCGCCTCATTACCGACTCCGGCAAAGAACGCCGCGGCCGCTTCCGCTTCTTGGAACGCTGTTTGCAAAACCTTTTCACGGCCTAACCGATATATGCCTTGAGCGCGAATGATACGGTAATCCATCCCCATGAAACGGAACATCGATTTCAAAAATTGATGGGAATATTCGACTTCCGTATACCAATCGTTGTTCGTGTAAATCCCGTCGCTCGCTTGAATGACGAGAACGTTCCGGCCGTCTTTCAGCAAACCGACCGATCCTTGATCGGTATACGCGTAGGTCTCCCTGGGAATCAGGATGTTGTCCATGTAATCCTTGAGTTTCGACGGAACGTTGAAATTATGCAGCGGCATCGCGATCACGTACTTTTTCGCGCTCTTGAACTGCCTCAATAGTTCGGCGGTACGGGAGGCTACCCGTTGTTCTTCCTCCGTCAGCCGCTCTTCCTTTTGTATTTTTTTCCGCGCGCTCAAAAAGACGGAGTCGATGCACGGCACATCTTCGCGGTACAGATCGATTCGTTCGATAGCCCCTTCGGGATGAAGACTTCCGTAGGCTTTAAGAAAGTGATGCAGCACTTGCAGGCTGACCGACGATTCGGCGTCCGCATTCGGATGTGCATGGATGACGAGCAGTTTGTCCATTTCGTTTCGCTCCCGGTATCGTTTCGTTTTTGGATTTGCGCCGAATTCCATGAAGCTCATACGGCCGATATGCGCCACATGGACGACGACTTCGTTCCAGCGAGAAATCGGACTGAAGCCGGCTGCCCTCATGTTTTCGCTGCAACTGTTAAGACAAGGAGCGAATCGATGTTGTGACAAATGCAGAGGAGCCAACTCCCCCCCGTGCGTACCGAGCCCATTCCTTCATAAAACGGCCGCGCCTCATGCGCCGCGATCGCGCTTGAAGCCGGTTCGTTGCCGCGGACGGGCATTAAACGCAAAATTACACATTCCGACAGCTTGCGACTTATCGTGCAGTTGCGGGGTTGAAAAATTTGTCTGAACGACCTACTCGCGGAAGGGGTTAAATTGGCTCCTTTTTCCCATTATTGCGAAAACAATCTTTGCTATGATGTAGCCGTGTATTAGGTTCCAGCCTCATCGAGACCTTCTTCCATCGCGTTAAACCCGCAAATCCCGCCACCTGGTTGCTCTTCCGTCACCCATCCGCAACGCCGAGGAGTGAACGCCTATGCCGTTCCGGTTCGACGCCGCCTTCGCGAAGGCGAGCGTCCTTAACAATCCGGCCATTGCCGAAGTCCTGACCCGGGTTCGCCTGAACCAAAAGGACTATGCCCGGGAGGAATTGGCCGTCCCCGTCTGTCCGGCGGAGGAGGTGAGCGACGCCATCCTCTTGGAGCAGCCGGCCGATTCGGCGAACAAAGTGTACGTGCCCCGCTACAAGCTTGCCACGGAGAGGACGGCCGGCGGACAAGAGCAATACCGCGTCTCCGTCGAAGAACGTGCCCCGGGTTGGGCGTTGCGCGTTCATCTGCTCCGTTTCCCGGCCGAAGAAATCGAGCAAGCCGCCCGCGACGCGTCGGCAATGCCGCACCGGGTTACCGTCATTCTGCGATACGTGCTCGTCGGCTCGGGCGGGGTGCACAAGGAATTGACGTTCGGCGACGTTCTCGAGCAACCGGACGGCATTCAAGCCGCCGTGCAGCTCGATAGTATGGCCGAGCGCGACGAATTGTACGCCGCCCTGACGGAGCCCCAGGCGAATGCGGTCTTGATCGTCCGCCGCGCCGTTCAGGTCGCCGTTCCGGCAGCCGCGCCGAAGGAGTCGTTTCCGAAACCGCCCAACAAAAACCCGCTGCCGATTCCAACCGGCCCCGTCAAACCGCTCGGCGGCCCGCGGCCTTACCCGGTTCGTCCCGCGAACCCGGTCCCGCCGAAGCCGCAGCCCCTCTCGATCCGCACAACAAGAGCCTTCCAGGACCCGAGCAAAATCAACAAACTTAAACTGTCTCCCGACTTGCTAGTTGTCGCGGGAAGAGGAACCGCAAACATCGACTTGTCGGTCGCGCCGCCGAAACCGCGTTATCGGATCGTCGACCGCGTGCTGGACATTCAGCTCCCTTTCTATTTCCCGGCCCATTTGCACGGCTACATCTTCGGCGGCATAGCGCCCGCGAGCGGCGGCCCGGGCTTGATCCGGCACCAGGTTCGCCACGGCGACGATTTTCACAGCTACTATCAGGAAACGAGCCGCCGGTATTTGTTCTATTATTTGCCGGATGCCTTCAAGCTCGCCCGATTGCCCGAACCGCCCTACCTGCCGTTCCTATCGGCCAAGTTCACGTCGGAAGACGGTTCGCTTCGTACGTCCCGGGCAACGTTGGACTATGCGGCCGTCCCCTGCGTCGCCCCCGATCGGCTGGAGGCGGCCGCCCAAGAGCTGAAAGCCCATGTGAGCGGAACGCTTCCCGACGGGATCGCGGGGCCCGTTTTCCAACCGCTGCTGGCGGATACCGGCCGTTTGTCGTTCCGCCTCGCCCTCCCGAACAGGGCCGGACCGTTTCAGCTTCGCGAGGGAGCGCTGATCAACCTCAAGGAGGGCATCGTCGACTCGCTTTCGTTGTCGCTCCAAGAGCTGCAGCAAGTATTCGAGGCGCTGATGGGGTCGGAGACCGCATCGTTCCTCATGACGGGCGAAGTGGAGGTTCATCTGGACGACGAGCATCACCGGGTCGCCGAGAAAGTCCCGTTCACGGCCCGGATGGACGATCTTGCCGGAGAACTGTTCGATTATGCGTATTCCCCCGATCCGGCTTCCGGCGGCGTACAGGTCACGCTGCGGAACTTGATCGAAAGCCCGGTTCGAATCGGACGGCTGAACGCCAGGCTGGACCGCGAAGGCACCGAGGTTCCTTGCGAGCTCCAAGGCGTCGCGTTCCCGGTCGAGCGTCTCGCCTCGGGCGAAGAGCTCGTCTTCACCGTGGTCCCGGCGCCCGGTCATTCGGGCGAAGGAAAGGTTTCGGCCACGGTGCTGCCCGGTCCGGGCGACGTTGCCGTTATTCCCGATCGGGAAGCGATCTGGAACGCCATTCAGGATCCGTTCACCGCGCAGTACGAGCAGGACATTACGGTCAAGACGCTGCCGGCGATCTTCAACCTCCCCCCGGGCAAGCCGGAGGAACAACGGCTGAGCGAAATCGTCGTCGAGCTGAAGCACGGAGAGGACAGCGGCGTCACCGTGTCGTTGAGCCCCGAGCAGCCGGAGGTCAAGGCGTCGCTGCCGTTTCCGATCGCGGATGTGCTGCTGCGGCGCGCGAACAGCGGCGTCTATGAGTACAGGGTCAGCGCCATAAGGCTTAGCGGACAAACGACGAAGGAATGGAAAGCCAAGAGCGGCGATTTGCTCTATATTCTGCAAGGGGATGTAGATTGAGATGAGGTGGCCGGACTTCCAACAGACGATTCCGTACAGCGAATCCCGCATCTACTATCCGTTCGAAGGTCGGGGGCCGTTCGTCGTCACGCCGGACGGTCTGGATTTGGCTTCCGGACCGGACGGACTGCCGGATATGAGGCTGCAGCTGTACCGGGGCCAAAATCCGATGCTGCCGCCTTCGCCCTACGGCATCCTCCAGCTGCGTCTGAACCCGAGCTTTCCGATCGGGCCCGCTTCCGTGCTGCTGCGCGAACGGCATCGCGGAGCCGAGCTCGTGCCGGCGATCTTCGCCGGAGGCTGCCTCCGGCTGCAAGCCCCGGACGGCGTACAATTGCCTCCCGAAGCGTCCCTGCCGATTCCGCTGGCTTGGAACGGCCTTACGAACGCTCGCCTGTCGCTGCGGGTGACGGCCGAAGGCGCGCTGCTGCTGAAGCGCCTGCTCGAGGACGAAACGCTTCCCCTGCGGGCGCAGGTCGAACTGGAAATGACCGGCATCGCCCCCCGCCTGCCGTATCGCGTCCGCATCGACCCGGCGCGCTTTTACGCCGCGATGAAAGCCGGATTGGATGCGGACGGCCGGATGGCCCGCGATGAGCTGGTACGCCGGTTCGGCGGGGATTTGTCGAAGCTCGGCCTCGCGGTCGAAGGTCGGGGCCGGGACGCGAGTGCGGGTGCCGGTGCGGACGACGTCCGCGACCCGCTGGAATTGGCGGAAACGTTGACGGATTGGGTCCGGGCCCGGTTCGGGGCGTTCGCGGCCGCTCCGATTGCGGACGGCCGCGGGTATATGGCGCTCCCCGGGCTGGCGGACGGCGGGGACGGCGTTTCCGGGCGAATGGAATGGGACTTGTCCCGGCCGCTCGAGACTTGGCGGCCGCTCGTCCTGTCCTTCCGCCCGTTCGATGCCGCCCGCGAGGGCATCCGCACGGCGGGCATCGACACGATCGCCCCGCCGCCGATCGTCGTACCCGCGCTTTCCACCGGCATGCATCAGATCGACGTAACTGCGAATATTCCGGGCGTTCGGCCCGGCGTCGCGGCGATCGGTGTCACGCTGCGGGCTCCGCCGCGTCCGCCGTCGCGGCCTCAGGCGATCGCAGCCTCGGCCGAACTGGTTCCTCCGTCCGATACGGCGGCCGTCCGGCTCAAGCTCTCGCCGGCGGAACCGCTGGAATATACATACGCCACGTTCGCGATTTTGGCAAGCACCCGGGAAGTTCGCCAGCTGGGCGGGCAAGAAATCGCCGCAGTCGGCGAACGGCTGTATCTCACGCCGGCCGACTTCCCCGTCCGGTTCGTCCCGCAAGCCGCCGACAAAAGGCTGTTGGAGCTTGCAACCGTTCACGGCCGCTGCACCTGGAACGAGGACGGGAGGACGGATAGTTTGACTTTCGAGCTTGACGAAGCCCGAACGGAAGCCGCGATCGCCGTTCCGGTCAACGCTTCGGAGGCGACCGTCGAATACGAGTTCCGCGCGAGAAAAGGAGACCGGGTGCTGAAGCGGGGACCGCTCCCCCTCGAACCGCAGCTGCTCGGGGTGCACATGTTCCCGGAGTACGGCACGCACGAAATTGTCCTCGAGCTCGACGGGACGAACGCCGGGCCGCTGGTGGCGGTCGACCTGCTTCCGGAAGACCGGCCCGAGACGGCCGAGTCGATTGCCGTCGTCGCGTTGACGCCGGACCAGCCCCGGAAGACGTTCGCTTACTTTGCGTCCTCCCCTTTTCATGCCGGCTACCGCTATCGGCGGCACGCGGATAGCGGCGGCATCGCCGGACCTTGGTCCGCGGTACGGTCGCCGTTCGAACGTCTCCTTGTGCGAGGTGGGGATTGATATGAACGAAAGGCAAAACGGGGACGGCTTTCGGTTCCGCGACTTACTTTGCCATGCGGATCCGTCGGAGCCTCAATCGTTTTATTACAGGCCGGCTTCCGTCGTGCCGGAACGCGATCCGGCCGGCCGGCCGTCGCTGATTCTTTGGCTGGGCGACGCCGGATCGCGGCTGCAGCTCGGCGCGCAGTGGTCGGCGGAGGAGCCGGCGCTGGCCGCGCTGCGCGCGGAGATCGCGCGGCGGTACCCGGAGCGGAAGCTGTCCCCCGCCGCCATACGGCTTCAGCCGGAGCCGGCCGACATCCGGCGGGTGTCGCTCGAAATCGGCGACGGGTCGGGGCCCGGAGCATTTGCGGAGCTGCAGCAATCTTCCTCCTCCGGATACCCGCCTTACAGCGCCGTTTTCAACGCGCCGCTGACTCCGGAGCAAGCCCGGCAGGCGGCAAGGGCGTTGAACGGCGCTTCGGATTGCCTGCGGGTCGCCTATCGGGGAAGCGTTCGCCGAACCGGGGCCGCCCCGCTCCCTTTCGAGGCCGTCGCCGACGTAAGCGCCTGGTTCCCTGCAAGCACCGGGACCGGGCACATCCGAATCATTCCCTCCTGAATCCCGGACATCGTATCGAGGATTCGGCGAGGATCACCCTAAAGGAGGAATATGCGATGCTAATGTGGGATAAGCCGGAGGTGCTCGAAGGATCGACCGTCTACCGGGACCATGCGGACGGGACGACGTACTATGTGCTGCCGAGCCAGCCCAGGTTCCGGATCGACGATAACGGACAGCCCGTGTTCAAGTTCATCAAGTACCGCTTCCCGATCGACAGGCAGGATGGCAAGAAGGGCGGCGGGTTTCTGATCGCCGATGTGGAATTCGTCGTGCCCGAGGACAAGTTGGCCAAAATCCGCGCCATTCTTCAGGAACGGCAGGAGCAAGACTGGAGGAATCGGGGCCTGCAGCCGCCGGCGCCCCAGGTGAAAATCGGCCAAATGAGCTTCCTGCGCGGTTCGGCGAGCATCACCGTGCTGGACAGCGCCGGCGCCTTCGTGGAGAAGATTACGAGCCCCGGCGCGCCTTCGCTGTACGGCAAAATGATCACGCCGTTCACCGTCGAGCTGTCGGCCGAAGGCGCCACGATGCTGGAGCAGGCGCTTCAGGACAAGGGCGGGATCGTCCAGGTCGCCTATGACATCTGGATGCCGGTTCGGCTCCCCGCGATCACCGCGACCGTTTGGTTTAACGCCGAGAAGTTCATGGAGTTTCATCAGGCGATCGACGTCGAGGAACATTTCTGGTCCGAAGACAGCTACCGCCAAACGTTGACGGAGAAAATGACCGAAACGAATTCCGGGGGCGTCGACATCAACCCCGGCGGAGTCACCGACCAGAAAGTGCTGAACGCGGTGCGCGATTGGGCGTGGAAAAACCTCGAGGACGGAGTGGCCAAAATGCTTCTGGGCGACATCCCTCCCGTCGACCCGAACGCCGCCAGCGTCTGGTACAAGGAGCACGACCTCGAGAACGTCAACATCGATACCGTGGTCAGCAAAGCGGTCAGCTTCCGCCGCACGTACAAGGAAGGCGCGATCATGGAATGGAACCCTTCGCCGCGCGGGACGCTTCCGAACATCACCGGCATGGTCGGGCGGGACGGCAAGCCGTTCAAATGGTCGGACTTCTCCCGCGTCGTCGATTTGAACGATCCGTTCTTCAAGCAGCTGAACGTCACGGCCCGGGCGAACGCGGACTTCGAGAAGCTGCCTCTCGACAGCATCGAGGTCAAGCTCGAGTACAAGCAGGGCGCCGAGCACAGCGTGAAAGAGGTGCTTCTGAAAAATCCGGACGAAGTCGGCAAGTTCAGCACGTATATCGCGAACGACAGCTACAAGTACAAATATTCGTACCAGGTCAACTACAAGAACGCCTCGGAGCGCTACCAATCGGCCGAGATCGAAAGCGACGAAGAGCATCTGACCATCAACGTCGGCGATACGGGCATTCTGCTGGTGGACATCGCCCAGGGCGACTTGAACTTCGATCAGGTGCAGGAAGCGCTCGTCACCTTGCAGTACGAGGACGAAGCGAACGGCATCCGGCCGGTCGAGCAGGTGTTCAAGCTCGATAAAGACCATCTCGAGCATCGTTGGGTGCACGTGATTTTCCAGCCGCGGCGCAATCCGTACCGGTACCGGGTCAAGTATTACATGGCCGACGGGAAGGAATTCGTGAACGACTGGCAAACCGGCGGATCCCCGAAGCTGTTCATCGACGACCCGTTCAGCGCCAGCAAGACGGTCAACATCCGCGGCTTCGGCGATTTCGACACCCGCATCGACACGATTTTCGTCGACTTGAAGTACCGGGACGACGCCAACGCGTATACGCAGACGCATTCGGTCGCGTTGACCAAGGAAAGCACGTTCGAGGATTGGACGTTCCCCGTCGTCTCCGAAACGGCCGGCAAGGTCACCTACTCCGCGAACATCCGCTTCAGGGACGGAACGGTGCGGCAAATCGCGGAAACCGCCGCCGAGCAGGGCACGATCATGCTGGGCGACGCCGTCCTGTATCAGGATATCGAAGTCATGCCGGACCTGGTCGATTTCGAAGCGGTGAAGCTGATCAAGGTTACGCTCCATTATGAGGACGAAGCGAACGGCATTGACGAGTCCGGCGACCTTGTATTCAAAAAAGGCGCGGCCGACACGCTTAGATGGAGCTTCCCCTACAAGGACAAAACGAAAAAGAGCTACGACTGGAGCGCGTCGTATTTCATGGCCGACGGGTCGGTGAAAAAGATCGCCGAAACCGAATCTTCGGAAAAGACGCTCGTCCTGCCCGAGAAACCCGCCTAGGAGGTGAAGCCGGATGCTCTACCTTGCCCCGCCCTTTCACATCATCAACCGGGTTACGGTGTTCCGCGACCACGAAGATCCGCTGCAATGGTATTATTTGCCCGGACCGCCCCGGCTGACGCAAATCCGGGACGCCGCCGCCGGGGTGCCCGTCCCGCAGCTTCAAGTCGTCGAATTTCGCGGCGCGGCCGGGACCGGCGGCTTCCTCAACTTCGACGTCAATCTCGGGATCGATCCCGAAGCGCTGAACGACATCCGCGACGAGATTAAACGGCTGGAACATCTTCGCGACTCGCCCCGGCTGGCGCCGGTCCCGCTGGTCGACGGCACGGTGAAGCTGATGCTGCTGGATCAACAGACCGGCGACGCGCCGGAGGTACCGGCCCCGCCCGGGCCGACAGGCCCGGCCGGTCCGGCCGTCGGGGATCCCGCCGCTGCAGGACCGAAATTCGTGCTCAAGCTCAGCCATCACGCCAAGCCGGCGCTCTACGGCGACAATCAGGCCGCCTTCTCCTGCCGGCTGACCGAGGACGGGGTCAAGGTGCTGAAGAAAGCGCTGCAGGGCGAAATGTCCCCGATCGGCGTCGTCTTCTCGCTCGACTACTTGGCGCTGCGTCCCGCGTACTCGGTTCGGCTCGACATCGACTGGGACCGGGTGCAAAAGCATCTCGACACGACGTTCGGCACCGACTCGATCTTTTACCAGTCCGAGATCACGAAAGCCGTCGACGAGCTGATCGATAACCGGTCGATTGTGCTCGAGGTCGACACGTTCGTGCCGGAAGGCGAAGATTCGGAGCTGATGGCCCGCCGCGACCAAGCGGTGGACGAAGTCCGCGACATGCTCACCAACGCTTTTTTCGAGCCGAGCCTGAACCCGGTCGAGCCCAAGGAGGATGCTTGGGACAAAATCGAGCACCTGGCCAAAACGACGTCGGCCCTGGCCGTTACCGGGGGATGGGGTGCGCTCGTCGGCTTCTCGTACCGCAAGATCGACCGCCGGCGCATCGACCGCAAACGGCTGGACTTCAATATTCGGGAACGGACGACGGTCAAGAAGACGATTTACCCGCAAGGCCACCTGAGCGGACTGTTCCGGGTGCTGCGCGAACCGGGTATCGACCTGAACCGCTTCGTCCTCTCGGTCGATCTCGACGATCCTTGGTTCGCGAGGCGAAAGCTTCAAGTCATCTCCCGGGCCGATTACGCCGCGGATCAGATCGCTTCGATCCACGTTCATCTGGACTACGGCGGTCAGACGAAGAGCGCGGTGCTGGACGCCGCGGCCAAAACGGCGGCCGTCGAGTGGAACAGTCTCCTCGACGGCGGGGCGATGCGCCAGGTCGTGACCGCGCGGTACACCGTAAACTTCCGGGACCAGGACGGCACCGAACGGCCGCTGACGCTGCAATCGCCGGCCGTGACGGAAACCGGCGAATATTTGGAGATCAATCCGCGCGAGCTTTACTCCATCGTGCCGATCCCGGTTCAAGCTTTGAATTTTCCGTGGGAGCGCTATTCGCACGTCGAGGTGCAGCTTCAATATGCCGATCCGGAGCGCGGGATACGCCAGGCCGACAGTTATTTGTTGAAGAAAGAAGACGTGACGGAGACCGTCTGGAGCATGTTCGTCCTGAATCCGGCCCACACCCGGTTCCGGTATAAGCTGATCTATCGGGCCGTCGACCATCGGGATGTCGAAACGCCCTGGGTCGAGACCGACGAAGAGCGGCTCACGATCCGCGATCCGTTCCCGCAGAAGCGGACGCTGGAGATCGTCCCGGTGTTCGACTGGACGAAGGTCGATCGCGCATTCGTGGACGTCTCGTACGAAGACCCGGAGAACGATGTGGTCCAGGAGGCCTCGTTCGAATTCAACGGCTCCGCCACGTCGACTCAAACCTTCCTCGTCGCGTTGAAGGACCCCGACCGGCGAACGGTCGGCTACCGGGTGACGGTCATCTACAAAGACGGGACGGTGGCGGACATTCCGCAATCGTTCACCCTGCAGAGGCGGATCACCCTCCGCGACGACATGCGGGGCCACAAAATCGTGGCCATCCGGCCGGAGTCGGGCGATTTCGCCGGGCAGAAGCTCCGCGACATCGTCGTGAAGGCCCGGTACGAGGATGCGGAGCACGGCCTGAGCTTCGAGGACGAATACACGTTCAAAGCCGGAACCGACCGCGCTCATTTCGAATACGACTTCGTCGCTGGCAGCCCGACGCCGTATCGTTACCAGATCGTCCGTCGTTACGCGAACGGACTCAGCAAGACCGTCGACTGGAAATCGAGCGACGCAGGCGAGCTAATCGTCCCGCTCAAATAGCCGACCCCCGAACTACGGAAGGAGGAAAGCGCATGTTACTACTGGGCAGCCGAACGATTACGATCGAGGGGATCACGATCTTCCCCGATCATGCCGACCCCAGCCAATTTTGGTATTTGCCCGGCCCGGTCCAACTCGCCCGGCGGAGCGGCCGCGCGGCCTTCACGTTCATCAAGTACAAACCCGCGGCGGTGGCCGCCGGCGCGAAGGGCGGCGGATTTTTGACGTTCGAGGTCAACCTGCGGCTCGATCCCGATTTGGAGCGCCGCATCCTGTCCAAGCTGCGGACCCTCTCCAAGGAGCGGCCCAAGCTCGCCGCCGTCCCTTTCGACGAAGGCACCGTCCAGTGCATCGCCCTCAACGTGCAGGGCGCGGGCGGAACGGCCGCCGCCGGGCCGGCCGGCCCGGGCTCGTTTCACGCCGTCGAGCACATATTGGGCGCGTCGGTCCCCTCGCTCCACGGCGAGAATACCGCGGCCTTCAGCCTGACCCTCAGCCAGGAGGGCGCCACGATTTTGGAAAAGGCGTTCGCCCAAGGCACGGAGCCGGTGGGCGTCATCTACGATCTCAAGTTCACCGGGATGCGACCGGCGCTGAACGTCGAAATCACCGCCGATCTGGAGCGCGTATACAATCAATTGAGCGCAGGACTGGAAGCCCAGGTCTACTTCGTTCGCGCCGGGATCGACGCGGCGTTCGAGAAGCTGGTGCAGGACGGCGCCATTCGCATCAAGGTGATCGACTTTACGGGCGAGGAGGACGAGAAGGAGAAGGAGCGCTGGGCGCTGGACTTCTTCAAGGAGAACCTGCTGCGGCAGTGGTTCGAACCGACGCTGACGCCCGGCCAGGTCGCCGGCGGCGCCGTCCAGCCCGAATCGCTCGATCAGGTGCTGCGCCGCGGCAACGAGCTTCGCCCGCCTGCGACTCCGGTACCGCCGCGTCCCGAACCGGCGCCCGCCGCGCCTGCCCCCGGGACTGCTGGCGGACCCGCGGCCGCCCGGCCCGCCGTCAGCCCGACGCAAGGCACCGG